>JAUXSD010000044.1 GCA_030681525.1 Solirubrobacteraceae bacterium
CGGCAGCACGACGTGCTCCCACAGGTCGTCGCGGATCTGATCGCGCGTGGCCTTGTCGTGGTGCTGCGTGGAGATCAGCAGCTTCTCGACGGCGACCGGCACCCCGTCGGAGTAGCGCACGGAGACCTGCGTCTTGCCGTCCGGGCGCAGGTAGTCCAGCGTCCCGTCGTGGCGCACGAGCGCCAGCCTCCGGGCGAGCTGGTGGGCCAGCGAGATCGGCAGCGGCATGAGCTCCTCGGTCTCGATCGTCGCGTAGCCGAACATCATCCCCTGGTCCCCGGCACCCGCCAGGTCCAGCTCGTCGTCGTCGTCGGGATCGGTCTGCGTCTCGTATGACTGATCGACGCCCTGCGCGATGTCCGGCGACTGCTTGTCGATCGCGTTGAGCACCGCACACGAATCGGCCGAGAAGCCCAGCTCGGCATCGATGTAGCCGATCCCCCGGATCGTCTCGCGCGCGATCTCCTGGATGTCGACGTACGTATCGGTGGAGATCTCGCCGGAGACCACCACGAGGCCCGTGTTCACGAGCGTCTCGCAGGCGACGCGTCCCGTCGGGTCGTCGCGCATGACCGCGTCCAGCACGCCGTCGGAGATCTGATCGGAGACCTTGTCCGGATGACCCTCCGTCACCGACTCCGACGTGAAGAGGTATTCGTGCTGGGCGAAGCTCGTCATGGGTGGCGCTCCTGATCGCTGGTGGCTGCTGGGCTGCTGCGGCCGATCACCGGGCCAACTCCACCCGAGCGTGATCGAAATGCGTCATCTGCTGAAGGTCGGCGACTCGTTCGTGCAGCTCGTCGGCCTCGAGGCGCGCGACCCGGTCGGTGCCGAACTCCTCGACGTTGAAGGAGGCCAGCGCCGTCCCGTAGGCCATCGCCCGGCGCAGCGTCGCCTCGTCGTCGAGGCGGTCGAGGTGGCGCGACAGGTAGCCGACGAAGCCCCCCGCGAACGTGTCGCCGGCGCCGGTCGGGTCGACGACGCTCTCCAGCGGGTAGGCCGGCAGGGCGAAGAAGCCATCGGCCGTCAGCAGCGCGGCGCCGTACTCCCCCTGCTTCGCGACGACCGCCGAGAGCCCCCAGGTGAGCGCTTCGCGCGCCGCCCCGACGAGACTCGGCCGGCGCGTCAGCTGGCGCAGCTCGGCGTCGTTGAGCACGAGGCAGTCGACGCCTCGACTGATCACGTCGAGCAGGTCGGCGCGCGCCGTCTCGATCCAGAGGTTCATCGAGTCCAGCGCGACCAGACGCGGTCCTTCGCACTGCTCGAGCACGTCGCGCTGCAGCGCCGGCTGGATGTTGGCCAGAAACAGCACGTCGGCCTGTCGCGACGCCGCGCTGAGCTTGGGCTGGAAGGCCTCGAAGACGCCGAGCTGTGTGTCGAGCGTCTCACGCGAGTTCAGGTCCCAGCCGTACTCGCCGGCCCAGAAGAAGCTCTTGCCCCCGGCCACCCGCTCGACATCGTCGGTGTTCGTCTCGCGGGTGGACAGCAGCGCGAGCGCGGCCTCGTCGAAGTCGTCGCCGACGGGTCCCACGACCCGCGCCTCGTCGAAGAACGACGCGGCCAGCGCGAAATGCGTCGCGGCGCCGCCGACCATCCGCTCGCGGCGGCCGAACGGCGTCGCGACGGTGTCGAAGGCGATCGAGCCGACTACCGTGATGGCCATGCCCGCAGCATGCTGAGCCGCGTTGCCGCGCACACCTCCCGTGGGGGAGGTCTTGCCCTACCGAAGGGTGGGAGTCTCGACCGGCGACCCGTCGTTGAGCGTCAGGCGCAGATACCGCGCGCTGGCGTCGGCGCGATTGGATGCCTGCATCTTGCGCAGGATGTTCTTGACGTGGAACTTGACGGTGCCCTCCGAGACGAACAGCGCGCGCGCGATGTCGCCGTTGGTCTTGCCCTCCGCCATGAGCCGCAGGACGTCGATCTCGCGGCTCGTCAGGTGCGTGGTCAGGCCGTCCTCGGTGAGCAGCTCCGGAGCGCCGGCGCGACGGTCCTGCTCTTCGGAGAGGTTGCTCGACAAGTCGATCGCGCGGTCGCTCAGTTCGCCGCTGCGGGCCTCGGCCCAGGACGAGATCCGGCGGATCTCGCGCCGCTGGTCGCGTAGCCGGCGGCGCAGCACCGCGCGTTCGAACACGACGGCGAACCACGCCGCGAAGTGCTCGAGCACATCGGCATCCAGCTGCGCCAGCGGCCGCCGGCGCGGCGCGCGATCGCCGTGCAGGAACCCCACGGCGATGCCGTCCACCAGGATCGGCGTGGCGACGTACGCGCGCCACCGCAGCGTGTCGAGAAACGCGTAGCGCGCGGGCTGCGTATGGTCGATGTCGGTCACGAGCCGCGCCTGCCGGCGGCGCAGCAACTCACATTCGAGCAGCGGGTAGGACAGTCGCAGCGGGGTCTGGGCGGGCGGCGCGCCGGCGCCGGCGCCCGCGCCCATGTGAACACGCTCGACGACGAGCGTGCCGTCGTCGATCCGGCTCAGGACGACCCGGTCCAGATCGGCCGCCTCAGCGGCCGCCGCGGCGCAGCGATCGACGATCTGGCTGGCCGGCCCGAGCTGCGCAAGCTCGTCGACCGCCCGGCGCACGCGCTCGCAGGCAGCGAGCCGCAGCGCGTCGTCGGCGCCCATCACAGCTCCCCGAGGCCCAGCGGTCCAGCCGAGTCGGCCGGTTGCCGGCGAATCTCGAGCAGGTACGCCGCGAGCAGGTCGCCATCGCCGGCGCGGATATGGCTGGCGTCGCTCAGACGCTCCACGCGCGAGACCTGGGCGCGGTGCTTCTGAAGCTCGACGGGGAACGGGAAGACGCCGTACTCGACGACCCGCACCTCCATGCCGGCGGCCGCGAGCAGCTCGGCGGTGCGTCGCTGCGACAGGATCGACAGCTGCACGACATAGGCGATGCCCTCCGGCGCGAGCGCGTCGGCCAGCTTCGTCAGCACCGGGTCGAGCGGCGTCCGGCCCCAGTAGTCGACCGGCCGGTGTCCGGTGGCGTGCGACTCGGGATCGACGGGGGTCTGCTCGACACACGCCACGATGACCTCGTAGCGCTCCTCCGGCACCCACGGGAAGATGTCGATCTGCGCGGCGGTCACGCGGTCGCCGACCCCGTTTCGCTGCGCGTTGGTCTCGGTGTTGCGCACCGCGCGCTCGTCGATGTCGATGGCGCGTACGTGCGACGCGCCGTTGAGCGCCAGCTGGATGCCGAGGATGCCGGTGCCGCATCCGATGTCCAGGCAGCGCTGATGCGCTCCGATGGACTGGTCGTAGAGGTAGCGCCAGACCATGAGGCTCGCGCTCGACGGCGGCACGACGCCGGGGTCGGCCGCGAGGTCCGGAAACGGCAGCGGATGCAGCGAGCGGCCGCGGTGATCGGTCCACGGCGGAGCGGGCCTCGGCTCCTCCTCGAGGAACTCGTCGCCGGCCGGCGTCCGCGCCGCGGGCGCCGGCCCCGATCCGGCCGGCGCCTGCTCGAGCTGCTCGCGGGCGGCCGCGACGTGGTCGGGGCCGACGCCGCAGCAGCCGCCGATGATCTGCGCTCCCTCCGCTCGCCAGCGCAGCGCCATCGCCGCGTACTCGGGGCTGCCGACGCCCGGCTCGAAGCGCCAGCCCTCGTCGGTGTAGTAGCCGAGGTTGGGGTAGACGCCCAGCGGCAGGTCGGTGAAGTCGCGCAGGTACGAGAGCATCCCGTCGACGTGGTCGGGCGGGATGCAGTTGATCATCAGCGCATCGATGCCCATCTGCTCGAAGCGCGCCGCCGCTCGGCCGAAGCTGTCTCCCTCCGGCCCACCCCAGTGCTGGCCGTAGACGCTGCACAGGCCGTGCCGGCAGCGGCGGAACGACAGCCAGACCGGCAGCCCCGTGTCGAGCAGCGCCTGGACCGTGGCGAACAGCGACGGCCGCACGACCGTCAGCGTCTCGAGCAGGATGAGATCGGGCGGCTCGTGGGCGAACAGCCGCGCGAGCAGCCTGATCGTGCTCTCGCCCTCGTCGGAGTCGACGTCGCCGTTGATCGAGAACGCGACGGCGCAGGTCTCGTCGCGGCCGCCCTCGGTGACCGCCTGCCGGGCGAGACGCAGCCCGCGGCGCGCAAGGTCCATCCAGTGCACCGGCTGCGTCGAGCTCCAGTGGGGGGCGACCCCGTTGAGGAGGGCGCTCGGCAGGCCCCAGGTGTTCGTCGAGATGACGTCGCAGCCGGCCGCGACGTACTCGCGGTGCACGTCGCGTACCGCGGCCGCCTCCTCGACGAGCGCGCGCGTACCCCACAGGCGCTCGTCGACGGCGTGCTCGGCGTTGCTGAGGTGCGGTAGCTCCGTCCCCGTCGCGCCGTCGAGGACCACGCACTGGCCCGCGCCGATCTTGTCGAGAACTCGACCGTACGGCGCTGAGTGCGTGAGCGGCACTACTGACACGGTGAAAGCAAGAGACGCACCGGTCTCCCCCGGAAGCGGACCCTACGCTCGCGCACAGGACCCGTCAAACCGGCGAGGACCTCGAGGAGATCTCGCCTCACCCCCTGGTGGCGGCCGTGATGTACGTCCAGCAGGCGTTGAACGAGTCGCGCCCGCCGAAGATCGTGTCGATCGCGTGGCGCATGATCCGCAGCCGATCGCGCACCGCCTCCTCGGACGGCTCCGCGCCCTCGATGCGCTTCGTGCCGCCGACCCAGCCGAGGACGGCCTCGTGGTACGCGGTCATGAGCTCGTACCACTCGGTGACGTTGGCGACGATCGTCGCCTGGCTGACGTCGGTCACCGTCAGGCCGTTGCGCTCGAGCGCCTCGGTGTAGTGCTCCAGCGGGCGCGGATGCATGAACACGCGGTCGCGGTGCGCGTGATGCGCCTGCAGGCGCTCCGTGTCGTCGAGCACGTCGCGGTACTGGGCGTACTCCGGGTCGCTGCGCACGAGGCTCTCGGCGAGGTCGTTGATCACCCAGACCGTCTCGTCGAGGATCCATTCGCCGGGCTTGGCGCTCGGGTTGCGCAGGTTGCCGGAGTTGATGAACACCTTTCCGCCCGGCTTCAGCGCCCGCACCCAGGCCGACGTCACCTCGTCGAGGTCGGGATAGAGGTGGATGGCGTTGACCGCCGCGATCGCATCGACGCCGCGCTCCAGCAACTCGGGCCCGAGCACTTCGTCGAGGGACTGCAACCGCTTCTCCTCCTTGATGAAGCGCAGCAGGCGCGCCGCGAAGCGTGCGTCGTCCTTGTACTTCTCATGTGCGACGCGCAGGAACTTCGCCGACGCATCGACGACGACGATGCCGACGGCGCGATCGAAGATCCGCAGGCGCAGGCGATCGAGCAGGATGCCGGTGCCGCCGGAGTAGTCGACGAGGATGTCGCCGTCCTTGAGGTGCGCCGCAAGCTGCGTGACGCTCGGGTTGAGGTTGTCGTACCAGCCGTGCTCGTCGACGTGGTCGTAGGCCAGGCCCGCCTCGCTGAGCGGCGCGCGCGTCCATTCCTCGTCGGGGATGCGGTCAAAGCCGGCCGGCCACTCGAACGCCGGCTTGGCCCGCGGCACGGCGAGGCGATCGCAGGTCGCGCGGTGCAGCTCGAACAGCTCGTCGACGACGGCGGAGCCGCCGCGGCCCCATCCGCAGTCGGTGGCCACCCCGAAGCCCTGCACGTAGCGGCTCGCGCAGCTGATCCGCCGCCGCGCCCCGACCTTGCCGTCCTGCAGGTGCAGCACGCCGAGATACAGCTCCGTCGTGCGATCGAGGCGCAGCTCGCGCAACGGGGCGAAGTACTCGTCCTCGGCCTGCGCCGGGACCGGCAGATGGATCCAGTTCAACGGGCGGTAGATCGCGGTCGCGAGCGCGTTGGCGACCTCGACGAGCTTGCGCGTGTCATCGGGAACGATGAAGTGCCCGTGGTAGTCGTCGCCGTAGCACAGGTGAAAGCCCAGCTCGACGTCCGCGGGAACGGCCCGGCTGACGCGCAGGAGGCGCTCGAGCACCCCGGCTCGCGTGCCTTCGAACCAGGCCGGGCTGATGCCTTCGAGGATCGCGAACTCCAGCCGCGTGTCCCACTGCAGCGCGAGCTGGTCGTGCGGCACCGCGGCGAAGATCGCGTCGAGCTCGCGCAGGACCTGCGCCTCGTAGACCGGCTCGACCTGCGCCCGGTGCTCCGGATCGATGAACGCGCTGACGGGCGCCAGCGGCGTCGGCAACGAGACCTGAAAGCGCACGTGCGCCGGGATCACCCCGTCGCGCTTGAGCTTGGCGAAGATGGCGAAGGACGACAGCGCCGCGTCGGCGAACCCGAGGTTGTCGAGCACGATGTCCTCGGCGCGCTCGCCGTCGCGTAGCCGCAGCTTGGGCAGCGTGCGGTAGCTGTCGGCGCCGGGGGGGCCGACCTCGAACTGCGGCAGGGCGCTGAAGACGGGGTACTGCCAGAGGATCCAGTCAGCCCGCGGTCCGGGCTCGCCGTCGGGCAGCCGGCGCAGGCGGTCGCCGAGCGCCTCGGCGGTACGGCGAAAGACGTCCTCGACGCGTCCCAGCGGCACGCTGCCGACGAGATGGGCGCCCACCGGTGCGGGCGGCGCCAGCGCGTCGGCCGCGGCGGCCTCCTCGTCGGTATGCGTTGCCGCCGTCGCGATCGTCGCCTGCTCGGTCATCGTCGCTCATCACCTCTCGGGTCGGGTCCGGCTGACACCCGGGCCACGTCGTTGTCTCTCTCGGACCGGCCCGGCGACGATATGGCCGGTCTGGAAGCGCAGCAACGCGCCGGAAGGGGGGAATCACCTGCTCTATCGGGGAGTCATGCGTGTCATCGCGCCCGCGTGCTGATAGAGACCGACCATGGCCGACATCACGAGGCAATTCGTGTGACCTGCGCCCACATCATCGGCTCGGCGGCGACGCGGTGCGGGCGATTCGCCGACGCCACGGTGGCCGGCCTGGCCATCGAGGCGCTCGACGGCGCGCTCGCCGACGCGGGCCCGGACACGGGCCGCATCGAGGCGATCTTCTTCGCCAACGCGCTGTCGGGCCTGATGACCGGTCAGGAGTGCGTGCGCGGGCAGATCGCCCTGCGCCACTCGCGCTACGGGGGGATCCCGACGGTGAACGTCGAGAACGCGTGCGCGAGCGGGTCGACGGCGCTGCACCTCGCCAGCATCGCGATCGAATCGGGGCTGTACGAGACGGTCGCCGTCGTCGGATCCGAGAAGATGTCGCACCCGGACAAGCGCCGGCCGATCCAGGCGCTCGCCGGCGCCGCCGACGTCGATCTCCTCGCCGACGCTCCGGAGGATCACAGCGTGTTCATGGACAGCTACGCCGAACGCGCTCGCGCGCGGATCGAGCGCAACGGCTGGAGCCCCGCGGACTTCGCCCGCGTCGTCGTCAAGAACCGCCGCCACGCGGTCCACAATCCCGGCGCGCAGTTTCGCGCTGCGATGACCGTCGACGAGGTGCTGTCGAGCCGGATGATCACCGCGCCGCTGACGCTTCCGATGTGCTCGCCGATCGGCGACGGAGCCGCCGCGCTGATCGTGACCGGCGCGCCGAACGGAGCCGCCGCGCCGATCCGCATCCGCGCCAGCGCACTGAGCGCGACCGGCGGACCGGCGCCGGGTTCGGTCGTGCAGCGCGCGAGCGTGGCGGCCCGCGAGCAGAGCGGTCTGAGCGCCGAGGACGTCGATGTCATCGAGGTGCACGACGCCACGGCGTCCGCCGAGCTCGAGGCGTATGAGCATCTCGGGCTGGCGGCGACGGGCGAGGGCAACCGCCTGATCGTGGAGGGCAAGACCGTGCTGGGCGGCGCGCTGCCGGTCAACACCGGCGGCGGTCTGCTCTCGCGCGGACATCCGGTCGGCGCGACGGGAGTCCTGCAGATCGTCGAGCTCGTCGCGCAGCTGCGCGGGCGGGCGGGCGAACGCCAGGTCGACCTCGAGCCGAGGCTCGCGCTCGCCCAGAACGCGGGCGGCTTCGTGGAGGGCGATAATGCGGTGGCCGTGATCACGGTGCTGGAGCGTGAGCGATAGCGCCAAAAGCACGACGACGACAGGTGGGGCCCATGACTGGGTGAGAGAAGCTGTGTCACGGGAGGGGTGTTGCAGTAGCTCTGACGAGGCAGGGCCGTTCAGGTGGCGGTGGCAGAAGAGAGACCAATGAGGAGGAGAGCTGCATGACCGATTACGACCCGAGGACCGACACGGGCATTCCGACCGAGCCGGTCGGTTCGCTTCCGCGGCCGGCGAAGCTGCAGGCGGCCTACGCGGAGTACGACGAGGGCAAGATCTCCAAGGAGGACCTCGAGAAGCTGCAGGACGAGGCCTGCAAGGACTCGATCGAGAAGGGTGAGGCGACCGGCGAGCCGATCATCTCCGACGGCGAGCAGCGCTGGTCCTCGTTCGCGACGTACCCGATCGCCGACACGCTGGCCGGCACCGGCCTGGCCGACAACCTCGCGCCGGGCGGGCAGTTCTTCGCGATCTTCGCCGACGGCCACGGCCGCCAGCTGCCCAAGCTCGTGGGCGGACCGCTGAAGTACAACTTCTACGCCGCCGACACGCTGAAGAAGTCGCTGCCCTACGCGACGAAGCCGATGAAGCAGGCCGTCATCGCGCCGTCGATGCTCGCGCTGCTGTACCCGCTCAAGGACCCGGTCGAGGGCTACTCGCGCGAGGAGTTCGAGGAGGACATCGTGCAGGAGTGCACGACGGACATCCGCAAGGCCTTCGAGGCCGGCGCCGCCCGCGTCTCGATCGACTTCACGGAAGGCCGGCTGGCGACGCGCGAGGATCCGCGCAACCCGTGGACGGGCGCGGGCCTGCTGCCGCACTTCATCGAGCTCAACAACCGCGTGCTGGCGAACTTCTCCGACGCGGAGCGGACGAAGATCGGCATCCACACGTGCCCAGGCGGGGACCGCGACTCGGTGCACTCGGCCGACGTGCCCTACAACAACCTCCTGCCGGAGATGTTCAAGATCAACGCCGGCTACTTCCTCATCCAGCTCGCGTCCGAGCGTGAGAAGGACCCGGTCTACGAGTCGATCGGACAGCACAGCCGCGACGATCAGATGTGCTACATCGGGGTGACGAACCCGGGCAACCCGCGGGTGGAGAGCGCCCAGGAGATCTGCGACCGGATCGTGCGGGCCGCGGACTTCATCCCGAAGGAGCGTCTGGGCACCACCGACGACTGCGGGTTCTCGCCGTTCTCGATCGACGAGAAGCCCAACCACGGCTCGCCGGACTACGCCCGCGAGGTGGCGTTCCAGAAGATCGCCAACCGTGTCGAGGGCACCCGCCGCGCCGCCGAGCAGCTCGGCGTCAGCTGAAAGACACGACGGCGTTCGCGAGCGACCGATGAACGCTCCGGCGGCCCACTTCGGCGGGCCGCCGGATGCGGCTCGTCGCGACAGGCGTCGATCGTCACCTCTCAGGCAATGAACTCCTCGCGCCAGCCCGTCATCGTCTCGGTCCCGGAGACCTGCCTCGCGGCGTCGGCCGCCTTCCACGAGCGCGACGGCCACACGGTCGTCGCCCATTACGGGTCGGTTCCCGGCGAGATCGCCGTCTGCATGAAGAGCGTCGGGCTGGCCGATCACTCCGACTACGGCGTGCTCGAGTTGCGCGGTGACCGCGAGCCACTCGACCGTGCCCTCATCGCCCGTTTCGGTGACCCGCCGCTGGGTGTCGGCAGCGCCCGGCGCCTGCACGGCGTGTGGTACCTGCGGATGGACGCCCACCACACGCTGCTCGTCGGTCCGCACGCTGCGCTGGCGTCGCGACCGGCGGTCGGCCACGGACGTGACCGCAGCGAGCTGCCCCACCGCGACATCCGCGCCTCGCTGGCGATCATCGGCATCGTCGGACCGCGCGCCACCCGGCTGCTCGCCGCGGCCGGCCTCCCCGGCAAGCTGCCGATCGGCGCCATCGGCGCCGTTGCGGGGGACCCGAGCATCGTGGCGATCCTGCGCGAGAGCCAGCGGCGCTACCTCGTGCTCGTGCGCGCCCACGACGCCGACGCGCTGTGGGCGCACCTGCTCACCGCCGGCGAGCCGCTGGGCGCGGCCTTCGTCGGCTACGACGCGCTCACGCTGCTGAACGCGTCATCCATCCCGGGGGGCTGAGGCACCCGGCCCCGGCCGGTCGCCGTGCGCGCCCGGGCGTCACGGCTCGTGCTTCATCCTGCGCGTGTCGCGCGGCTCGAGGAACGGCTCGTCCTCCTCGGGGTGGCCCGCCTCGATGGCGCGCTCGCGCTCGAGCTCGGCGTCCAGCTCGGCGCCGAGCAGAACCGAGATGTTCGTGATCCACAGCCACACGAGAAAGACGATGACGCCGCCCAGCGCACCGTAGGTCTTGTTGTAGGAGGCGAAGTTCGCGACGTACAGCGCGAAGGCCGCCGAGGCGACGATCCAGAGGATCACAGCGACCACGCCGCCCGGGCTGACCCAGCGGAACCTCGGGTGCTTCACGTTCGGCGCCGCCCAGTAGAGGATCGCGAACATCGTCATCACGACGACGAGGATCGGGGGCCACTTCGCGGTGTCCCAGACGGTCACCGCGCTCTCCTCGACCCCGAGCAGCCTGCCGGCCTGCTCGGCGAGCGGGCCGGTGAACGCGACGGCCACGGTGACGGCGGCCAGCATGACGAGCAGCACGAGCGTCGTGAGCAGGCGCGTCGGCAGCGTCTTCCAGATCGGCCGGCCCTCCTCGACGTCCCAGATGTCGTTCGATGCGCGCATGAAGCCGCCGACGTAGCCCGACGCCGACCACATCGCGACGCCGAGTCCGACGAAGAACAGCACCCCGGCCGCGCCCTGGTTGCTCTGCAGGTTCGCGATCGCGTCCGTGAAGATCTCCTGCGCCGGGCCGGGAGCGATCTGCCTCAGGTTGTCGAGCAGCGCCTGCGTCGCGGACGGGCCGAGCAGGCCGAAGAAAGAGATGAGCGCAAGGATCGCCGGGAAGATCGCCAGGATCGAGTAGTACGTCAGGGCCGCGGCCCAGTCGAGGAGGTTGTCCTCGCGGAACTCGCGGACCGCGCGCCTGAGCGCCGCGCGCAGCGACCGCTGACGGAGGTCCGTCGGGCTCTCCGGCGCGCGCGACTCTTCGATCTCGGGCATCGGGCTTCCTCTCGTCGACAGCAAGGATTCCCCCGCACCTGCGACCCGACGCCCACGGCGGTGAGCGCCGACGCGCCAACCCCGCGACCGGTCGCCCCGCCTCATCGGGCAAGATGCCGACCCATGGCGCTCGACGACTACGGCGTGCTGGCGGCGCGCGCCCGGGAGACCCGCCGCGAGGACGGGACCGACACGCCCCATCTACAGGTCCACCTGCTCTCCGCGGGGGAGCAGCATTGGCGAGTCGCGGTGAACGTCGAGTCGCGGCAGGCGCCGTCGGAGCTGCTGTACCTCGTCGAGGACGACTTGCGCCATCCGGTCACCGCGGCGCTGGCGGGCCTCGGCGACGGCTGGCATCCCCTGCGGGCCGGTGCGGACGGGCCGCATCTGGACTACGTGCGCGGCAACCTCTTCGACCGCACGCGGATGCGGCTGCTGCCGCCGGCGCTCGAGGGCCCCGACAACGACCTCGCCGACCTGCTCGACCACTGGCTGCGCCGCGCGATCGCCGATCCGACGGCGACCGTCTTCGCTTTCGGGCAGCGCTGGGGTCCCGACGACGGCGTCCGCGACGACGTCTTCGGCTTCGCGCCGGCCAGCGGCGTGCACGACATCCATATGAACCAGGGCAGCGCGGCGCCGTTTGCGCGCGACAACGGCGTGCGCCAGGACGGCGCGCTGATCCTGCGCTTCACGCAGCCGGAGCGCTGGGTGGCGATCTTCCTGGCCTTCCAGAGCCAGGCCTTCCACACCGACGACGTCACGGGCCACCCGCTCGACGCCGGCGTGCCCGCCGGGGCCGGCGACAGCGGCGCGGTGCGGATCCTCGCCGCGCTCGTCAACCCGACCGGGCCCGCGCCCGAGGCCGAGAGCGTGCTGCTGCTCAACGCCTCACCGGAACCCGTCGACCTGACCGGCTGGCGGATCGCCGACCGCGCCGGCCAGACCTGCCCGGTGCCCGGCGGCCCGCTCGCTGCCGGCGACACGCGTCGCGTCGCGATCGCCGGCCGCGTCGCCCTCGGCAACGCCGGCGCGACGATCAGCCTGCTCGATGCGAGCGGGCTGAAGGTCGCCGGCGTCGCCTACACCGCCGCGGACGCGCAGCGCGAAGGCTGGACGGTCACGTTCTGAGGGCGCTACCCGCGCGTCACCCGCACGTCGTCGACCGCGGCCTCCACGAGGCTGGCCCCCGACAGGTCGGCCGCCTCGACGACGAGCTGCACGGTCTGACCCGCGAACGCGCTCAGGTTCACGCTCGCCGTCGCCCAGGCGCCGTTGTCGTTGTTCGCCGCGCCGAGCTCCTGGAACACCGTCGTGCCGCCGATCCGGATCCGCAGGTAGTCGGCCGACGACGAGTTGCTGCCGTGCGCCATGTAGTAGGAGAAGCTCAGGGTGTAGCTCGAGCCGCCGGTCAGCGCGATCGCCGGCGACGTGATCGCGGTGACGCCGCCGTCGACGTCGTAGGCGCCCGCGGACGTGCCGGCGAGGCGGCCGGTGACGAGGTCGTTGACGCCGCTGACGGTCGTGCCGAGCTGCTTGGCGCCGCCGGAGTTCGTGGCGGCCGGGTCGCCGCGCTCGAAGCGCCCGCTCGTGGCGCCGGTCGTGCTCGCCGTCCAGCCGCGCGCGGCCTCGAAGTCGTCGGAGAAGATCGTCGAGCTCGGCAGGCCGCAGTACTGCGTCTCCTTGCCGATCGCCCGCTGCGGGCAGTCGGAGATCTCCAGCAGCCGCAGGACGGCCTCGCGGTTGCGCGACGTCTGCGTCGCGATCGCCTCGTCGGGCGGATAGAAGCCCGGGCTCGACGTCCGCGGGTACATCTCGAACGTGTAGCCGAAGATCTTGTGCTGACCCCACAGCCAGTCGTCGATCGCGCCGTCGGCGATGTACAGGTCGCTGGCCTGCTCGGGGGTGTAGCCGTTCGTGGAGGCCAGGTTGACGCCCAGCGTCCGGAACGTCGCCTCGTCGTCGGCGGTCAGGCCCGGCGCCGTGTTGGCGGTCGTGTAGCCGTACGGCCACAGGACGAGCTCGGAGTAGGTGTGGAAGTCGATGCCGGCCTTGATCTGCTGCACGCCGCCCACGACGCGCGAGTTGACGAAGTCGCGCACGACGGCCGTCTCGGGGGCCGAGAACGGCGCCGGCCCGCGGTAGGTCTCCGAGGAGAACGTCCCGCTCGATCCGCCGCAGCAGCCCCACTGCCAGCCCCAGTTGCGGTTGAGGTCGGTGCCGACCGCGGTCGACCCGGCGTTGGGCTGGCGGTTCTTGCGCCACATCGCGTAGGAGCCGCTGGCGACGTCGAACTCCGCGCCGTCGGGGTTCATGCTCGGCACGATCCAGATCTCGCGCGTGTTCACCACGCCGGTGAGGCGCGCGTCGGTGCCGTACCTGCCGGTGAGCTCGTTGAGCAGGTACATCGCCATCTCGACGGTAAGGTGCTCGCGGGCGTGCTGGTTTGCGGTGAACAGCACCTCCGGCTCGGCCTCGTCGGCGGCCACGTTGTCGGAGATCTTCAGCGCGTAGATCGTGCGGCCCTGATAGGTCGTGCCGATCGCGCTGCGGCGCACGATCGAGGGGTACGCTGCGGCGATCGCCGCCGTCTCGTCGACCATCTCCTGATAGCTGTGGTAGCCGGCGTCCGCAGCCGGGAACGCGGCCGCGCCGGCGCGCAGGCCCTGGGCCCGCCCGGGCAGCCGCGGCTGCGCGCCGCGCAGCACCCGGAACTTCAGGCGTCCCAGCCGGCGCGCATCCGAGCGCGAGGCGCTGACCACGAGCGCGCCGTGGTCGCTGCCGAGGATCGCGACCCCGGTGCGGGCCACCGCGGCGCGGTCCTTGGCGGTGCGCACGCCCTCGACGCGATAGGTCTTCACCGGCGCCTGCGCGGCGGCGGCGGCGGTCGACGCCGACAGGGCGGCCAGCGACAGTAGCGAGACGGCGACCGGGAGCAGTGCGCGTCGACCGATGGTGTGCATCGTGGTCCTCCTCGATGAGCTGTCGCGGCCGCGGGCGTGGCGGTGGGCGCAAACGTACTCCTCAGCGCGGGCGCGTGCGAGACCGGACATCCGGCTGCTGCGCCCCGCTGGACGCATCGTCCATGTGTCCAATCGTGTCCAGCGCTCTCTTCGAGATCCGCTAAGGGGCCGATCAGCGGGACGTGCGGATTCCCAACTTGCCTTCCGGCGGACGTGTCCGTCTCGGAACGCGCCGGCCCAGCTCGGCCGTCGCCCTCGACATCGGCGCCGATGCCGTCGTAGCTCTGCCACCCGGCGGCTCCGACGCGCGTCGCGTGCGCCAAGCCATTGTCCATCCCCTGCCTGTCGGCCTCGTCGTCGACGGCGAGGTCGTCGACTCCGACGGTCTCGCCACGGAGCTGCGCTCGCTCTTTCAGGAGCACGGGCTGCCGCGCGACGTTCGCGTCGGGCTCGCCCACCCGCGGCTCATGGTGCGGCTCGTCGAGCTGCCCGCGACGCTTGACGGAAGCGACCTCGACAGCGCGGTACGCCACCTCGCGACCGACCTGCTGCCCGTCGGCCTCGACCAGCTCGTCGTCGACTACCGACGCATCGGCCGCGTCCCGGGCGAGAACGGCGACGGCCAGCAGCGGATCCTCATGGCCGCCGCTCGCGTCGACGGGATCGACCGCCTCATGCAGGCGCTCGACGCCGCCGGCCTGCGGGCCCAGGGCATCGCGCTCTCGGGTCTCGCCATGGTCTCCGCGCTCGATCACGCGCTCATGCCGGGCGAGGCGATCCTCTACGTCCAGGCCGGCGCGCTGACCAACGTCGTCATCACCGAGGACGGCCAGCCGCTGCTCGTGCGTGCCGCCTCGGCCGGGTCGGAGGCGATCGCCACCGGACTCGCCGAGCGCGCCGGGATCAGCCACGAGGCCGCCCGCGCGCAGATCGCCACGATCGGCCTGGGCACCGGCGCCAACGCGGCGGGCAAGCCCGACGAGATGGAGGCGACCGTCGCCCAGCAGGTCCGCGAGGGCCTGCGCCGCGTCGTCGCCGAGGTGCAGTCCTCGCGCGGCGTCTACGCCGCTCGCCCGGACGCCTGCGCGATCGGCGGCATCGTCCTGACCGGCTCGATGACCACCTGGCCGGGCGTGGCCCAGGCGCTCGAGGACGAGCTGCACCTGCCCGTCGTCGTCGCCGACCGCGAGAGCTGGCCGCAGATCGACGGCCTCGGGGCCGCCCCCGAGCGCCTCGACGTCGTGGTCGGCCTGTCGCGGGCAACCGAGGCGCTGCGCCCGGACCTGCGCGCCGCCGGCACGAAGACGAGCTACCGCGCCGGCCGGCACGAGCGGGCCGGGACGGGCAACCGTCCGCCGCTGATCGCCCAGGTCGGCGGGGCCATGCTGGCCCTCGTCCTGGTGGCGATCGTCTACCTCGTCGTCATCTCCAACCAGGTCAGCTCCGACCGCGAGCGGCTCGGCCAGATCCAGGGCGAGCTCGTCGCGGCCGAGCAGAAGACCGCCGCGCTCAAGCCCTACGACGACTTCGCCAAGGCCGCCGCCAAGCGCCATGACGCGGTCGCCTCGGTGGCCAAGGCCCGCTTCAAGTGGGACCGGACGCTGACCGAGATCGCCCGCGTCGCACCGGACAACGTCTGGCTGACGACGATGGACGGCACGCTCGCGCCGACGAACGGTGCTCCCGGTGCGACGCCCGTCGCGGGCGCCCCGTCGGGCATGCTCACGCCGACGCTCAAGCTCGCCGGCTGCGCCGCGCACGAGCGCAACGTGCCCGCGTACATCGACCGTCTGCACCTCATGACGGGCGTCACCGAGGTCGGCTTCAGCCGCGCGGAGAAGCTCGACAAGAAGGGTGAGGGCGCCAGCGCCGTCGGCGGTGACTGCTTCAACAACGACACGAAGGCCGCGAAGTTCGAGCTCTCGACCTTCTTCAAGCAGCAGCCGGCCCCGGGCGCAGCCGCCACGCCGGCCGCCACGACCACCACCACCACGCCGGCGACACCCGCGCCGGCGGCCGGAACCACCCCCCCAGCCACGGCGCCTGCCAACCAGACCGCCGCGGTGCCCACCGGAGGCTCGCGATGACGACGAACGACACACGGACGATCGCCATCGTCGCGCTCGCCGGGGTCGCGATCCTGGCGGCGCTGTGGATGCTGGCGATCAGCCCCAAGCGCGACGAGCGCACGCAGGTGAAGGCCAACGTGGCCGCCCAGGAGGCGCGTCTGCAGACAGCTCAGACGCAGCTCGCCTCCTTCGAGGCCGCCAAGAAGCAGTTCCCGGTCAAGCTCGCCGAGCTCAAGCGGCTCGACGAGGCCGTACCGGCTCGCGGCGCCATCTCGTCGCTGCTGCGCCAGCTGCAGCGCCGGGCCAAGGTGCGCAACAGCAACCTGCGGCTCGTGGCTCTGAAGTCGGCGGCGCCGACGCAAGGCACCACGGCCGGGGTCACCACCCCGGGCGCGACCGTCGGCCCGAACGGGCTGGCCGCGCTGCCGTTCGAGTTCGAGTTCAGCGGCGAGTACTTCGACCTGCGCGACATCCTCGCGACGGTGCGCCGGTCGGTGAGCGTACGCAAGGACAAGGTCAAGGTCAGCGGCCGTCTGCTGACGATCGACTCGGTCAAGTTCACGCGTGCCGACCCCGCGTCCTCGCGGACGAAGGCGACGCTGACCGCCACCGCCTACATCGCCCCCGACGGGGCTGCCACCCCCGAGCCGCCCGCCGCCGCCACCCCGGCGACGCCGGCCACCCCCACCGGAGGATCATGATGCTTCGCAACCTGATCGACGAGGTCCGCAACCGCCAGGTGCTGGCGCTTGCGGGACTCGGCGTGCTCGTCGCGCTGGCTCTGCCGCTGCTGTTTCTGAAGGGTGCCCCCGCGGGCGCCCCGCAGGCCGACGTGGCGGCGCCGGCCGCGGCCAAGGAGGCCAAGCTGCCGCCCCGCGCCGCGCGTCTGCTCGCCACGGACGACCCGGGAGCGCCGGGCGGTCAGGCGAAGGGATCCGCGCAGGATCCGTTCGCCCCGCCGGCGTCCTACCGCGCCGCCGCCGCCGCGGCGACGAAGGCCGGCTCCGGCAGCGCGCCGACGACCGCGACGCCGGCGGTCAGCGGCGGTGGCGCCGCCACGATCACGAAGGCTCCTGCGGTCGTCCCCGGGACCCCGAGTGCGCCGCGTCCGACCACCCCGCGTCGCGCGACGCCCTCGCTCAACGCGAACAACGCGTCGGTCGACATCCGCTTCGGCCCCAAGGCCAACACCCGGATCAAGCGCTCGATCCGTCGCCAGAAGGGGCTCTACGTCCATGGCAAGCTCGTCGCGATGTTCGTGAAGTACTCCCCCGCCCGCAAGGCGGCGGTCTTCGCGCTCGCGCCCGGGCTGCACATCACTGGCCCGACCAAGTGCCGCGTCGTGGACGGCTCCTGCCGCTACCTCGACATCCCTGCCGGGGAGCACGCCTGGATCACGACGATCACGGCCAACCGCACGATTGTCAGCCGGCGCCTGGACGTCGTTCGCATCAAGCGGCGCACGGCGAGCTCGCGCACGCGGGTGGCGTCGGCCAGCGCACGCAGCGAGGCGGCGTGCCTGGCGCGCAAGCTCGTGGCGATGAAGCGCGGCGACGCGCTGCTCGGCCGCGACGCCTGCAAGCGCTCGTAGCCCGTACCCCGGGTGCCCAGGATGATCATGTCTGACGAGAAGGGCTTCACCCTGATCGAGGTGCTCGTCGCGGCCACGCTGCTCATCATCGGCGTGTTCGCGACGCTCGCCCTGATCGACCAGGGGACCCAGACGACGGCCGTCAACAAGCAGCGCGACGTCGCCAACGCCGTGGCTCAGGAGATGATCGAGCGTGCGGCGGGCGGGCACTACACGAGCGCGATCAACGACCTGACCGACGTCCGGCCGGCGACCCCCGCGGCCCCGGGACCGGCCGACCGCATGCGCTTGGCGATGGACCCGGATGGCGACCAGAGCAGCAGCGCGGTCGTGCCCGCGACGGTGACGAGCGGCACCCTGCCGCTCACCACCCCGCAGAGCTGGTCCCTGCGCCGCAAGAACACCGCCTACACGGTGTCCTACCGCGCCTGTACCGCATCGGACCCCTACCAGGGTGTCGTGATCCTGGGCCCGTTCGACTGCACGCGCACGGGCCCCGATCCGACAAACCCCGATGACGTCGCGCCCCCGACCGCCTCGGGATGCAGCCTCGGAGTCATCCCGGCCGAGGCGGTCGACCCCGCCAACCCCGGCGACCTGACGGTGAAGCTCGCGGTGCTCGGCATCACCGGCGTGAGCGCCTGCGTCGCGGCGGTGTCGCCTCCGCTGTCCGCTGCCCTGTGCACCCTGCTGGGCAGCAGCGACTACCTGAGCGACCTGCTGGTCGGCACCAACGGCGTGCTCACCGGCCTGCTCGGCGGTATCGCCGGAACCTCCGTGGGCCTGTGCTCGACGACGCAGATCGAGCAGATCTCCGCGGGAGCGCAGGAGGGCATGGCGTCCTCGACCCGGGTCACGATCTCGGTCTCCTGGGCAGACATCACCGGCAAGACCAACTCGATCACGCGAACCTCGCTGATCCGCCGGCCCGGAGCATCGGTATGAGTCCTCACCGCCACCAGCCGCTGCGCGACGAGCGCGGCTTCACCCTGGTCGAGGTCTTGGTGACGATGAGCGTCGCGCTCGTGGTGCTCTTCGCGATTCTCGGAGCCGCCGACATCTTCGGCAAGAGCGTGACCACCGTCAGTAACGCGGCGGGCGCGCAGGACAGCGCACGTACGACCGTCCGCAGCATGGTCGCCACGCTGCGCCAGGCGCGCTTCGCGCCGGGCCAGACGAGCCCGGTCCCGGCCGCGTGGACGCCGTCGCGCAGCAGCCTCACGATTGCGGCGTACGTTCCCGCTGCGAGCGGCACCGGGACCGAGCGTGGGTGGGTGCGCTACTGCACGGTCACCAGCGGCACGCAGTCCTCGCTCATCATGGGCGTCCGCGCTGGAGACGCCTATCTGGCTCCGGGCGCATGCTCGGCGACGGACACGACCAACGGGTGGACACACGCCGTCCTGCTCGATCGCACGCTGCAGAACCCGGGACAGCTGTTCGACTTCTCCGCGTCCACCTGCGCGGTCAGCCCCTGCCTGCCCGCCGGCCCCGCCGTCCAATCGGTCGGGATCCGGCTCGCGGTGGGCACCAGCCGCGAGTCGGCCGGAACCTTCAGCAGCGTCGTCCGCGACGCCGTGTCATTTCGCAATAGGAGCGGCTCATGACCCACCACCGCCATCTGCAGTCTGAGGACGGAATGGTGATGGTCCCTGTGATCATCCTCCTCGTCGTCGCGATCGCAGCCTCCCTCGCGCTCTTGTCCATCGTCGACACGCAGACGGGCGAGAGCCGCGAGCAGCGCAGCGCCGACTCGGCGCAGACCCTCGCCGAGGGCGTCGTCAACGCCACTGCCAACGTGCTGGCGGCCAACCCGTCGCTGTGGCCGACCACGGGCGCGTGCACCCCGGTGACCGGCGATCTCGCGGCCGCCAGTCCGTCCGGGACCGACCTGGCGTCGCGGGTCACTGCCGAGGTCAAGCAGCGCTTCTCCGGCACGTCGACCGACTTTGCCGCCACGAGCACACACACGACGACGTGGAAGGTCCACGTGTGCCCGGTGGACGCCGCCGACACGGCGCGCTGGGAGGAGACCATCCTGACCCGCACCGCCACGACCCCCGTGAGCGGTGCCGGGCCGGCCACAGCGTGGGTGCGCGGTCACGCCAGCGTCCGCGCTCGCAGCGGCGCAACGGCGCCCGAGAACGCTCGGACGGTCGTCTCGCGGGTCAGCCAGTCCGCGCGGGGCTTCGCGGTGCCAGCGGACTTCGCCGTCGGCACCGGCGCTTTCTCGACCGATGTCAGCACGACGCTCAGCACGAACGTCACGTCGAACTCGACGCTGCTCGGCGGCCTGGTGAAGCCGCTCGTCGCCGCGCAGACCTCGAAGATCGGCGTGCGCTGCGGTGCCCTCGCGACGATCTCGAACCCCGACACGACGTGCCTGGCCGGAGCCCTGGCCGGCGTCGGCGGAGTCACGAACGCGACCGGGCTGGGCAAGCTGAACGACATCCTCGGCCTGCGCAACGTGGAGCTCTCGACCTGGACGATGGCGCCTGACGACGCGATCGAGTCATGGCGCGCCGAAGCGAAGCGTGCCGGGTACTGGCGCGCCGCGGCATCGCCGATCTCCGGCTTCGGTGACGTCCGCAGCAAGAACGTCACCGGCGGCGACGCGCCGGGCACCTTCGAGTGCTTCCCGCTCGATCAGACCGGCAAGGTCGTCTTCATCGAGAAGGTCGGCAGCAACGGCGAGCAGTACTGCAACGTGCCGGCGAACAGCCACGCGAAGATCCTCATCGTCGAAAGCGGCGGAATCCGGATCAAGCACGGGACCTTCACGGGCGTCGTGTACGCACTCAACAAGCAGGAGTGCGGCGGCAACGCAGAGTGCAGCGCCAACGACCGCAAGGACGCCGAGCCGCGCGAAGTGGTGCGCATCGACGGCAACGCCGGGACGGTCATCGGCTCGGTGTGGGCGGACGGCGCGGGCGGCTCCGTGGGGATCTATCCCTCGCTCCTGCCCCCGTCGGCCATCAGCAACTCGTCGCTGCTGAACCTCGGCGGGGTGACCAACGGCCTGTGCGGCGTGCCGGCCCTCTCGGCCACGCTCACCACGCTGAACACCACGCTCGCCCAGGTCGGAACCCTGCTGGGCAACACGCTGGCGTTGCTGGGCGGAGTGCAGGAGCAGGTGCGTTACCCCGGCGGCGCAACCTCCGTGACCGGCTGTGACCTGCTGGCCACGAAGCTGGGCACGCTCACGTCGAGCGAGCTCGTGAACCTGTTCGCGACGTCCTCGACGCAGTCGGTGGTCGTCTCCGAGCACCGCACGCGAAACTGCCTCATCCTGTGCGGGGCATGGTCGGCTTGGACGACCCGCGACACGTCGAACATGCCCGTGCAGTCGCTGCTGACCGGGGCGTCGCCCGCCGTCATCGCCCAGGTCACGGGTCTGCTCGGCGGGCTGCTGAACAACTACACGGCGATCACGTACGACAGCACCGTCGTCGACAACGCGGCCGCGAGCATCAACCAGGGCGCAGCGCCGCTCGTAGGCACCTACCGCAACGTGGGGCCCTCCACCTAGAGGACGAAGAAACCCATGTGATCGTGATCCGCCTGGCAACGGATCACGATCACATGAGCATGAGAAATCCGCTGCTTCCCGCCCTGCTGGCCGGCGCGCTACTGGCAGGTTGCGGGGCGGATGACCCCGCCGCCCCCGCTACGCCGGCCGTCGCCGCAGACGCCACCGACACAATCAAGATCGTCGACTTCGTCTATGACCCCGACCCGGCGACGGTCAGGGCCGGCCAGGCGATCTCGATCCCCAACGCGGACGCCGCGCCGCACACCATCACCGACGCCGAGTCCGGCAACGCGTTCGACTCCGGCACGATCAAGGGCAGGGCCACCGGCTCGCTGACGATCGACGAGCCCGGGTCCTACCGCTACATCTGCGAGTTTCACCCCTTCATGAAGGGGCAGATCACCGTCACGAAGTAGGCCGGCGCCGCGTGAGCGCCTACGCCGCCTCGCGCAGCGCCTCGATCTCGCGCAGGCCGGCCAGGCGCTCGAGCGCGCGCGCCTCGATCTTGCGCGTCTCGGGCTGCGTGATGCCCAGGCGCCGGCTGGCCTCGCGGATGCCGACCGGGCCGTCGGCGCCGTTGACCCCGTAGCGCAGCGCCACGACCGCGCGCTCCTCGTCGGGCAGCCCCTCGAGCGCGCGGCTGAGGGTGTCCTCGATGAGGGCGATCTCGACCTCCTCGGCGGGCCCGGCGCGCTCGTCGCCGAGCAGGTCGCCGAGCGCGGTCTCGCCCTCGCTGCCGACCGGCCGGTCGAGGCTCGTGACGGTGCGGGTCAGATCGGACATCGCGACGACCTGCTCGACCGGCAGCTCGGCCTCGGCGGCGATCTCCTCGTCGGTCGGGTCGCGGCCGAGCTTGCCGGCCAGCGTGCGGCGGGAGCGCTCGATCTTGCGCTCGCGCTGGGCGATGTTCGTCGGCACGCGGATCGTGCGGGCCTTGTTCTCGATCCCACGCTGGACCGCCTGGCGGATCCAGTACGTCGCGTACGTCGAGAACTTGTAGCCGCGGCGCCAGTCGAACTTCTCCGTCGCGCGGATCAGGCCGAAGATCCCCTCCTGGATGAGGTCCAGCAGCGGCAGCTCGTTCTGCGGGTAGCGCTTGGCGATCGACACGACGAGCGCGAGGTTGGAGTTGATCATCCGCTCCTTGGCCTCGTCGTCGCCCTGCTCGATGCGCTTGGCGAGCTCGACCTCCTCCTCGGCCGTCAGCAGCGGATGGCGGCGGATCTCGTTGAGAAACAGGCCCAGCGCGTCGGTCGTGGCGACCGCGAGACCGCCGTTGGAGTAGTCGGTCGTGGCGGGGACGTTGCTGCGACCGCAGTCGTCGGTGACGTCGACGCCGCGTGCCTCGAAGGACTCGTGCAGCTGGCAGAGCTCGTCGTCGGGGACGCCGAGCCGGCGCGCGACCTGGTCGAGCTCGGAGAGGTTGACGCAGCCGGACTCCTCGGCGGTGTCGAGCAGGCGGCCGAGCGGGGCTGGCGGATCGTCGAGATCGAAGTCCATGGGCGCAGCCTTACCCTGACCCGCGAGGCTCGCAACCGCGCGCGGATCTACTTCGGACGGTTGCGCTTGCGCTGGTTGCGCGCAGCCTTGGCCTTGGCCTTGGCGCGCTTGGCGCGCTCGCGCTCGCGGGCGCGCACGGCGCTCGCGCTCGTGTCGGTCGCCGCGGCCGCGGCCGCCGGCGAGCCCTTCGCCTTGTGACGCGGCACGTTGCCGGCCGCGGGGTCCGGCGCCTTCTTGCGCGCCGGCTTGTCGTCGACCGGCGCGGCGCGCTTGGCGTCGCGCATGATCGCGAAGCCGATCAGCGCCAGCACGAGCGCTGCGCCCGCGAAGATCATGGCCTGCTGCAAGCCGCTCAGGCCCTCGTCGTCGAGCTCGTTGTCGATCGTCGGCGGCGGCGGGGGCGGCTCGGTCAGCGGCGTGGGCACCTGCGGGCCGCCGAGCTGGGCCTGCGCGAGGCCGGCGGGCGCGAGGGCAAGGAGGACGGAGATGGCGAGCACGACGAGGATGCGGTGCATGGGTGCCGAGGTTACGCGGAAATCCGTGGACGAGGGCGCGCGCCGACATACACTCTGCCCATGGCAAAGCAGCGGCAGGTCCGGATGGAGCAGAAGAGCGCGCTGGCCGCGATGACGCAGCTCGAGACCCGCTCCGACGACGAGCTCCTGAGCGAGACGAAGTACCGCGCGGCCGCCCAGGCGATCCTGGGCGCGCGTGCCGCCGAGCGCTACGACGCGCAGACGGCGCGCGAGCATTTCCGCAAGGCGATCGCCGCCGCGCGGCCGCAGGAGCGCATGCAGCTGCGACGCATGGCAGAGGCATCCCTCGCCCTCGCCGAGCGCCGGCCGGACGACCTCAAGGCGGCCGTCGAGAAGCTCGGCCAGCAGGCGCCCTCCAGCCGCCAGCTCTTCGTCCTGCGGCTCATGGGCCTGATCTCGCCGGCGCGGGGCTCGAGCAAGCTCATGCGCCTGCGCGGCGCGCTCATCATCCTGGCGATGGTCGTCGTGCTGCTGGCGATCGGCTTCGGGGGCGCCAAGCTGCTGCTGCTGCCGATCGGCGGCTCCTCGACGCTCGGCGCGATGGGCTTCGGCGTCGTCATCGTGATGGTCGCCCTCGCCGTGCTGGCATTCGTCGGCAAACGCAAGCAGGGCCGCGCGCGCGAGAAAGCACGGGCCGCGCGGGCGGGCTGATGTGCGGGCGCTACACGCTCGCGACGCCTGACCTGGGCCGGCTGCGCGAGCGCTTCGCGCTGCGCGAGTCGCTGGATGTGCGCCCGCGCTTCAACGTCGCGCCGGGCGACGACGTGCTGGCCGTGATCCGCCGTGGCGAGGACGGCGCAGAGCCCGAGGGCGCGTACCTGCGCTGGAGGCTCGTGCCGTTCTGGGCCTCCGCCCCGGGCGAGGTCGCCGCCAAGACGATCAACGCCCGCGCCGAGACGGTCGCCGAGCGCCCCGCCTACCGCGACGCCTTCGAGCGCCGCCGCTGCCTGATCGTCGCCGACGGCTTCTACGAGTGGTCGGGCGGCGTGCCGCACTGGATCACCCGTCCCGGCGGCGAGCCGTTCGCGTTCGCCGGCCTGTGGGCGTCGTGGCGGCCCAAGGGCGCGTCGCGCGAGGTCGAGCCGCTGCGCTCCTGCGCGATCGTCACGACTGCCGCCGCCGGCCCGGTGCGCGCCCTGCACGACCGCATGCCGGTCATCCTCGACCCGTCGCAGGAAGCGCTGTGGACCGACCCGGCCACCCCGCCCGACGAGCTGCACGCCCTCATGCGCGAGCCCGCCGTGGCGGCCTCGCTGGAGTACCGCCCGGTCAGCCGCAACGTCAACGACGCCCGCCACGACGCGCCCGACTGCCTCGACCCGCCCGAGCAGGCCGCGCTGTTCTAGCGAGCTTGGCGCGAAATGCCCTCTCTGGAGGCAACATCCGCCAACCTCCCCTTCCGCAAGAAGACCCGGTCGGTCTATGCATGCCCCACATGAACAGACCGACCGCCCCACGCGGGTCCCGGCACGGACGCTCCCACCGCAACCGACCGACACCCCCTCAACGATGCAGTTCCGGCACGAAGTGCCCGAACAACCCGCGGTGGCGCAGCTTCACCGCCGCGAAGACACGACCCGCACCTCGCTCATCACGACCGGATCGATCGGCATCTCCGTCGCCGGATCGGTCGCCAACCGCGCGATCCGGCGTACGACGTCCTTGCCGCCGGTCACGCGGCCCAGCAGCGCGTACTCGGCCGGCAGCGGCGCCTCGGCGGCGGTGACGATGAAGAACTGGCTGCCCGATGTGCCCGGGCGCTCGTCCGCGGCCTTCGCCATCGCGACGACGTAGCGGCGGTACTTCGTGTCGAACGGCGGCGGCTCCTCGACCGAGTACCCGGGGTCGCCGTTGCCGGTCCCCAGCGGGTCGCCGCCCTGGATGACGTAGTCGTTGCCGCCCGGCTTGGCGATGCGGTGAAACGTCAGCCCGTCGTAGAAGCCGTTGCGCGCGAGGCCGGCGAACGACGCCGTGGTCTTCGGCGCGTTGCGCACGTCGAGCCGGATGCGGATCGTGCCGCAGTTCGTGCGCAGGATCGCCGTGTAGGTGCGCTTGCGGCTCAGCTTCTGGCGCGAGCGCCGCCGCTCGGGCTGGGCCGCCGGCTCGGGCGCCGCAACCGCCTTGCAGCCGTCGCGCGCGGTGCGCGGCCGGACATCGGGCGCCGTGGACGTCCCGGTCGTGGCCGTGGTCTGGGCCGGCGACGGCTCGGTCGTCTGCGTCGCGGCGGGTCGCGGGTCGTCCTTGCCGCACGCCACGAGGACGAACGCCGCCAGCAGGATGGCGATGAGGACGACCGCTCGAGGCACGCGCCGCAGCCTAGATGGTTCCCCCGCGATCTTCGCCGGACGGCAGGCGCAACGTCCGCAGCCGGGCCACCGGTCACACTTCGCGCGTGCCGCTGCGCCCCCTCATCGCTCGCTACGACCACATCCTGCTCGACCTCGACGGCTGCGTCTGGCTCGGCGACGAGCCCACGCCCGGCGCCGTCGACGCTGTCGCCGCCCTGCGCGGCGCCGGCAAGAACGTCGCGTTCGTCACCAACGACTCGCAGCTGTCGACCGAGGAGTACGTGCAGAAGCTCTGGCGGCTGGGCTTCCAGGCGTCGCTGGAGGAGGTCGTGACGGTCGGCGGCGCCGTGCAGTTCGTCCTCGCCGAGCGGTTCACCGGCGGCTCGGCCTTCGTGATCGGCTCGCCGGCGCTGCACCGCTGCGTCGAGTCGGCCGGGCTGCGGATCGTCAACCGCACCGCGTTCGCCAGCCGCGCCGACGTCGTCGTCGTCGCGTTTCATCCCGAGTTCCACTACGACGAGCTGCGCGAGGCGACGCAGGCGGCGCTGCGCGGCGCGTTCCTCGTCGGCTCCAACCGCGATGCGACGTTTCCCAACTCCGATGGCCTCTGGCCCGGCTCGGGCGCGATCATCGCCGCGGTCGAGTTCGCCTCCGGGCGCACCGTCACCACGATCGGAAAGCCCGAGCCGACGCTCGTGCGGACGGCGCTGGACCGGCTCGGACCGGGCCGCGCGATCATGGTGGGCGACCGCGTGGATGCCGACCTCGGCGCCGCCCACAACGCCGGCATCGACGGCGCGATCGTCCTGACCGGCGCGTCGGACCGGCCCGCCGCCGAGGCCGCCCGCGACCCGCGGCCGGTCGCGATCGCCGAGCGGCTCGAGACGCTCGTGTTGGCATAGTCAGCCGATGGATCGCGACGTGGCCCTGCTGTGCAACCCGTCCGCCGGGGGCGGCCGGGCGGCGAAGCTCCTGCCCCGCGCCGAGCGCGCGCTCACCGAGCGGGGCGTCCGCTTCCACACCGAGGTCACCCGCAGCCTCGAGCACGCCCGCGAGCTGGCCCACGCCGCCGCCACGGCCGGCGAGGCCACGGTCACGCTCAGCGGCGACGGGCTCATCGGCTGCGTCGTCGGCGTCCTGCGCGAGTTCCCGGGCTCGGTGCTGGGGATCCTGCCGGGCGGGCGCGGCAACGACACGGCGCGGATGCTCGCCATCCCGCCGGCGATCGAGGCCGCCTGCGCCGTCGTCGCCGGCGGCGTCACCCGCGACCTCGACATCGGCGACGTCGAGGGCCGCTCGTTCATCGGCATCGCCTCGCTGGGCTTCGACTCCGACGCCAACCGCATCGCCAACGAGGCGCCGGCGCGGCTCGGCCGACTCGTCTACGTCTACGGCGCGATGCGCGCGCTCGCGGCGTGGCAGCCCGCGAACTTCGATCTGCGCCTCGACGGTGAGCCGATCGGCCACCGCGGCTACTCCGTCGCCGCCTGCAACTCCGGCTATTACGGCGGCGGGATGCACATCGCGCCCGATGCCAGCCTCGACGACGGGCTGCTCGACGTCGTCCTCATCGCCGCCCACTCCAAGCGCGGCTTCCTGCGCAACCTGCCCAGGGCATTCAGCGGCGCGCATGTCGAGCACCCGGCCGTCCGGGTGCTGCGCGGCCGCGAGTTGCACGTCACCGCGGACCGCCCGTTCACCGTCTACGCCGACGGCGATCCGGTGGGCGACACGCCGCTGACGATCCGGGTCGTCCCGCACGCTCTGCGCGTCCTGGTCCCGACGCCGTGATCCTCGGCGCCAAGATCGCCGTCGCGCGCGCCGCCGGCGCGCTCTCGCGGCGCAGCGGGCGGGGCGCCACGAGCCTGCCCGGCAAGGTGCTCATGCGCCTGGAGCCCGACGCGATCGCCCGGCTCGCCGGACGGCTGCCGCAGGGCAGCGCGGTCATCTCGGCGACGAACGGCAAGACGACCACGGCCGCGATGGTGGCCGCGATCCTCGAGCGCTCGGGCACCCGCCTCGTCCACAACCGGGCCGGGGCGAACATGGCCGGCGGCGTCGCCAGCGTGCTGCTCGGCGCCGCCCGCGGCGACGGCATCGAGGGCGACGCCGGCCTCTTCGAGGTCGACGAATTCTGGCTGGACCGCGTCGTCGCGCAGCTGCGGCCCCGGGCGATGCTGCTGGCCAACCTGTTTCGCGATCAGCTCGACCGCTACGGGGAGCTGGAGACGATCGCCGACCGCTGGGCGGCGACCGTCGCCGCCGCGCCCGCCACGCGGCTGGTGCTCAACGCCGACGACCCGCTCGTGGCCGACCTGGGGCGGGTGCGCGGCGAGACCGGCGGGGCGGGCGGGGGCGGTCTCGGCACCGTCACCTACTTCGGGGTGCAGGACGACGCGGTCGCGCTGCGCGGTATGGCCCACGCCTCGGACTCCAAGCACTGCCGCCGCTGCGGCTCCTCACTGACCTACGACGCGATCTACATGGGCCACCTCGGCCGCTGGCACTGCCCCACCGGTGACACGCGGCGGCCCGAGCCGGACGTCTTCGCGACGCAGATCGTCCTCGACGGCACCCGCGCCGCCCGCTTCGAGCTGCACATCGGCGCCGAGCGCGCGCCGGTCGCTCTGCCCCTCCCCGGCCTCTACAACGTCTACAACGCGCTCGGCGCCGCCGCCCTGACGCGCGCGCTGGGCGCGCCGCTGGCCGACATCGTCGCGGGCCTGGAGTCCACACAGGCGGCGTTCGGCCGCGCCGAGACCGTGGCGATCGCCGGCCGCGACCTGGCGATCCTGCTCGTGAAGAACCCGGCCGGCGCCAACGAGGTCCTGCGCACGCTCGCGCTGGATCCGGGCCAGCACGACGTCCTCGCCGTCCTCAACGACAAGATCGCCGACGGCCGCGACGTCTCCTGGGTCTGGGACGCCGACTTCGAGGTCGTCGCCGGCAGCGTGCGGCGCGTGACGTGCAGCGGCACCCGCGCGGCGGAGCTCGCGGTGCGGCTGAAGTACGCCGGCGTCGATCCCGCCCGCCTGCACGTGCAGCCCGACCTCGAGCGCGCGCTCGACGCCGCGCTGGCCGACGGCGACGGCCGGCTCGTCGCGCTGCCGACCTACACGGCGATGCTCGCGCTGCGCGAGCTGCTCGTCGCGCGCGGCGCCGCCACGGGGTCGTTTCAGTGATGACGGCGGTCGCCGAGGCGGTCATCTGGCACGACCTCGAGTGCGGCCGCTATCGCGCCGACCTGCCGCTGTGGCGCGAGCTCGGTGCCGCCGCGGGCGGGCCGATCCTCGAGATCGGCGCCGGGACCGGGCGCGTCGCGCTCGACCTGGCGCGCCGCGGTCACGCGGTCACCGCCGTCGAGATCGACCCCGAGCTGGCCGGCGAGCTCGTCACGCGCGCCGCCGGGTTGCCGGTCGACGTGCTGTGCGCGGACATCACGCAGCAGCCGGACACCGGGCGCCACCCCCTCGTCATCGCCCCGATGCAGGTCATCCAGGTCCTCGGCAGCGAGCGGGCGCGGCTGGCGCTGCTGCGCCACGCCAGCGGCTGCCTCGCGCCGGGCGGCAGCGTGGTCGTCGCGTTCGTCGACACGGTCGCCGACAGGACGTTCGGGCGCAGCGAGCTCAAGCACGAGGACAGCCTGGTGCTCGACGGTTCGCGGTACACGAGCCGCGCCGTTTCCGTGCAGTTCTCGCGGCGGGCGATCCAGATCGTCCGCGAGCGCCGCACGCGCGACGCGGCGGGCGGCGAGCGGCGGTCGCGCTCGCATCAGTCGCTCGCGGTGCTGTCGCGGGCCCAGATCACCGCGGAGGCGGCCCGCGCCGGCCTCGAGCTCGCGCGCGCCCACGCCGTCCCAGGCACCGATCAGGACCTCGGCTGCGTCGCCCTGGCCTTCCGTGACGGCGCGGAGAGCGCGGCCCGATGACCCCGACCCTGCGCGTCTGCGCGCTCTATCCCGACCTCATGAACATCTACGCCGACCGCGGCAACCTGCTCATGCTCGAGCGCCGCTGCGCGTGGCGCGGGCTCGGCTTCGAGCTGACCGCGGCCGGGCTCGGCGCGGGTGTCGACCCCGCGGCCCACGACCTCTTCTACCTCGGCGGCGGCCAGGACCGCGACCAGCGCCTCTGTGCGCTGGACCTCGTCGAGACCAAGCGCGACGCGCTGCACGCCGCCGCCGCGGACGGCAAGCTCGTGCTCGGCGTCTGCGGCGGCTACCAGCTGCTCGGCCACGGCTACGCCCTCGCCGACGAGACGATCCCCGGGCTCGGCCTCGTCGACGTCGAGACGATCCGCTCCCAGGGCCCGCGGCTGATCGGCAACGTCGCGATCGAGGTCGAGCTCGACGACGGCACGCGCGGGGTGCTGGCCGGCTTCGAGAACCACGCCGGCCGAACCGTGCTCGGCGACGGCGCGCAACCGCTCGGGCGCGTCCTCAAGGGCCACGGGAACACCGGCACGTCGGGCGTCGAGGGGGTCCGCCGCGGCGGCGTCATCGGCACGTATCTGCACGGCCCGCTGCTGCCCAAGAACGCCTGGTTCGCCGACTGGCTCATCCGCCGCGCGCTCGGCGCGGCGGAGCTCGCGGCGCTCGACGACACGCTCGAGAATGCCGCCCACGCCGAGGCTCGACGCGCCGCCGGCGCATGAAACCCCCTGTCCACAGGTAGGATCGCCCCGTGCCGGACCGGTCAGACCGTTCCACCGCAGAGCCGCTGGAGTTCGTCGAGGCGACCAAGCGCTACCCCGGTGCGCCCAAGCCGGCGGTCGACAAGCTCTCGCTGAAGGTGCCGGCGGGCGAGATCTGCGTGCTCGTCGGACCCTCGGGCTGCGGCAAGACGACCGCTATGCGGATGGTCAACCGGATGAACGAGATCACGTCCGGCGACATCCTGCTGGGCGGGCGCAGCGTCAAGGACCGCAAGCCGGCCGAGCTGCGCCGCGAGATCGGCTACGTCATCCAGCACATCGGCCTCTTTCCGCACTGGACGATCGGCGAGAACATCGCCACCGTCCTGAAGCTGCAGGACTGGGACAAGCCGCGCATCGCCAAGCGCGTCGAGGAGCTGCTGGAGCTGATCAGCCTTCCCGCCGACACGCGCGACCGCTATCCGAGCCAGCTCTCGGGCGGGCAGCGTCAGCGCGTCGGCGTCGCGCGCGCGCTCGCCGCCGATCCGCCGGTCATGCTCATGGACGAGCCGTTCGGCGCCATCGACCCGATCAACCGCGAGCGGCTGCAGAACGAGTTTCTGCGCCTGCAGGCCGAGCTGCGCAAGACGATCGTCTTCGTCACCCACGACATCGACGAGGCGATCAAGATGGGCGATCGCATCGCGATCCTGCAGGAGGGCGGCAAGCTCGCCCAGTACGCGCCGCCGGCGGAGCTGCTCATGTACCCGGCGAGCCGATTCGTCGAGGACTTCGTCGGCTCCGACCGCGCGCTCAAGCGGCTCGCGCTGCAGCGCGTGCGCGACATCGACCTCTGGACGGCGGCGGCGATCCGCGTCGGCACGCCGGTCGCCGAGGCGCGCGCGAAGATCGAGGAGGCCGACGTGCCCTACGCGATGCTCGTCGACGAGGGCGGCCGCCCGCAGGGCTGGCTCAGCGATCGCGGTCTGACCGGTGAGCGGGTGACGAAGGACCTGCGCTCGCCGGCGGAGCCGAAGGTCGAGCTCGACGACGTCCTGCGCGACGCGCTGGCCGACCTGCTGACGTCCGAGACGCGCTACGGCGCCGTCGTCGACCACACGGGCGCGCTGGCCGGCATCCTGTCGCTCGAGGTCATCCAGCAGTTCCTCCACGCGGCCCCCGCCGCGTCTCCGACGGGCGCCGACCTGCTCACAGAATGATCGGCCTGCCGATCGCCCAGCTGCAGATCGAGAAGCCGGGCGGCTCGGATGACTGCGTCGCGTCCAACGGCTTCTGCCCGGAGTGGATCGCCGACAACATCGACCGCTACTGGACGCCGCTGCTCGAGCACGTCTACCTCACGGTCGCGCCCGTCGCGATCGGGTTCGTGCTGTCGATGGGACTGGCGATCCTCGCCCACCGCCGCCGCTGGCTGACCGGCCCGATCATCGGCGTCACCGGGGTCTTCTTCGCGATCCCCAGCGTCGCGGCGTTCTTCCTGCTGCAGCCGATCACCGGCCTGGGCTACACGACGGCGATGGTGGCGCTCGTCTCCTACACGCTGCTGATCATCTTCCGCAACATCACCGACGGCCTGCGCAACGTGCCGGCCGAGACGCGTGACGCCGCGCTCGGACAGGGTCTGACCGAGCGCCAGGTGCTGTACCGCGTCGAGCTGCCGATGGCCGTCCCGGAGATCATGGCCGGGCTGCGGATCGCGACCTCCACGACGGTCGGCCTCGCCGCGCTGGCGGTGTTCGCCGGCGCGGGCGGCCTGGGCACGGAGATCCTCGTCGACAAGCGCTTCAAGTCCAACGTCGTCGTCGCGGGTGGGCTCGCCGTGCTGCTGGCGGCGGCGTTCGACCTGCTGATCCTCGGCGCGCAGCGGGTCATGACGCCATGGCGGCGGGCGCGGGCATGACCGGTCCGTCGCTCGCGTTCCTCGGCGATTTCGGCGAGGCCTTCGAGTTCATCTTCAAGGAGCGCGAGTCGGTCTCCGGCGGCGTCCAGATCGGCGGCATCCCCGAGCTGTCGGGCTTCGCCGCGACCCACATGTACGTCTCGCTCGCGGCGATCGCGATCGCCGCGCTGCTGGCGATCCCGCTGTCGCTCTGGCTCGGCCACCTCGGCCGCGGCGACTTCCTGGCGACGGCGACCTCGAACGTCGGCCGCGCCGTGCCGTCGCTGGCGCTGCTGGCGTTCTTCATCTCGTTCATCGGCCTGGGCTACACGAACGTCATCGCGGTGCTCGTCCTGCTGGCGATCCCGCCGCTCATCACGAACACGTACGTCGGCGTGCGCCAGGTCGACCGCGACACCGTCGACGCCGCGCGCGGCCAGGGCATGACCGGCATGGAGATCGTGCGCAAGATCGAGCTGCCGCTGGCCCTTCCCTCGATCTTCGCGGGCCTGCGCACGTCGGCCGTCAACGTCGTCGCGACCGCGACGATCGCGCCGATCGCCAACGTGCAGACGCTCGGCGAGCCGATCATCACCCCGCAGACGTACGGGCTCGTGGGCGGGCTCGGCGCCGCCATCATCGTCGCCGCCATCACGCTGCTCGTCGACTTCGTCTTCGCGCGTCTTCAGCGGGCGGTCACGCCCGCGGGCCTTCGCCCCATGTCGCCGGTCGCACGCCGGCGATTCTCGTTCCCCACCAGAAGGAGTCTCGAGTCCAGATGACCTCGATCACCCGCAGGATCCTCGTCGCGCTCGCGGCGCTGTGCCTCATGTTCGGACTCGCCGCCTGCGGCGACGACGACGACGACGGCGGCGGCGGGTCCGGCAGCGCGCCGGCCACCGACGACGGCGGCAAGGCCATCCAGAGCGATCCCGCCAACGCGAGCAAGGGGACGGTGACCGTCGGCTCCAAGAACTTCACCGAGCAGTTCATCCTCGGCGAGATCTACGCCCAGACGCTCGAGGCCATGGGCTTCAAGGTCCAGCGTCGGCTGAACCTCGGCTCCGAGCAGGTCGCCTACAAGGCGCTCAAGGGCGGCAGCGTCGACATGTACCCGGAGTACACGGGCACCGCGCTGACGTCGTTCTTCGAGGTCAAGACGGCCGACGTCCCGGCTGACCCCGACGAGGCCTACGAGCAGGCCAAGGCCGAGTACGCCAAGAACAACATCACCGCGCTCGCGCGCACGCCGTTCCAGAACACCTACATCCTCGCGTCGACGAAGGCGACCGCCGAGAAGGAGGGCAACCCGGAGACCATCAGCGAGCTGATGGAGAAGAACCCGAACCTCTCGCTCTCGGGTTTCCCCGAGTGCCGTCAGCGTCAGGACTGCCTGCTGGGCCTGCGCAGCGAGTACGGCTTCAAGGGCAAGTTCGTCTCGTCGGACGGCAAGTTCAGCGACCTCGACCAGGGCCAGTCGCAGCTCACGCTGGCGTTCTCGACGGATCCGCAGCTCGCGCTGACCGACAAGTACGCCGCCTTCGAGGACGACAAGAAGTTCTTCCCGCCGTACCACATCACGCTGGGCGTCCGCAACCAGACGGTGCAGGACATCGGGCAGGAGGCCGTCGACACGCTCGAGGCGGTCCAGGAAGGCATGACCGAGGACGCGATGCGCGAGCTCAACCGCCGCGTCGAGCTCGAGAAGCAGGAGGCCAAGGCGGTCGCGGCGGCCTACCTGAGCGAGGAGGGCTTCGTTCAGTAGGTCGCGGCCGCGGCTCGCGGCGAGCTCTCCACGACTTCGTGGAGAGCTCGCCCAGCCGTCGCGATCAGTCGCCGGTGTACTGGAACAGCCAGACGCCGGAGTCGCGGTCTGACGCGAGCACGTACTTCTGGCCGTTGGGGTGCTTGTGCACCTCGACGCCCCAGAAGTTGTTGCCAGCTGCGTCGATGTGCGCGCCGACCTCTTCGAGGTCGGGGTTGCCCGCCGCGTCGCGGTACTTCAGCACCCGCAGGCCGCCGGAGTAGTACGAGATGTAGGCCAGATCCTCGTCGGGATCGGTCGCCACCTCGTGCACCGACAGGTCGCCGAAGCCGTCGGC
>JAUXSD010000213.1 GCA_030681525.1 Solirubrobacteraceae bacterium
GAGCTCGGGGTGGACGTGCGACGGCCCGGTCTCGATCTCGCCGGTCTCGGTCGGGGCGTGCAGGTGGGCGTGCTTGCGCACGAAGCGGCGGTAGTCGGCGCTTCCGCGCGCGAGCTCCGGCGCGACGCAGACGATGTCCCAGTTCGAGGCGATCTTCCCGGGGTCGTCCGGGTCCAGCCGCAGCGAGCGGCCGCGCATCTGACGGACCGAGACGCTCGTCGCCGCGACCGTCATGTCGACGAGGCAGTTCACGCAGGGTGCGTCCCAGCCTTCGCCGAGCAGCGCTCGGGTGCCGATCAGCGCCTGCGTCGCACCGGCGTCGAGGATCGCGCCCGCGAGCCCCACCCAGGTGCGGGCGCTCCACCCCGGTCCGGTCGCCGTGATCGCCGCCAGGCCGTGCGCGTCGAGCGACCACCCCCATCCCGGCAGCTCGAGCCCCTCGACGCAGGCCTGCTCGCGCAGCGCGGCGGTCAGTGCCTCCGCGTCAGGCTCGACACAGCGCACGCCGCGGCCGGTGACCAGCAGCGGGCGCAGCGGCGCCGTCCGCACATCGTCGGCCAGCGCGCGCAATGCCGCGATCGCGGTCCCGGCCTCGCGCGGAAGCACCTCGCGCAGTGCCGCATCGGGGCGCTGCCCGGCGAGTTCGGCGTCCGCTAGGACGACCGCGCGCAGCGCCGCGCCGCGCGCCTCGATCTCGCAGCCGACGAGCTCGGCGAGAGCCAGCGGCTTGGCCGCCGAGGCCGTCAGGACCCGGTCCACGTCGCCCGCCCCGCGCCGCACGCCCTGGCGGGTGAGCGTGAAGCCGAACTCCCGCAGGGCGGCGGCGATCGCGTCGTGACGGGCGGCGGCCGCGGCCGACGGGTCGGCCGCCAGGCAGCGCAGCGCGTAGTCCTCGATCAGCGTCATCCAGTCGTCGAGGTCGGGCGGTTGGCGGTAGCGCTCGCCGCGCGGCGCATCGCGCGGCACCGCGAGGCCGGCCGAGCCGAGGAAGCGCAGGCCCGCCAGCGCAAGCTTCGGCCTGGCGCGCTCGAAGGTCGCCCAGCCGAGCTGGCCGCCGTCCTCGCGTCGACGCTCGCGCACGCGCAGGATCACCCACCCACCGAGGCTGTGCGGGAGCTCCGGGTCCTCGTCGAGCAGCCCGGTGACGAGCTCCTGGAAGCGCAGGTCGTGGTCGGCGAGCCAGCTCAGCTCACCGGCCAGCGGCGCGGTGATCCAGGCCAGCTCCTGGTACGGCGCCAGATATCCGTCCTTGACCACCGCCGGCGTGGGAATCTCGAAGTCGACGGCCCCCAGCAGCCCGTCGTAGAGCTCGGTCTCGGCGCCGGTCAGCTCGGCCGGCGGCGTCGCGGTGAGGGCCACGACATGCGTCTCGCCGAGCTCCTCGAGCACGGCGCGCACGACGTAGCCCCACAACGAGGCGACGTGGTGGCACTCGTCGAGCACAACGGTCGCGACGCCGTCGCCTCGCAGCGCGGCGATGCGCTCGCGGGCGCCCGCCCCGAGCAACTGCGCGAACTCCACGCCCTCGTGTTCGCCCCGCGCGATCTCGCGCTTCAGCGTGGCGACGATCCGCGCCAGCTGGCGCCGGCGCCGCTCGGCGGCGGCGCCCGTCCAGGCCGCCGCCTCGGTGCCCGCGGCGAGCTCGTCGCGCCCCGTCGCGCGCGCCCGCTCCACGACCCAGCGACGCTGCGCCAGCGCGGCGAGCGCGGCCTCGGGATCATCGAGCCGCGCGAGCGACTGGTAGGTCAGGCAGGTGATCGCCGCCCCGGTGTCGCTGCCGACGAGCGCCGGCCCCTCGGCCCCGAAGCTTCGTGCCGCGCGCAGCCACTGGCCCTGGATGGCGGTGTTCGGAGCGAGCACGAGCGCCGGGCGGCCCAGCCGCCGGACGATCTCGATCCCCAGCAGGGTCTTGCCCGAGCCGGGCGGCGCGACGATGTGCGTGCGCCGGCGGCCGTGCTCGATATCGCGCTCGAAGGCCTCCAGCGCCAGGCGCTGGTAGTGGCGCCACTCGCCGGTGAAGGCGAGTCGTCGGACATCACCCGGCACGGCGCGGCCCGGCGCCGCTTCCCGCGCGGGGGCGGGCGCCTACCCCTCGACGGTGGCGTAGACCTCGTCGAGCAGCGCCGCGCGGTCGCTGAGATCGAAGTTCTCCGCGAGGTACTTGTCGGTCTCCTCGCGCGACTGGCCGTTGAGCGCCATGTTCAGCGCGATGAGGCGCGCGCCCTCGACGTCGTCGTCCTCGTCGTCGCCGCCGGCGGCGGGCGCGGTCTCGGGCGCGGCCGGCGCCTGGCGCTGCGCGGGCCGGGCGGGAGCAGCGGCCTCGGGCGCCGGCGCGGGCGGTTCGGGCGGGGCGGGGTCATCCTGCTCGACGACGTTGAGGTCCTCGACGATCGGCGCGGCGGCGGGCTCGCTCGATCCCCGGCCCGACGCGTCGTAGAGCTCGCCCATGTTGCCCGACAGCAGCGAGAGGTCGGCGTTGAGCCGGTTGGCGCCCGTGCGCAGCGACTCGACGAGCGCGCTGAGCTCGCTCTCCATCGCGTCGACGCGCTGCAGCATGAGCGAGGTGGCCTCGTGGACCTTGCCGACGTGCTCCTGCGAGCGCTCGACCGCCTCGTCGCGGGTGCGCTGGGCGTCGCGCGCGGCTTCTTTGGCGGCCTGCTCGGCGAGGTCGCGCGCCTCGCGCTCGATCGCGTAGGCGCTCGCCTCGGCGGCCTCGACGATGACCTGCACCTGCGAGCTGGCGACGCTGGCCAGCGATTCACCGGAGCGGCGCGCCTCGGCGGGCGCCGCGGGCTCGGATGTCTTGGATCGCTTGAGGGCCTCGATCTCGCGGGCAACGGTCGCGAGGTGCGCGTCGACGGCCGCCGGCTCGTAGCCGCGGCGGCCGATGGGAAAATCTCGCTTCTCGATGGACTGACGGTCGAGGGCCAAGGTGCCTCCGGGGTTTCTTCGCAGACGGACGGACGAGCGAGGCAGACCCTAGCGCGGTGCGCCCGGGAGTCCCACCCTTGTCCCGTCGCGCTCGATCAGGCCGTCGCGTTCGAGGCCCGCCAGCACGCGCTCCAGCCTTTCCGGTGCGATGGGCGCCGGCAGCCGCTCGCCGGCGGCGAGCGCGGCGACGACCCGGCCGCGCGCCCAGCGGTCGGTCTCCTCGAAGCGCGGCCGCGTCGCCCCGGCCGCGCGCGGGGCGGCCGTGACGCGTCCGCGTGACGGACACCAGGCGGCCGCGGGGCACTCCCCGCAGCGCGGCGCCCGCGCGGTGCAGACCAGCGCGCCGAGCTCCATCGCGGCCTGGTTGAAGTCCGCGTGGCGCGTGGCCGGCAGGAGCGCGTCCGGGTCGGCGCCGAGCCGGGCGGCGACCCGCCGCACGTTCGTGTCGACCGCGGCGACCCGCTCGCCGAACGCGAACGAGGCGACCGCCGCGGCGGTGTAGGGGCCGACGCCGGGCAGCGCGCGCAGCCCGGCGCTGTCGCGCGGCCAGCCGTCGCGCGCGACGATCGCGCACGCCTCCCGCAGCCGCAGCGCGCGCCGGTTGTAGCCCAGCCCGACCCACTCCGTGAGCACCTCCGCCGGCGTCGCCGCGGCGAGCGCCGGGGCGGTCGGCCAGCGCGCCAGCCAGCGGTCGAAGCGCTCCAGTACGCGCGCGATCTGCGTCTGCTGCGCCATGACCTCCGAGACGAGGATCGCGTAGGGGTCGCGCGTGCGCCGCCACGGCAGGTCGCGGCCGGCCGCGTCGTACCAGCCGAGGACGGCGTCCTGCAGAGCCGCGTGGCTCAGGCCGCCACCACCCGGTTACGGGGCCGGCGCCTCGTTGGCCTGCGCGGCGAGCATCTCGCGGCGCAGGTCGCGGATCTCGTCGCGGATGCGCGCGGCGTACTCGAAGCGCAGCTCCTCGGCCGCGGCCAGCATCTCCTCCTCGAGCTCGACGAGCGTCTGCTCGAGCTCGGGCAGCGACATCGCCTCGACGCTGCTCTTGGCCGCCCGCCGGCGCCGCTTGCCGCCCTTGCCCGGTACCTTGGACTCCGACTGCAGGAACTCGGCGATGTCGGAGATGCCCTTCACGATCGTCGCGGCCGTGATGCCGTGCTCCTCGTTGTAGGCGAGCTGGATCGCGCGGCGGCGGTCGGTCTCGCCGAGCGCGGCGCGCATCGCGTCGGTCTCCTTGTCGGCGTACATGAGCACCTTGCCCTCGATGTTGCGGGCGGCGCGGCCGATCGTCTGGATCAGCGAGGTCTCCCCTCTGAGGAAGCCCTCCTTGTCGGCGTCGAGGATCGCCACCAGCGAGACCTCGGGCAGGTCGAGCCCCTCGCGCAGGAGGTTGACGCCGACGAGCACGTCGTACTCGCCCAGGCGCAGGTCGCGGATGATCTGGATGCGCTCGAGCGTGTCGATCTCGGAGTGCAGGTAGCGCACCTTGAAGCCCATCTCGAGCAGGTAGTCGGTGAGGTCCTCGCTCATCTTCTTCGTCAGCGTCGTGACGAGCGTGCGCTCGCCGCGGTCGACGACGACGCGGATCTCGTTCATGAGGTCGTCGATCTGGTTGCGCGTCTCGCGCACCTCGACCATCGGGTCGACGATCCCGGTCGGGCGGACGATCTGCTCGACGACCTGGCCGGAGTGGGCCTTCTCGTACTTGCCGGGGGTCGCCGAGACGAACACGAGCGTCGGCGTGATCGAGAGGAACTCGTCGAACTTCTGCGGCCGGTTGTCGAGCGCCGACGGCAGCCGGAAGCCGTAGTCGACGAGCGTCTGCTTGCGGCTGCGGTCGCCCTCGTACATCCCGCCGATCTGCGGAACGGTCTGGTGCGACTCGTCGAGAAAGCAGATGAAGTCGCTCGGGAAGTAGTCGATCAGGCAGTACGGGCGGGCGCCGGGCTCACGGCCGTCGAGGATCCGCGAGTAGTTCTCGATGCCGTTGCAGAAGCCCATCTCGCGCAGCATCTCCATGTCGTACTGCGTGCGCTGCCTGAGGCGGTGCGACTCCAGCAGCTTGCCCTCGGACTCGAGCTGCAGGCAGCGGTTGTTCAGTTCGCGCGCGATCTCCTGGACGGCGCGGTCGATCGAGCCCTCCTTGACGTTGTAGTGCGTCGCCGGCCAGACCGCGACGTGCTCGAGGTCGTCGGCGATCAGCTCGCCGGTCAGCGGGTCGAAGTGCTGCAGGCGCTCGACCTCGTCGCCGAACAGCGTCGCCCGGAACGCCGTCTCCTCGTAGGCCGGAAACACCTCGAGCGTCTCGCCGCGCACGCGGAACGTGCCGCGCCCGAGCGCGGTGTCGTTGCGCTGGTACTGGATGCTGACCAGCTTGCGCAGCAGCGCGTCGCGGTCGATAACGTCGCCCTTGCGCAGCACCTGCATGTTCATCTCGTAGGTCTCGGGCGAGCCGAGGCCGAAGATGGCGCTCACGCTGGCGACGATGATCACGTCTCTTCGGGCGAAGAGCGCGGCGGTGGCGGCGTGCCTGAGGCGGTCGACCTCCTCGTTGATCGCCGAGTCCTTCTCGATGTAGAGGTCGCGCGACGGAACGTACGCCTCGGGCTGGTAGTAGTCGTAGTAGGAGACGAAGTACTCGACCGCGTTGTCGGGGAAGAACGTGCGGAACTCGTTGCAGAGCTGGGCGGCGAGCGTCTTGTTGTGGGCGAGGACGAGCGTCGGTCGCTGCAGCTCCTGGATGACGCCGGCCATCGTCATCGTCTTGCCGGTGCCGGTCGCGCCGAGCAGCGTCGTGAAGCGATCGCCGCGGGTCACGGCAGCCGAGATCTCGCGGATCGCCTTGGGCTGATCGGCGGCGGGGGTGAAGATGTCCTCGAGCTTGAACTTCGGCATGGCGGTGGTCCACGATAGCCGCGGTTGCGGCCAGGAGGTGTCCGTTATCGCAGGGCGTGGATCGTGTCGAGCACCCGCTGAGCCGTCGCCTGGGAGCGTTCGCGCGAGGGGGCGCGGTCGGCGTCGACCTGCAGCGGCGCGCCGATCACCACGCGCACCTTCGGCCAGCGCCACGGCTTGTACAGCGCGCGCGTGCCGTCGAGGTACACCGGCAGCACCGTCGCGCCGGCGAGGTGGGCGATGTGGCCGACGCCGGACTTCGCGGGCACGCGGTCGGCGTGCACGCCGCCCTCGGGGAAGATGGCGATCACGCGGCCGCGCTGCAGCACCGTCGCGGCGGTCTCGAACGCCTCGGTGTCCCAGACGCCGCGCCGGACCGGGAAGGCGCCGAGCCGGTTGAGCAGCGCGCCCCAGCGGCCGCCGAACAGCTCGCTCTTGGCCATGAACCGGATCCGCCGGCGCAGCGCCAGCGCGACGAAGAGCGCGTCGAGGTTCGAGGGGTGGTTGGCCGCCGCGATGTAGCCGCCATCGGGGATGTGCTCGCGGCCGGAAACGCGCACCCGCGAGATCAGCGACAGCAGCGGCAGCAGGACGACCAGCGCCAGCGTCTGCAGCCACGGCGCCCGCCGGCGCGTGCGG
>JAUXSD010000054.1 GCA_030681525.1 Solirubrobacteraceae bacterium
GCGGGCGGGCGATGTGAAAGGCGGTGAACGCGGCGGCGAGGGCGTGGAGCTGAACCGCGGGCTCGGCGCCGGCGGTGCGCAGCGTCTCGCTGAGGACCGCGTCGGCCTCGTCGTGGACGCGGTCGACGATCGCGAACAGCAGCGCCTCCTTGGAGGCGTAGTGGTTGTAGATCGCGCCGGGGGTGAGGTCGCAGGCGTCGGCGAGCTCGCGGACGGTCGTGCCGGTGTAGCCGCGATCGTTGAAGAGCGTCAGCGCCGCCTCGTGGATGCGCTCGGCTGTTGAGCGCTCGTTCACCGCCATGGTGGCCGCAGGATAGCCCGCGAGAGGCTATCCGTTGCACCCGCATGAACGCTTGTTCATACTGGTGTCCGATGGACCTCGACCTCTCCGACCACCACGAGCTCCTGCGGCGCACCGTGCGCGAGTTCGCCGAGGGCGAGGTGGCGCCCGTCGCGGGCGAGCTCGACCGCACGAAGTCGGTGCCGTACGAGATCATCCGAAAGCTCGGCGCGCTGAACCTCATGGGGATCCCGTTCCCGGAGGAGCATGGCGGCGCGGGCGGCGACACGCTCGCGTACGCGCTCGCCGTCGAGGAGCTCGCGCGCGTCGACTCGTCGGTGGCGATCACGCTCTGCGCGCACACGTCGCTCGGCACGCAGCCGATCCACCTCTTCGGCAGCGAGGCGCAGAAGGACGAGTGGCTGCCGCGGCTGTGCGCCGGCGAGATCCTCGGCGCCTTCGGGCTGACCGAGGCCGAGGCCGGCTCGGACGCCGCCAACACGAAGACCCGCGCGCGGCTCGGCGGCGGCGGGTGGGTGATCGACGGCTCCAAGCAGTTCATCACGAACGCCGGCACCGACATCTCGGGCCTCGTGACGATCACCGCGCTGACCGGCGAGGGCGAGATCTCGAACTTCCTCGTCCCCAACGGCACGCCCGGCTACGAACAGGGCGAGCCCTATCGCAAGATGGGCTGGAACGCCTCCGACACGCGCCCGCTGACCTTCGACGACTGCCGCGTGCCCGAGGACAGCCTGCTCGGCCCGCGCGGCCACGGCCTGCGCCAGTTCCTGCACGTGCTGGCGATCGGCCGCATCGGGGTCGCGGCGATGGGTCTCGGCCTCGCGCAGGGCGCCTTCGACGAGGCGCTGGCATACGCCAGGCAGCGGCGCGCGTTCGGCCGCGCGATCTCGTCGTTCCAGGCGATCCAGATCAAGCTCGCCGACATGGCCACGGAGATCGAGTCCGCCCGGCTGCTCGTCTACCGCGCGGCGCTGCTGAAGGACTCCGGCCGCGACTTCGCGCTCGCCGCCGCGCAGGCCAAGCTCAAGACCGGGCGCCTGGCGGTGCGCTGCGCCGAGGAGGCCGTGCAGATCCACGGCGGCTACGGCTACATCGAGGAGTACCCGGTGTGCCGCATGTACCGCGACGCGAAGATCCTCACGATCGGCGAGGGGACCGACGAGATCCAGCAGATGGTCATCGCGCGGGCTTTGGGAGCTTGATGGCCGCCCTCCCGCGCTCGGTCGAGATCCGGGAGGTCGGCCCGCGCGACGGCTTTCAGAACGAGCCGGAGATCATCGCGACGGCCGACAAGGTCGCGCTCATCGACCGCCTCGCGAGGACGGGGGTCAAGCGGATCGAGGTGACGAGCTTCGTGCGCCCCGACGTCATCGCGCAGCTTGCCGACGCCCGCGAGGTGCTCGCGGCGATCGACGTTCCCGAGGGCGTGGCGCGCAGCGTGCTGATCCCCAACGAGCGCGGCCTGGACCGCGCCCTGGAGCAGCGCGACCGCTTTGACGAGATCGGCGTGTTCCTGTCGGCCAGCGAGACGCACAACCGGCGCAACGTCAACCGCTCCGTCGGCGAGTCGCTCGCCGGCCTCGATGCGGTCATCGCCCGGGCACGCGAGGCCGGGCTGCGCGTCGAGGCGGTCATCTCGACGAGCTTCGGCTGCCCCTACGAGGGCGTCGTCGAGCGCGGCCGCGTGCTCGACATCGCCCGCCACCTGGCCAACGCCGGGGCGGCGGAGATCGGCTTCGGCGACACGACCGGGATGGCCAACCCGCGGCAGGTCACCGAGCACTTCGAGGAGGCCGCGGCGGCGCTCGGCGACCACGTCCAGCTCACCGCGCACTTCCACAACACCCGCGGCCAGGGTCTCGCCAACGTGCTCGCCGCGCTGCAGGCCGGCTGCGCGTCGTACGAGTCGAGCTTCGGCGAGCTCGGCGGCTGCCCGGTCCCGCCCGGGGCGACCGGCAACATCGCCAGCGAGGACCTCGTCTCGATGCTGCACGAGATGGGCATCGCGACCGGGATCGACCTTGCCGCGCTGCTCGGCGCCGCGCGGGCGGCGCGCGACGTGCTCGGCCGGCCGCTGGGCTCGCACACGCTGGTCGCCGGGCCGGTGCGCTGGGAGCCCGCCGGATGAGCGTCGTGCTGACGAGCTCCGCGAAGCCGGACTCGGAGGCGTTCGCCGCCAACGAGGCCGCGCACCGCGCGCTCGTCGCCGACCTCGAGGCCCAGCTCGAGCGGGTGCGGGGCGGCGGGGGAGAGCGGGCGCGCGAGCGCCACGTGGTGCGCGGCAAGCTGCTGCCCCGCGACCGCGTGGCTGCGCTGCTCGACCGCGACGCCCCGCCGTTTCTGGAGCTCTCGCCGATGGCGGCGCACGATCTGTACGAGGGTGCCGCGCCCGGCGCGGGAATCGTGTGCGGGATCGGCCGGGTCAGCGGCCGCGACTGCGTGATCGCGGCCAACGACGCCACGGTCAAGGGCGGCGCGTACTTCCCGATGACGGTCAAGAAGCACCTGCGCGCGCAGCAGGTCGCCCTCGACAACCGGCTGCCGTGCATCTACCTCGTCGACTCCGGCGGGGCGTACCTGCCGCTGCAGGACGAGATCTTCCCCGACCGCGAGCACTTCGGCCGGATCTTCTTCAACCAGGCGAACCTGTCGGCGGCGGGGATCGCGCAGATCGCGGCGGTCATGGGTTCGTGCACCGCGGGCGGCGCCTACGTCCCGGCGATGAGCGACGAGACCGTGATCGTCCGCCACCAGGCGACGATCTTCCTGGCCGGCCCGCCGCTCGTGAAGGCCGCGACGGGCGAGGACATCACCGCCGAGGAGCTCGGCGGCGGCGATCTTCACAGCCGCCGCTCGGGCGTCACCGACCACCTCGCCGACGACGACGCGCACGCGCTGCAGATCGTGCGCTCGATCGTCGGCACGCTCGGGCCGCGGCCGGCGCCGCCGTGGGAGGTGCGCGCGAGCGAGCCGCCGGCGGTCGACCCGGCGCAGCTCTACGGGGCGGTGCCGGTGACGCTGCGCAAGGCCTACAACCCCCGCGAGATCGTCGCCCGCCTCGTCGACGGCTCACGCTGGCACGAGTTCAAGGCGCTGTACGCCAAGACGATCGTCTGCGGCTTCGCACACGTCCACGGCCATCCGGTCGGGATCCTGGCCAACCAGGGCGTGCTGTTCGCCGAGAGCGCGCGCAAGGCCGCGCACTTCGTGGCGCTCTGCGACCAGCGCGGCGTGCCGCTGCTGTTCCTGCAAAACGTCATGGGCTTCATGGTCGGCCGCGAGGCCGAGGCCGGCGGGATCGCGCGCGACGGGGCGAAGATGGTCGCCGCCGTCTCGTGCGCGCGGGTGCCGAAGCTCACGGTCGTCGTCGGCGGCTCCTACGGGGCAGGCAACTACGGGATGTGCGGCCGCGCGTACGACCCGCGCTTTCTGTGGATGTGGCCCAACGCGCGGATCTCGGTGATGGGCGGCGAGCAGGCGGCGACGGTCCTCGGCTCGGTGGCGTCGGACCGCGATCCGCAGCAGCTCGAGGCGCTGCGCGCGCGGATCCGGGCGCAGTACGAGGCTCAGGGCCACCCGTACCACGCGACGGCGCGGCTGTGGGACGACGGCGTGATCGACCCGCTGTCGACGCGCGACGTCGTCGGCCGCGCCCTCGACGCGTGCGCGAACGCTCCGCTGGGCGAGATCGCGCGGCCGGTGTTTCGGATGTAGCGCGGCGGTCGGTGTGTCGGACGCGTATCGCTCCGCGTGCGCGACTGGACGCCGGCTCTGGTCGGCCCTGCTGCCGGCGCAGGCGCCGATCGACGAGGGGGTCGACCTCGGGTTCCTGTCCGAGCGCTTCGAACTGACCGGCGGCGCGATCCGCAACTGCTCGGTGTGCGCGGCGGTCCTCGCCGCGGACGAAGGGGTGCCGGTTGGCATGGTCCACCTCGTCCGCGCCGTCGCGTTGGAGTTCTCCAAACTCGGCCGTCTCACGCTCGAGGCCGATTTCGACCGCTTCCACGAGCTGGTGCGAACCCCATGACCG
>JAUXSD010000077.1 GCA_030681525.1 Solirubrobacteraceae bacterium
TATTCCATTGGCAAACGGTGCAACGCGGCAGACGCCGCGCCCAGACCCAACCCGAAGGGCCGTTTGCCTGCGGGCGCATTGCGGCGTTGCGGTCTGGGTGTGGAGAATAGCTACACTGCGCAGCCCGCGCCTTGCACTGCATCCCGCAGGCAAGCGGCGTGGGGCATGAAACCTACTGGGACAGGCTCTTAGCGCGCCGCCAGAATGCCCAGGCATCGGCGCGGGTCAACAGCAGGTGCCGGGCGTGCTCCCCGCCCAAAATATCCACCTGCAACTGTGCGATTTTTCCGGCGCGCAACGCCTGCCATAACGGCTGTGCATAACCTGTTTCGAACTCCTGCAACGCGGCGCGCCAGGCATCCAGATCGCCGCACCGCAAGGCTGAACGCAAGCCTGTCCAGACCAGCAATTGCGTGCCGCCATTTTCCTCATCGCGCCATTGCCCCGGCCAGCTTGAAAACGGAATCCCCGCAGCCGCGGCAAACATCCCGGCCAGCGCTTCATCCGAACTCACGCTGGTACAAGTTTTTTGCAGCGGCGCATTCACCCCGCCCCCCCACAACCACAGACTATTGACCGGCAATTCGCCGCGCACTTCGCGGGCTTCATTCACGGGATGGGCAAACAGCAGCATCTGGATCTCGTTGAACACCCGATGCCAGTGCGCTTCCTCAGCACCTTTAGGCAGCAAGCCGCGCACGTTGCGCCCGGCAGCCTGCGACAACGGCACGGTTTCGATGCCCGGCACTTGGTCGAGCCGCATATACCAGCGCTGCGGATGCGGCGCAAAAAACTCCATGCCCTGCCCGGCGAAGTGTTCGTTCAGGGCGGCGCACAGCTGCGCGGCCTCGCCCGCATTGACTCCCACCTCCGGCAGCAACACCAATTGATCGCGCTGCAAACGCAAATGCACCGGATCGGCGCGCAACCAGCAACCCTCGCCGAGCCCGTCAAACGCGGCGGAGATAGGCGCAATCGGCGCGTCCGGCTGGCAGGGCAAGCCGAATAATTCGCACAGATGATTTTCCAGAGAAGCACCAACCCCACCCGTTCGCCCTGAACCTGTCGAAGCACCCCGCGCCAGCATCTTTTCCAATGCAGGCAAGCGCAAATCCGCGCAAACCCCGGCGGCAATATCCGCCGGCAGGGACAAATCGCAAACCACCAAATGAACTTTTCTCATGGCGGCGAGTTTATCATTTGCGGCAACGAGGGCCATCCAATGTTCCACCGTGAATTGCGCGGCACGTCCGCCCCGATGTAT
>JAUXSD010000085.1 GCA_030681525.1 Solirubrobacteraceae bacterium
GCCGGCTCGTCTTCGACCAAAAGAATCGTTTCCCGGCCACGTGCCGGATCAATCGCTTCGACCACCCCCGTCGGCCCCGCGACCTCTTGTTCGACCCGTGGGAAATAGATCCGGAACGTCGTACCTCGACCAGGGGCGCTCTCCACAATGATGCTTCCCCCGCTTTGCTTGACGATGCCATAGACTGTGGAGAGTCCCAATCCCGTCCCTTTCCCTTTCTCCTTCGTCGTGAAGAACGGTTCGAACAGATGCGACCGGGTCTCAGCATCCATTCCATGGCCATTATCGCGCACTGCCAATAACACATACGATCCCGGTGCCACCCCCACAGTGGCGTCCAGGCCCCCCCCCTTCCCAATCGTCACATTCCTCGTTTCGATCGTCAGCCGCCCACCCGTAGGCATCGCATCGCGCGCATTGACCACCAAATTCATGAGAATCTGCTCAACCTGTCCTGGATCCGCCTTGATCGCACCAATCGACGCATCGAGTTCGGCACAGAGTTCAACGATATCTTCACCGATGAGACGCCGCAACATGCCGTCCATATTGGCCACGAGTGCATTGAGATCGATGACTTTCGCCGCGATGAACTGCCGACGGCTAAACGCCAACAGTTGCCGAGTCAGCCCGGAGGCTCGATCCGCTGCTTTTTTAATCTCTTCCGTGTCTTTCCGCATGGCATCGTTGGGACCCAAACGACCAAGGATCAACTCGCTGTATCCGCGAATCACCGTGAGGAGATTATTGAAATCGTGCGCCACACCGCCGGCCAATCGCCCCACCGCCTCCATTTTCTGTGCCTGTAGCAACTGCGCCTCAGTTTCCCGTAACACCCCTTCCGTTCTGGCCCGCTCGCCAAATTGGCCAATCTTGAGACCGATGTCTTCCACCATCCTCAACAACTCGTCATCGGGCTGCCTTACCGAATGACTGAAGAATTCGATGACGCCCTCAATCTCGCTTCCGACGAGAATAGGCCACCCAAACGCCCCGTGAAATCCCACTTGCCGAGCCTGCTCCACACGAGCGAACTCAGTATCCAGTGTGACGTCTGTCACCCAGACCGACTTACCGCTAGCCCAGATACGCCCAGGCAAACTCTCGCCGCGGACAATCACACGCTGCCAGGTATTCAGGATAAATACATCGGCTTGCACCGACGGCGACTTCCACTGGTCTAAACAGCGCAGTACTCCAGTCGCCTTATCCACCCGCCAGAACACGCCCAGATCCCATTCCATCCTCTCCCCGATGCCCTGGATGATGTTGGGAATCACCTCTTCCAAAGTCGTCGCCTCAGAGAGGACTCGAGTCACCGCATACTGAGCGGCAAGACGTCGTTCAGCCCGGCGACGGTCGGTGATGTCCCTGATAAAGGCGCTGAAGATGTACGCATCGCCAATTTTTGCTGGTGATATCGAAAGCTCAACGGGAAGCTCCCTTCCATCCCTGTGCTGAGCGACAATCTCGATTCGGCGATTCAAGATCGCTCCAACCCCTGTTCGAATAAATTCACGAATCCCATGTTCATGCGCCTGACGATCCTTTTCAGGAATAATCGTCTGGGAAAGGGTTCGCCCCAACGCTTCCTCGCGGGACCACCCGAAAATCGCTGTGGCCTGGGCATTCCAGTCGGTCACAATCCCAGTCGAATCGATAGTAATCACCCCATCAAGCGCGGTATCAACGATAGCTCGATTTCGCTCCTGACTCTGGAGCAAGGCGGCTTCTGCCGCTTTCGCCCAGGCACTTTCCTGTTGTGCCTGTCGATGTTCTGCGCGGAGACGTGCCGTGGCCCAGAAAAACAATCCCAGCATGGGAACCCAGACTGCCCCCCCGACGATCCCGACTTTCCACAGAAAGGCATGAATCGGCGCCAGGATATTCTGTCGTTCCATTCGCACCAGAACCGACCAACCCAGCCCGGAAAACTCTCCAAAGCCTCCGGTCTGTGCATAGCCAGTCACCACCTGAACATGCCGGCGCGCATGTTCTTCCTCCATAAACCCCGGTACGCTGGCCTCGCTCAGTGGCACCGAAGAGAGCCCGAGATCTTGGAGACGAATGTCCCCGCTATGAGGCTGCTCTGAGTCGACAAACACCTGGCCCTGCCGTGTCAACATTTGATACTCCACTCGCGCACTCGCTCCGCGCTGAGCTTCGAGCGCGCGAATCGTCCTGGTACTGCTGTCCTCTAAAAATGGGATCCCCACCCGCGACATCACGACGCCCAGGAACGTGCCTTGCGCGTCGAGAATCGGAGCCGTAAACGTGATCGTATCTACGCCCCGCTCTGCTTCTTGCCCCCCAACGTCAGTAATGTCGAGTCGTCGGGTCTCGCGCGCAGCGATAAACGATGCCGCGCGGCTATAGTCTTGTCCGGTCAGCGAGGATTCCGTTGCCGC
>JAUXSD010000094.1 GCA_030681525.1 Solirubrobacteraceae bacterium
ACGTGTGCACCCCGGCCAGCTCGGGGGAGATCGTGCGGCGCCCGAGGCGGGCGTACTTGAGGATCCGGTAGGGCAGCGCCGCGTCGTTGAACGGCTCGACGGCAAACGGCAGGATCCCGACGTCGGCGCAGAGGATCAGCCGCGCCGCCTCCTCGTCGCTGCGCCGCCCCAGCCAGACGAGGTTCGGCGCCGAGCGACACCACGCGAAGTCGGGATCGGCCTTGCACTCGTCCTCGTGCCAGGCGCCGACGAGCAGCAGCACGAGCTCGGGCATCTGCTCGGCGACCGCGCGCAGCAGCGTCCAGTCGGTGCGCCAGCCCAGGTGGCCGAGCGAGACGGCGACGACCGTGCTGCCGGGGTCGGGCGCGGGGAAGGAGTCCGCCGCCAGGCCGACGAGCTGCGCCTCGCGGCCGGCCTCGCGCTCGAGCTCGGCGAGCTTGCCCGAGACGACGAACGTCAGGGCCGAGCGCTGCGCGGCCTGCTCGTGCAGGGCCGCGAGCCGCACGCGCATCGACGGCGACGCGTCGTAGGCCATCTCGTAGCGGTCCCAGCGCCCGTACCAGAGCTCCGCATCCGGTCGCTCGGCCAGCAGCGCACGCGCCAGCGGCCACTGGACCGGATGGAAGATCGCCACCGCCCGCAGGTCACCCTTCAGGGCGCGCAGCAGCCGCCGCGCCGTCCGGCGCGCGGCCCGATCGCGCATCGGGCCGGGCAGCCGGGCGACCGCGCCGTAGGGGATCCGCGGCGGATCGGCGGCCACGACGCCGTCGGCGCGCAGCAGGTCGCGGGCCTGGTCGGCGAGGATGAACCCCTCCAACGGGCGCGGCAGCAGCAGGAGGGCACGCGGATCCGGCACGTGCGGACAGTACCGTCCGGGCGATGCGCAGCCTCTTCGGGCGCCTGCTGGCGGGAGGCGCCGCATACCAGGCGTCGAGCGTGCTGTCGGCGGTGCTGGCGCTCGTCACGCTGCCGCTGTACACCCGGGCGCTGACGCGATCGGACTTCGGCGTCGCCGAGACGCTGCTGACGTTCATCATCCTCGCGTCGATCCTGCTGCGCTTCGGCCTCGGCGAGGCGTTCGTGCGCTTCCACTTCCAGACGCCCGAGGACGAGCGCGACCGGCTGGCCCGCACGACGACCGCCAGCGTGCTGCTGGTGACGACGGTCGTCGCGCTGCTCGCCGCCCTGCTGGCCGGTCCGCTCAGCGAGCTGCTGCTCGGCTTCGAGGACGCCGGCCTCATGCGGATCGCGGTCCTCGGGCTGTGGTCGTTCACGAACCTCGAGATCGCCTACGCGCTGCTGCGGGTCGAGGAGCGCCGCCGTGCGTACGTCGTCGCGTCGCTGTGCAACGTCCTGCTGACCGTCGTGCTGACGGTCACGCTCGTCGTCGCGCTCGACGGCGGCGCGCGCGGCTACCTCGCGGGCAACTACATCGCGTCGGCCGTCGTGCTGCTCGGCCTGTGGTGGCTGTTGCGCGCGCGGATCGGCGTACGCCCCGAGATGGGCCTCGGTCCGCTGCTGGCCTTCGGCGTTCCCACCGTGCCGGCCGACGCCACGGTCTTCGCGCTCAACGTCGTCGACCGCACCTACATCCTGCGCACGCAGAGCGCCGCGGCGGCCGGCCTGTTCGCCCTGTCGGTGAAGCTCGCGACGGCGGTCATCCTCGCGGTCCGCGGCTTTCAGCTCGCGTGGCCGCCGCTGGCCTACTCGATCGGCGACGACCGCGAGGCGGGCCGCTTCTACGCGGCGGTGGCGACGTGGTACGTCGTCGTCACGGGCTACGTCGTCGCCGGCCTGACGCTGCTCGGCCGCTGGGTCGTGCGCCTGCTCGCCGCGCCCGAGTACTTCGACGCGCACGAGGCGCTGCCGTGGGTGGCGCTGGGCTGGGCGATGTACGGCCTGTTTCTCGTGCTCGTGACGATCGGCGGCCGCGTCGGCGTCACCACGCGGACATTCCCCGCCGCGCTCGCCGGCGTCGTCGTGAACCTCGTCGTGCTGGTCGCGCTGGTCGAGCCGCTCGGCATCGCCGGCGCCGGGATCGCGCTCGTCGCCGCCTATGCGGTGATGCTCGTTGTGCTGCACCTGCTGACCCGCGGCCTGTTCGCGGTGCCGTTTCAGTGGCGCCGGCTGGCCCACGCGGTCGTGCTGCTGGCGGGTGTCAGCGTGGCCGGCGAGCTGCTGCTGCCCGACGCGGGCGTCGACGGCTTCCTGCTGCGGGCCGCCGCCGCCGCGCTCATCCCGCTGCTCTTCGCGGCGACGCGGTTCGCGCAGCCCGCCGAGCTCGCGGCGCTGCGCCGCCTGCGTCCGCGCAGGGCCGTACGGTGATCGCGGTGCCTTCGGAGACGACCATCGAGCTGTGGACCGACGGCGCCTGCTCGGGCAACCCCGGCCCCGGCGGCTGGGCGGCGATCCTCGTCGCGCGCGGCGCCGACGGCACGGTCGCCAAGCAGGTCGAGCTGTCCGGCGGCGACCCCGCCACCACGAACAACCGCATGGAGCTGCAGGCGGTCATCAGCGGCCTGCGCGCGCTCGAGCGCCCCGCCCGGCTGACCGTCCACATCGACAGCTCCTACGTCATGGACGCGATCGTCAAGCGCTGGCATGTCGGCTGGGTCCAGCGCGGCTGGACGACCGCCGCCAAGCAGCCGGTCAAGAACCGCGATCTGTGGGTGCAGCTGCTGGCGCTCGTCGAGCGCCACACGATCACGTGGCACAAGGTCAAGGGCCACGCGGGCGTCGCGCTCAACGAGCGCTGCGACGAGCTCGCCGTCGCCGCCTGTCAGACGGCGCGCCGCGCCGCGTAGCTCACCGCTGGCGGTCCGGGCGCAGGACGGTGAGCGCCACGAGGCGCGACACGACGATCGTGATGTAGGCCAGGCCGGCCACCATCTCGAGCATGACGAGCGCGCGCGCCTGCGGCCGGACCGGGACCACGTCGCCGATGCCGGTGCTCGACAGCGTCGTGAAGCTCATGAACAGCAGCTCCATCCAGTCGCGCTCCGCGTCGGCGCCGATCGCGGCGGTGAAGCTGCCGGGATAGATCGCCTGGCAGACGACGTACGTGTAGGCGAACGCCCACGCCACGAGCGTGAACGTGGCACCGATCGCGAAGAGCTCGTCGCGCGTGACGCGCTGGTCGCCGAGCATGTAGGCGATCATCGCCCCGGCGGCGTAGAAGTACAGCACGGCCTCGAAGCCCGACGAGTACGGCAGCAGCTCGTCGCTCTGCGTGACCGCCTGGATCACCAGCAGCACGGTCGCGGGGATCCCGAGCAGGATCGTCACCCAGTTCAGGCCGGGCGTCGAGCGGACCGCCAGCACGACGAGCCCGAGGATCGCGATCCCGAACACGCTGAACAGCGCGCGTCCGACGTCGTTGTCGATCATGAACGGATAGGCCAGCACCGCCACGAGCTGGGCGGCGAGCAGGAGCGCGGAGGGTTCGCGCTTGGCGAGGGCCGGCATCGCCCGGCAACGTAGCCCCCGCGGCGGTCGTCCACGTGTGCTGCCGACACGCCGGATGTGAGACATTGCGCGCCTATGAGCGTCCGCGTCCGCGACCTGCTCATGCGCGAGCTCGACACGCTGCGCTACGAGCCCATCGACAAGCGCATCCGGGCGACCCTCGCGGAGGGCACGGTGATCGACACGACGCGCGCGATGCTCGTCTGGGAGCCCAAGCGCGTGGTGCCGACGTACGCGGTCCCCGTCGAGGACGTCGCGGGAGAGATCCTGTCGCTGCCGCGCAGCGAGACCGGTGACCCCGACGCCCACGGCGTGGCGCCGATGGGCGCCCCGCGGCTCGCCGGCCAGGTGGTCTTCGACCCGAGCGTCCCCTTCGACGTGCGCACCACCGAGGGGGAGCCGCTGACGATCCGCGCCGGGGCCGGCGAGGCGGCCCGCGACGCCGCGGCCTTCCGCGCCGACGACCCGGCGCTGGCCGGCTACGTCATCGTCGACTTCGACGGGTTCGACACCTGGTACGAGGAGGACGAGCGCAACGTCGGCCATCCCCGCGACCCGTTTCATCGCATCGACATCGTGCACAGCTCGCGCCACGTGCGCGTCGAGCGCGACGGCGTGCCCCTGGCCGAGTCCACCGCGCCACGCCTGCTGTTCGAGCCCCCGCTGCCGGTCCGCTACTACCTGCCGCCGCAGGACGTGCGCGTCGACCTGCTGCGCCCGAGCGACACCCGGACGTTCTGCGCGTACAAGGGCGAGGCGTCGTACCTGTCGCTCGAGGACGACGCCGACATCGCGTGGACCTACCCGGCGCCGCTGCGGGAGGCCGCGGTGGTGACCGACCATGTCGCGTTCTTCAACGAGCGCGTCGACATCGTCGTCGACGGGACGCCGCTGGAGCGGCCCGTCACCCCGTGGTCTCCGCGCTAGCGGGCCGGCCTAACGCGCGCAGGGACGCCACGTGCGCATCGTCGTCTGCGTCTGCTCCGGCGACAGCGCGGCGTGCCCGAGCGGCGTCGGCGCGTCGCGGCAGGTGCGCAGCCCGTCGGTGATGATCCCCAGGTAGCGCCGCCAGGCGTCGGGGTCGGCCTCGCGCGCGCACTCGCTCAGCGAGCCGAGCATGAGCTGGATGAGCGGCACGTCGGTGGCCTCTACGTCGGGACGCAGGCTGCCGTCGGCCTGCGCGCGGGCGACGAGCCGGGCGACGAGCGGCAGCATGAGCTGACGGGCTCGCGCGACGCGCTCGCGGCCGTGCGCGCCGGACAGCGCGACCTCCTTGAAGCCGCGATCGCAGGCATGCTGCTCGCACGCGATCTCGAGGAAGCGCACGAGCCCCTGCCAGGGATCGTCGGCCTGCAGAGCGGCCTCGGCCTCGGCCGCGGCCTCGTTCACACGAGCCTCGAAGAGCGCGTCGATGAGCTGCTCCTTGTCGGGGAAGCGGCGGTAGATCGTGCCGACGCCGACGCCCGCGCGGCGGGCGATCTCGTCGAGCGTGACCGACAGGCCGTCCTCGGCGAACGCCGACCGCGCGGCATCGAGGATGCGCTGGCGATTGCGCTCCGCGTCGCGGCGGAGGGGACGTTCGGGTGTGGGGGGTGATACCGCCATGCGAAGTTCCGACGCCAAAGTGGAGACACGCCCTCCACTTCGTGCTACTCTGCCGCCCACGAAGTTGAGATCCATCCTCCACTTGGAGCCTAGCACTCCAGTTACACCACAGGACGAGGTTCCCGCAATGCCCGATTCTCACACCAACCCCCATCACGAGCGCCGCTGGCTGATCCTGTTCGTCATCGCGATCGCGCAGCTCATGGTGGTCCTCGACGCGACCGTCGTGAACATCGCGCTGCCGTCGGCCCAGGAGGCGCTGCAGTTCACCAACGACCAGCGCCAGTGGGTCATCACCGCGTACGCGCTGGCCTTCGGGAGCCTGCTGCTGCTGGGCGGTCGCATCGGTGATCTCTTCGGCCGCAAGCGCGCGTTCGTCGTCGGCCTGGGCGGCTTCGCCGGCGCCAGCGCGCTCGGCGGCATGGCGCAGAGCTTCGAGGTCCTCATCGCCGCACGGGCGCTGCAGGGCGTCTTCGGAGCGCTGCTCGCGCCCGCCGCGCTGTCGATCCTGACCACGACGTTCACCGACCCGCAGGAGCGCGGCAAGGCGTTCGGCGTCTTCGGCGCGGTCGCCGTCGGCGGCGCCGCGATCGGCCTGATCCTCGGCGGCGTCCTCACCCAGTACCTCAACTGGCGCTGGTGCTTGTACGTCAACCTCGCGTTCGCCGTCCCGGCGGCGCTGGCGGCGATGCCGCTGCTGCACAACGAGATCGCCGAGCACCGCGCGCGGATCGACGTGCCGGGTGCGCTGACGGCGACGGGCGGCCTGTTCGCCGTCGTCTACGGCCTGGCCAACTCCGAGACCAACGGCTGGGCCGACGCGACGACGATCGGCATGCTCGTGGCGAGCGTCGTGCTGCTGTCCGCGTTCGTCGTCATCCAGACGCGCAGCGCCAACCCGCTGCTGCCGCTGCGCGTCGTGCTCGACCGCGACCGCGGCGGGTCGTTCCTGGCCATGGTCCTGACCGGCGCCGGCATGTTCGGCGTGTTCCTGTTTCTCACCTACTACCTGCAGCAGAACCTCGGGTTCACGCCGATCCAGACCGGGTTTGCGTTCCTGCCGATGACGTTCTCGATCGTCATCGCCGCGACGAGCTCGTCGACGAAGCTGCTGCCGAAGATCGGGCCGCGGCCGCTGATCGGCGGCGGCATGCTGCTCGCCGCGATCGGCATGGCGACCATGACGAGCATCGGCGTGGACACGGCGTACGCCAGCCACGTCCTGCCGGGGATCCTCATCATCGGCGCGGGCATGGGCATGGTGTTCGCCTCCGCGATGGCGACGGCGACGTTCGGCGTGCAGCCCGGCGACGCGGGCGTCGCGTCGGCGATGGTCAACACGACGCAGCAGATCGGCGGATCGATCGGCACCGCGCTGCTCAGCACGCTGGCGGCCTCGGCGGTCGCCGACCGCCTCGCCGAAGCGGCCACCCGGCCGGACGCAGCGCTCGCCGCGCAGGCCGCGGTGCACGGCTACACGACGGCGTTCTGGTGGGCCGCCGGGATCTTCGCCGTCGGCGGCGTGATCTGCGGTGCGCTGCTGACGAAGCGCAGCGTCGAGGTCGCCCACGTGGCGCAGGCCGAGCCGGCGTTCGCGCACGGCTGATCCGCAGACCGGGAGGGGCGATGGCGCCCCTCCCGGGGCCTGCGCGGTGCCGCGCTACGTCGCCGGGTCTGCCCGCGGGGGCAGGTACGGCTCGTCGTCGGCCCGGTGCCCGGCGTCGATGTGCCGCTGGCGCGCGCGCTCGGCGTTGAACTCCGCGCCGAGCAGGATCGCGATGTTCGTCAGCCACAGCCAGACGAGGAAGACGATGACGCCGCCCATCGTGCCGTAGGTCTTGTTGTAGGAGCCGAAGCTCGCCACGTAGAACGCGAACAGCGCCGAGGCCACGATCCAGAGGATCACGGCGACCGCGCCGCCCGGCACGACCGACGTGACGCCGGGCTGCCTGACGTTCGGCGCGGCGTAGTACAGCAGCGCGAACATGAACGACACGATGAGCGCCAGCACCGGCCACTTGACGATGTCCCAGGCCGCCACGGCGCTGCTGCCGACGCCGAACAGATTGCCCGCCTGCTCGGCGATCGGTCCCGTGAGCACGACCGTGAGTGCGCTGGCCGTGAGCAGGACGAGCATGAGGACGGTGATGCCGACCCGCAGCGGCAGCTTCTTCCAGATCGAGCGCCCCTCCTCGACGTCGTAGATCGCGTTGGAGGCGTCCATGAACCCGCTGATGTAGCCCGACGCGGCCCAGATCGCGCCGGCGAGCGAGACGACGAACATGAGGCCGGCGCCGTTGCCGCGCTGCGCGCTCTGCAGCGCGCTCTCGATGATGTTCTTGGCGTCACCGGGCGCGACCGCGCCGAGGTTGTCGATCAGCGGCTGGGTCGCCGAGCTGCCGATCAGGCCGAGGATGGCGACGAGGGCGAGCAGCGCGGGGAAGATCGACAGCACGCCGTAGTACGTCAGCGCCGCCGCCCAGTGCGTGATCTTGTCGTCCTTGAACTCCGCGACGATCCGCTTGAGCATGCTGTCACCCGCCGCGTGCTGCGGCGAGGCCGGCCGTGCGCCGGCCCAGCGCCCGTCCGGGGCGGGCGGCCGGGAACGCTCACCGGGCCCGTCCTGCGCCCGCGGCGTGTCGCCCGCGCGCTGCGCGTCGGGCCGGTCGTCGCGCGCGGCCCAGAAAGCGCCGGCGCCGTCCGTCCGCGCATCTGCGTGCGCTGCGGCCGATGAGCCCGCGTCGGGGTCGATGCCGTAGTGGCGGTACACGGCGGCCACCTGCTGCTCGGAGGGCTCGTCGTCGGGGTCGACCGGCGGGGCCTCCTTGATCTTCGCCTTCTCGTAGGTGACCCGGATGCCCTCGCCGACCGGCCGCGCGCCCAGGAGCGGCGCGAGCGTGGTGCGCCGTCGGAGGCGGTCGACCTTGACGAGCGCCCACTCCGCCTGTCCGGTCTCCTCGACGAGGTAGATCTCCTCGATCGTGCCGATCTTCTCGCCCGAGGGATCGAGCAGCGTCTGACCTTCCCAATCCGGCGCTGTGGCGCTCACTCGACCTTCTCCTTGTCGTCGTGGATCCCGGCAGAGCGCAGGTACCACGAATCCGCCCCGCGCAAAACCGGCGTGACGCGGCGGCGCCGGTCGCGCCCGAAGTAGGCTGGCGGCATGGAGACGACCAGCCCGGGTGATCTCGTGACGGTGGCGGGCGACGGACCGAAGCTCGACGGCATCGTGTTCGACACGCCGAGCGCGACGAAGGTCGTCGTGGCCGTCGTCGACCGCGGCCGCGGGCCGGTGTTTCGCACCGTGCACCCGCGGACGCTGAGCGAGCGCGCCGCCGAGGGCGCCGACGACCGCGCGCTGCGCCTGCTCATCCGCCGCACGCCGCCGCCCACGCGCGGCGGGGCACGCGGCGCCGGCGGGGCCGGCCAGGGTCGCTCGGGTCACACGCGGACGGCGATGCACCGCACGACCGGCAAGTAGCGTTCTCCCGCGTGCGGGCTGACACGCGCGGCACCGGCGACGATCCCGGCCGGGACAGCTTCGACGAGGCCCGCGACGCGAGCGGCGAGCCCAGACCCGGCTACGGCGCGACGCTGGCGGCGCTCGCGCAAACGGACCTCGGCGCGCTGTGCGACGGCCTCGCGGAGCGCTTCGAGCGGCGTGGCGTGAGCTTCGGCGCCGACCCGTTCGTCGTCGACCCGGTGCCCCGGCTCATCGCCGGCTCCGAGTGGGATGCGCTCGCCGACGGCCTCGCCCAGCGCGCCCGCGCCCTGAACTGCTTTCTACGCGACGCCTACGGCGAGCGCCGGATCGTCGCTGCCGGCGTCGTCGACGCCGACGGGATCGAGCGGGCCGAGGGCTACGAGCCCGACCTGCTGGGCCGCCTGCCCGCGCGCGGCGCGCCGGCGGCGATTATCGGCTTCGACGTCGTGCGCGACACGGACGGCGAGTTTCTCGTGCTCGAGGACAACCTGCGCACGCCGTCGGGCTTCACCTACGCCCTCGCCGCGCGCGAGGCGCTGACGGAGGTCCTCCCGGCCGGCCTCCCGCGCCCGCGGCCGCTCGAGGACGACACGGTGCGGCTGCTGCGCGCGGCGATCTGCGCCGCCGCGCCGGAGGGCCGCGCGGAGCCGTGCGTCGTCGTCCTCGGAGAGGGTCCCGGCAGCTCGGCGCACTACGAGCACGCCCGGGCGGCCGAGCTGCTCGGCGGCGCGCTCGTCACGCTCGCCGACCTCGAGCGCGACGGCGACCGCCTCGTCGCGCGCGGGACCGGTGGATCGTCGCGCGCCGTCGACGTCGTCTACCGCCGCACGGACGACGACCGCGTCCGGGGCGACGACGGTGAGTTGACCGAGGTCGCCGCGCTGCTGCTCGAGCCCTGGCTGGCCGGGACGATCGGCCTCGTCAACGCGTTCGGCAACGGCCTGGGCGACGACAAGCTCGCACACGGGCGCGTCGAGGACTTCGTGCGCTTCTACCTCGGCGAGGAGCCGAAGGTGCGCTCGGTGCCGACGCTGCCGCTGAGCACGCCGGAGCAGGTCGAGGAGGCGGTCGGCCGGTTGCGCGAGCTCGTCGTCAAGCCGCGCTACGGGCAGGGCGGCGCGGGCGTCGTGATCGGCGCGCACGCCGCGCGCGCCGAGCTCGAGCGCCTGGCCGGCGAGCTGCGCGAGCACCCCGAGGACTTCATCGCCCAGCCGATCGTCGCGCTCTCGCGTCACCCGACCGTCATCGACGGCGAGCTGGCGCCCCGCCACGTCGATCTGCGTCCGTTCGCCTTCTGCGGATCGGACGACGCGGTGGCGCTCATCCCCGGCGGCCTGACGCGCGTCGCGCTCGAGGCCGGCACGCTCGTCGTCAACTCCTCGCAGGACGGCGGCGGCAAGGACACGTGGGTCTTCGATCCGTGAGCCTCGCGCGTGCCTTGACGCGCGCCGCCGCGGTCGGATAGGACAGGCAGACCACCACCGAGGAGGGCGCCGTGAACAGTCCCGAGAGCAGAGCCGACGAGGCGATCCTGAGCGAGATCCGCGAGCTCAGCCGGGGCCTGTCCGACGAGCGGGCGCGGGCCGCCGTGGGATCGGTGATCGACCTCGTCGCGCTCAACCCGCAGCCGCTGCCGCCCAAAGTCGCCGAGGCGCTGCGCTCGGTCGTCGACGCGGTCTCGCTGCACCCACAGCCCGAGCCGGCCGGCGAGTAGCCGGGCCCGTCACGCGGGCGACGTCGCCGGTGCGGGCGCACTCTCCGCCCGCGGCCGCGCGACCTCCTCCGGCGCGCCGACGAGCTGGCCGCCGGCGCAGCCCGCCGCCGACACCGCGCGGCGCGGGTTGACGATCCCGACGAGGCCGAGCAGCCCGCCGAGCGCGACAAGCCCGGTGGCGATCCCGATTCCGGTGCGAAAGGCGTGCACCGAGGCGTCCTCGACGGCGCCGGCCACGGCGCGGGCCTCGCCGGCCGCCAGCCCGGCGGTGTCCGCCCGGGCCAGCGCCCGCTCGCGCGCCTCGTTCACCGACCGCTGGGCCGGCGGCGACAGCGGGCGGTCGTGCAGCGCGCCGTCGAGCGAGGCGGTGAACGTCGCCGCCACCACCGCTCCCAGCGCGGCGACCGCCAGCAGCCCGGCCACGCGCGCGACCGCGTTGTTGATCCCCGACGCGATCCCCGCGTTGTGCTCGTCGGCGTCGGCGAGAACGGTCATCGTCAGCGGCGCCACCGTCATCGCCAGCCCGAGCGAGAAGAGGAGCAGGCCGGGCAGGACGTCGACCGCGTAGTCGACGGTGGCGGGCATCCGGATGAACCACGCCAGCCCGGCGGCGGCGACGAGCGGTCCGGCGCCCATCAGCAGGCGCGGCCCGATCCGGTCCGACAGCGCGCCGAAGCGCTTGGAGAGCACGAACATCACGAGCGTCGTCGGCAGCGTCGCGAGGCCGGCCTGCAGCGCGTCGTAGCCGGCGACCTGCTGCAGGAAGAGCACGAGGAAGAAGAACGTGATCGACAGGCCGCCGTACATCGCCAGCGTCTGCAGGTTGCCGACGGCGAAGTTGCGCCGCCTGAAGAGCCCGAGCGGCAGCATCGGGTCCGCGCTGCGGCGCTCGTGCCAGAAGAACGCGGCCAGCACCGCGACGCCGCCGAGGATCGGGCCGAGCACCTGCGCCGAGGCCCAGCCGGCGTCCGGCTGGCGGATGAGCCCGTAGACCGGTCCGGCCAGGCCGATCGCGCAGAGGCCGGCGCCGGTCCAGTCGACGCGCCGCCGCGCTCCGCCGGCCGCGGGCGGCGGGATCGCGACGGCCACGATCGCCAGCGTGGCGAGCACGAACGGCACGTTGATCGCGAAGATCCAGCGCCACGAGGCCGCGTCGATGAGCCAGCCGCCCGCGAACGGCCCGATCACGGTCGCGATCCCCGCCCACGCCGTCCACGAGCCGATCGCGGCGCCGCGCTCGTCGGGCGGGAAGGCCGTGACGATCACCGCCAGCGCGCTCGGGGCCAGCAGCGCGCCGAACACCCCCTGCAGGACGCGGGCGGCGACGAGCGCCTCGATGCTCGGGGCCAGCGCGCACAGCAGCGACGCGACGCCGAAGCCGGCCACGCCGATCGAGAACACCCGCCGTTCGCCGAGCACGTCGCCGAGCGAGCCGCCGATGAGGATGAGCGCGCCGAGCGCCAGCAGATAGCCGTTGAGCACCCATTGCTGGCCGGCCAGGCCGCCACCGAGCTCCTGCTCGATCGCGGGCAGCGCGACGCTGACGACCGTCGCGTCCAGCCCGGCCACGAACGACCCCATGATCGCCGCCAGCAGGACCAGCCGCTTGGGCGCGATCCGCATTCGCCTCACCCCGACGGGCCGAAGCGCTCAGTCCGAATCCACTCCGGCGCCAGCCCCGCGTCGAGCAGCAGCGCCGTCGCGCTCTCCACGAAGGCGTTGGAGCCGCAGACGTAGGCCGTCATCGCGCCGGTGGCGGCCGCGGCGATGAGCTCTGCATCGATGCGGCCCGTGTGGCCGGTCCAGCCGTCGGGCGCGCCGCGGGTGTACGTGAGCACGACGTCCGGATCGCCGGCGAGCTCGTCGCCGTAGATGACGTCGGCGGCCCCGCGCACCGAGTAGACGAGGCGCATCGGCGCGCCGGGCAACACGCGGCGGCGGTGGCGCAGCATCGCCATCAGCGGAACGACGCCCGAGCCGCCGCCGACGAGCAGCACCGGCCCCGGCTCGCTGCCGCGCCACACGAAGTACGACGCGAACGGGCCGCGTACCTCGATCCGGTCGCCCACCTCGACGACGTCGTGGAAGTACGGCGATACCTCGCCGTCGGCGAGGCAGTCGATCGTCAGCTCGATCTCACCCTCGTCCAGCGGCGAGGAGCCGACGGAGTACGAGCGCTGCGCCCGGTAGCCGTCGGGCGCCGTCAGGCGCACGTCGTAGTGCTGGCCGGGCAGGTGCGCCATCCACATCGGCAGAGCGAGCCGGAACGATTTCACGCTCGGCGTCTCCTCGCGGATCGCGATCACCGTCGCTATCTGCCACCGGCCCGGCGCGCGCTGGATGATCGGCGTCAGTCGTTCCAATAGCGCTGCTCCTTCCACGGATCGCCGCGAGTGTGGTAGCCGTTGGCCTCCCAGAAGCCGGGCTCGTCGTGGTCCATGATTCGCAGCCCCGACACCCACTTGGCGCTCTTCCAGAAGTACAGGTGCGGCACGAGCAGGCGCGCGGGCCCGCCGTGCTCGGGATCGAGCGGCTCGCCCTCGTGCTCGGTCACGACCCAGGCCTTGCCGTCGGTCAGGTCCTCGACGGCCAGGTTCGTCGTGTAGCCGCCGTACGAATGGACCATCGCGTGGGCGCCGAGCGGCTCGACCGCGTCGAGCAGGCCGTCCAGCGAGACGCCGCGGAAGGTCGTCCCGAGCTTGCTCCACTTCGTCACGCAGTGGATGTCGCACGGTACGTCCTCGAACTCGAGCGTCGCGAACTCGGCGGCGGTCCACGTCCGCGGCTCGGCGACCATCCCGTCGATCGTCAGCGCCCACGCATCGGGCTCGACGCGCGGGGTGGGACCGGCGGTGAGCACCGGGAAGCCGGGCTCGACGTACTGCCCGGGCGGCACCCGCGCGGCGAGGCCGGGGTCGACGCGGCGCCGGCCGCCGAACCCGCGCGAGACGAAGTCGCTCACGGGCAGCCCATCGGCGACGGCGGGATCCGCGTCTCGCCCGCGACCTCGGCGATCCGCATCGCCACCTCGTCGACGAAGCACCACGACCAATCCTCGCCGGGCTGGATCGAGCGGATCAGCGGGTGCCCGGTGGCCTGCGCGTGCGCCGTGGCGTGACGGCTGGGCGAGTCGTCGCAGCAGCCGACGTGACCGCAACTCAGGCAGATCCGCAGATGGCACCACACGCCATCTGACGTCAGGCAGTCGTCGCAGCCGTCGGAGGACTCGGGCAGCTCGGTCACGTTCACCGAGTCGAGATGGGTGCAGCGGTCCATGGCGCCTCCGGGGTGGGTGTCAGGTCGGGGGGTCAAGTCTGCGGCATGGGCAGCCGCACGGTGAACGTCGTACGCCCGGGCTCCGACTCGGCGGTGAGCGACCCGTCGTGGCGCTCGACGACGATCTGCCGCGCGCTCGACAGGCCCAGGCCGGTGCCGAGGCCGACGTCCTTCGTCGTGAAGAACGGGTCGAAGATCCGCTCGCGCACGTCGTCGGGGATCCCCGGGCCGTCGTCGGTGATCTCGACGACCGCGTACCCGTCGTCGCTGCGCGTGCGGAGCGTGATCGTGCCCCGCTCGCCGAGCGCGCCGATCGCGTTGTCGAGCAGGTTCGTCCACACCTGGTTGAGCTCGGAGCCGTGCACGGTCAGCTTCGGCAGCGACCGGTCGTACTCGCGCTGCACCGTGATCGCGGTGTGCTTGAGCTTGTGGTTGAGCACGGTCAGCGTGGTCTCGAGGCCCTCGTGGAGGTCGACCTCGACCAGGCCGCCGCGGTCCATGTACGCATAGCTCTTCACGGCGCTGACGAGCGCCGAGATGCGGTCCGTCGATTCGCACAGGTCGGTCGACAGGCGCCCGATCGTCAGCGTCGCGGCGACCCAGTGCAGCGCCGCCCCCGTGGCCGTGCCCGCATGCGCGGCGACGCGGTCCAGCCAATCGCGGTCGACGCCCGCTGACGCCAGCGGCTCGGCGAGCCGCCACGCCTCCGGGATCCCCAGGTCCTCGAGCACGTCGAGCAACGCGTCCTCGGCGTCGGAGGCGTCGAGCGTCTGCAAGGCCGTCGCCCCCTGCGCGCGGGCGAGTGCCTCCTGCTGCAGGTCCACGAGCACCTCGGCGTCCGCGCGCTCGACGCCGGACTTCACGAACTTCACGAGCGTCGACTGCACGATCGCCACCTCCTCCTGCAGCTGCGAGGCGGCGCGTCGCGCCGCGGCGGCGGGGTTGTTCAGCTCGTGCGCGAGCCCTGCCGCCATCGTGCCCAGCGAGGCCAGCCGCTCGCGGCTCTGCTCGATCCCGGTGAGGCGCTGCGTGACCGGCGCGATCCGCCGGATCACGGTCTGGTGGACCGCCTGCTGGGAGAACACGAGCCGCAGGAACTCGGGCGCCGGCACGATCGCCAGGCGGCACGGCGTCTCGGCGACGATCCGCACCGGCAGCGGGTCCGCGGTCAGGACGGAGATCGCGCCGACCCACGTCGGCGCCACCTGCCGACCGACCGGCTCGGGCCGGCCCCGGCTGGCCATGTGCGTCGAGGCGGTGCCCGCGAGCAGGAGGATGAGCCCCGGCACGTGGTCCTGCTCCTCGACGATCAGCTCGCCGGGCGGCGCCTCGTGCAGCTGCGCCACCGCGAGCCACTCCGCGAGCTGCCCGTCGTCGATGCCGTCGAACAGGTCGACCGTGCGCAGCTCCTCCAGCGTGACCGCGGGAGTCATCCCTCACCGAGGTACTGATGGATGAGCGAGACCGCCATCGCGCCCTCGCCGACCGCGCTGGCCACGCGCTTGATCGAGCGCGCGCGCACGTCGCCGGCGACGAACACGCCCGGCACGCTCGTCTCGAGCAGGAAGGGGTCGCGCCCAAGCGGCCAGCCGGCGTCGCGCACGTCGGGGCCGGCCAGGATGAAGCCGCGCTCGTCGCGCGCCACGACGCCAGCCAGCCAGTCGGTGTGCGGCGAGGCGCCGATGAAGACGAAGCAGGCGTCGACGTCATCTTCGTACTCGGCGCCGTCGGGGCCGGCGATCCGCAGGCGCCGCAGCCGACCGTCCTCGCCGTGCGCGGCGATGGCCGAGCTGCCCGTCCGCACGACGACGTTGGGCAGCGCGGCGAGCTGCTCGACGAGGTAGTGCGACATCGACGCCTCCAGCGAGGGCCCGCGCACGAGCATCGTCACCTGGCGGGCGTAGCCGCTGAAGTGCACCGCCGCCTGGCCGGCGGAGTTCGCGCCGCCGATCACGACGACGTGCTGCTGCGCGCACGAGCGCGCCTCGGTCATCGCCGCGCCGTAGTAGACGCCCGCGCCGGTCAGCTCGGCGAAGCCCGGCGCGGTCATCTGGCGGTAGGACACGCCGGAGGCGATCAGCACGCAGTTGGCGCTCAGGACGTTGCCGCCGCTGAGCTCCACGAAGCGCCCGGCGCCCTCCGCGCGCAGCGCCACCGCGTCCTGCACGGTCAGCAGCTCGGCGCCGAGCCGGCGCGCCTGGTCGGTCGCGCGGCGGGCGAGGTCCGAGCCGCTCAGTCCCGCGGGGAAGCCGAGGTAGTTCTCGATGAGGCTCGACTGCCCGGCCTGCCCGCCGGGCGCCTCGCGCTCGACCATCACCGTGCGCAGGCCCTCCGACGCGCCGTAGACCGCGGCGCCGAGGCCGGCCGGCCCGCCGCCCACGACCACGAGGTCGTAGTGGTCCTGGGCCGGCTGCCCGGCGACGCCGAGCCGCTCGGCGAGCTCGAGCACCGTCGGCCGCTCGAGGACCGTGCCGTCCTCCAGCAGCGCCACCGGCAGGCCGTCGGCGCCGACGCCCGCGACCTTCAGCAGCTCGCGGGCCTCGCCGTCGCGCTCGACGTCCATCCAGCGTGCCGGGACGCGGTTGCGGGCGAGGAAGTCGCGCAGGTCGTGCGTGTCCTTCGAGAAGCGATGGCCGACGATCCGCACGCCGCCCGCCTCGAGCGCGGCGCCCGACTCCCACGTCGTCAGCAGGTCCTCGACGACCGGGTAGAGCTGCTCCTCGGGCGGGTCCCACGGCTTGAGCAGGTAGTAGTCCAGCGCGACCTCGTTGATCGCCGCGATCGCCGCCGCCGTGTCGGCGTAGGCGGTCAGCAGGACGCGCTTGGCGTCCGGCACGAGCTTGCGCGCCTCGACGAGGTACTCGGTGCCCGCCATCGCCGGCATCCGCTGGTCGGCGATGAGCATCGCGACGCGGTCGCCGCGCGCGAGCAGCTGGCGCAGCAGGTCCAGCGCCTCCGGGCCCGAGCTCGCGCGCAGGATCCGGAAGCCCTCGCCGAAGCCGCGGCGCAGGTCGCGGGCGACGGCGGCGAGCACCGCCGGCTCGTCGTCGACGGCGAGGATGGCCGGGCGCCGCTCGGCAGCGGCGCGGTCGGACGAGCTGGTGGGGGCCGGAGCGGTGGCCATCGCCGGCTGAACGTTAGTGTCCGCGGGACTTGGACCCGGCGGATCCTCAAGCGCCCGCGACGGTCAGCGACCAGCTCGAGGGCTGGCTGACCGGCGCGGGCGACAAGACGCTCGGCGGCCTGATCGAGCTGTTCGAGGAGAAGAGCTTCGCGATCCTCTTCGTGCTGCTGCTCGGGGTGCCCGCTCTGCCGATCCCGACCGGCGGCGCGACGCACGTCTTCGAGGTCATCGCGGTGCTGCTCGCCCTGCAGCTCATCGCCGGCCGCGACGAGATCTGGCTGCCCGAGAAGTGGCGCGCGCGTCCGCTCGTCGGCGACAAGTCACAGACGTTCGTCACGAAGCTGATGCGGCTCATCCGGCGCCTGGAGAAGATCTCCAAGCCGCGGTTGCGCTTTCTCTTCGACCATCGCCTGAGCAACATCGTCTTCGGGCTGCTCGTCATCGGCGGCTCGGTCGCCGCGTTCTTCGCGCCGCCGTTCACCGGGCTGGACACGCTGCCCGCGCTCGGCGTCGTGCTGCTCTCGCTCGCCGTGCTGCTCGAGGACATCCTCCTCGCGATCGTGGCGCTCGTCGTCGGCGTCGCCGGAGTCCTCCTGATCCTGTTTCTTGGCGCCGCCGCGATCGACGGCCTGCAGAAGCTGTTCTAAGCCGCGGTCGGCAGCACCACGTGGGACGGGTGCTGCCCGCCGTGCAGCACCTCGACGTCGACGGCGCGCAGCTCGGTGGCGGTCATCGGGTCCTCGCCGGTCCCCGGGTTGCGCGCGTAGCGCGGGTGAGCGCCGGAGGAGACCTGCAGGCAGACGCGGTGTCCCGCGGCGAAGCGATGGCCCATCGGCCACAGGTCGAACGCGACGGTCCACGTCCCGTCGGCGGCCTGCTCGAAGCGATCCGGCGCCATGCGCTCGAGCGCATCGCAGACGTTGCGCGAAACGCCCTCGCGGTCGACGTCGCAGACGCGCGCGAAGATGTCGAAGTACGGCGCGCTCGCGCGCACGTGCAGCGCGACGCGGGCGACGCCGATCGCCTCGGCCGCCCGTGCCAGCGGCGCGCTCGTGTAGGTCAGCACGTCGGCGCGCGCTTCGAGCGGCGCGTTGTCGACGACCGGCCGCCGCGCCAGCAGCAGCGGGCCGCCGAGCGACGGCGTCGGGTCGGCGGGGTCGTAGCGGTAGCCGTCGCAGGCCGCCTCGTCGGGGGCGAACGGGTGCAGGCGCCCGGCGGCACCGAGCCAGAGCCGCTGCTCGCCGGTGCCCGGCGGCGGCCAGCTCGCCAGCGCGCGCCAGCCGTCACCGACGCGCTCGCCGGTGACGAAGACGCGGACGGCCTGCGGTCGCACGAGCCGGTCGTCGCCGAGCAGGTGCTTGCGCAGCCAGCCGAGCGCCTCGCGCATGCCCGCCCCGACGAGCCCCGGCGACGTGTGCGCCCACGGGCCGACGATGAGCTGCGTCTCGCGGCCGGCCGCGTCGAGCGCGGCGAAGTCCTCGAGCATCCAGGGCAGGAAGATGTCGTACCAGCCGCCGACGAGCTGCACGGGCGCGGTGACCTGCGCGACCTCCTGCGCGAAATCGCGCTGCGCCCAGTAGTCGCCGTCGCGCCCCGGGCTGGCCATCGCCGCGCGAAACCAGCGCACCTCGGCGCCGGTGGCGAGCATGTCGAGGTCGGCCAGCGGCAGCTCGTGCAGCAGCTTCGACAGCCGCGATATCGCGCGGGTGATCGCCACGGGCGCGAAGCGACGCTCCTGGACGGCCATGAGCGCCAGCCAGGAGGCCGAGGTCTCCAGCGCGAGGCTGCCGCCGGGGTAGGTCTGGCCGTGAAACTGCGAGGCGGAGACCTGCACCGCGAGCGCCGCGATGTCGTCGCCGGCGGCGGGGGCGACCGCCCACTGCACGAGGCCGAGGTAGCTCGGGCCGACGAGCGCGATCCTGTCGCCGTGCCAGGTCTGCGCGCGGATCCAGTCGAGCGTCGTCAGCCCGTCGTCGCGCTCGTCGAACGGGGTGAACTCCCCGCCGGAGCCGAACGTGCCGCGCGTGCTCTGGACGACGACCTGCAGCCCGCGCTCGGCCAGCGTTCGGCCGAAGATGAGCCCGAACACCTGACGGCGGCCGTAGGGCGAGCGCACGAGCACCGTCGGCTGCGGCTCGTCGCGCGTCGCGCGCGGGACCCAGCGGTCGGCCAGCAGCACCGCGCCGTCGTCCATCGTCACGCGCAGGTCCCGCTCGCAGACGACGTCCTCGGTCTGCGGGCGGGGGAGCTTGGCAATGCGCGCGAGCAGGGCGCTGGCGAGGCTCATCGGGCGTGGCGGCGGTGGCAGGGCATGCGACTGAGGCTAGGACCGCGAGGTGTGACGGGTCGAGCCCCAGGTGGCCGGCAGGGCGCACGACGATCGCCGAGGATGGGCCCATGCCCCGCTCTCTGCTGACATCCGTCCTCGTGGCCGCCCTGCTCGCGGTCCCCGCCACGGCCTCCGCCGCCGACACCCTCGTCGCGCCCGACCCCACCGCCCAGCAGATCACCGCGCTCGACGGGACGCTCGTCTGGGTCAGCGGCCGGTTCGGCAACCAGACGCTCATGCAGCGCACCCCGGACGGCGCGATCTCCGCCGTCAAGGGCGCCCCCGCCTCGCGCAACTACCGCTCGATCGATCTCGGGCGCAGCCGGTCCAACACGCTCGTGCTGACGTACCTGCGCTGCGACTCAGGCCGGGCCTGCAAGCCGATCTCCGACAACCTCGCCGGCCGACGGGCCACGTTCTCGAGGCTCACCCGGCCGGGCTGCGCGGTGAACGCCGGGCCGTCGCAGTGGCGCAACCGGGTCGCCTACGGCCTGTTCTGCACGGGCTCGAC
>JAUXSD010000101.1 GCA_030681525.1 Solirubrobacteraceae bacterium
GGCGGCGCCTGCGGGTCGAGCTCGAAGCTGCGCCACGTGACCGTGACCTCGTCGCGATGCTCGTAGGCGGCGAGCGCGGCCTCGAAGCGGCGCTTGCCGATGTAGCACCAGGGACAGGCGATATCCGACCAGATCTCGACGTGCACGGGGCTCCTTGCGGTGGAACAGGAGGGCGGACCCTCGTTTTCCAATCTAGCGACGCGCCGTGACCGGCCCGGCTTGGCGAGGCGCGCGGCCGGGTATCCATCCCTGCATGGAGACCGTCGCCCTGATCGTCATGATCGTCGTGGTCTGCCTCGTCCTCGCGTGGGTCTTCATGCGCTTCCGCGAGCGCGAGCGCGAGCGCGCACTGCGCCGCGAGAAGCTCGAGTCGGTCGCCGAGGGCCACCGCGAGATGGCCGAGGCGCACGCCGGCTCCCTGGAGGGGTTGCGCGAGCAGGCGCTCGACCACCGCCAGGCGGCCGTCGATCACACCCGCAAGGCGGAGGCGCTGGAGGGGCGGATCGAGCAGAAGGAGCGTCAGGCGGCGTTCCACGAGGACCGCGCCGTCGAGACGCAGCACGAGCGCGAACAGGTCTGAAGGCCGCCGTCCTCAGAGTCCGGCGTGGCGCGCGATCCACGCGGCCTGCCACGCCCGCTCGCGCTCGACCGCGGTGAGGTCGTCGTGCGCGAAGGCCGCCGCGTGCGCGGCGATGAAGCCGTTGACCGCGGCGTGCGTCGGCGCGGTGGCGGGCTGGGCACGGGCGCCGAGCACGTGGCGCGCGGCGTCGCCCGCGTAGCCCGCGGCCCGCGTCGCGTCGCCATCCAGCGCACCCATCAGCGCGGGGTCGACGGCGATCGCGGCGATCGCCGCCGCGTCCGCGGCGCCGGTCAGCGCGGCGTGCGCCGGACCCGCGACGCCAGCGGGCGACAGGACGAGCAGCGCCGCGTCGCGGGCACGTAGCGTGCAGGCCTCGGCGAACGCCGCCATGAACGCGGCGTCCCACGTGGCGATGCGCTCGACGAGCCGGCCGCGATCGGCGACGAGCTTGCCGCAGTCCACCGCCACCTCGCCGTCGAGCTCGATGCGCCACAGCTCGGCGTCCATCCACTCGGGCAGGTCCTCGGCGCGGCAGGCGTGGACGCGTCCCTCGCAGGTGCGGCCGCCGGCCGTGGCGTGCAGCCACTCGCCGGGCGCCGGCCAGCGCACGCCGGAGAACGGGCCGACCCGTCCGTCGCGCAGGAACTTGTAGGCGATCATCCGGCGCGCTCCGCCTGCCAGGCGCGGAACATCGCCAGCAGCGGGGCCGGCGCGCCGGTCTGCGGCGGCTCGCTGCCCAGCCGGCTCAGCAGGCCGATCGTGCTGCGCATCTGCTCGGTGTAGTTCGAGCAGCCGCGGCAGATCACGAGATGGCGTTCGACGTCGGCCCGCTCGGCGGGCGCGAGGGCGCCGTCGAGGTAGTCGGTCAGGATCTCGACGAACTCTCGGCAGGTCAGGTGTTCGACATCGGCGCTCATGGCGTCATCCCCTGTGCAAGGTAGAGCTCGAGCGCGGCGCGCACCTTGCTGCGCGCGCGATGCAGGAGGATGCGCTGGTTGCCGTCGCTGATCTCCAGCGCCGCGCACACCTCGTCGGGGGACCAGCCCTCGACGTCGCGCAGGACCAGCACCTCGGCTTGGCGCGGCGGCAGCGTCTCGATCGCCTCGTGGACCCGTTCGAGGGTCTCGCGTCCGAGCAGGCGCTCCTCGGGCAGCGCGCTCCAGTCGGCGGGAGCGGCGGCCCAGTGGCCGACCCAGCGATGGCCCTCGGGGCGGAAGCGATCGGCGTCGACGGCGGACTCGTCGTCCTCGGCCTCGGCGGCCAGCGACGAGAACGGCGCGCTGCGCCGCTCACGCACGGCGCGCGTCCTGGCGCGGTTGCTGAGGATCTGGAAGATCCAGGTCTTCAGCGACGAGCGACCCTCGAAGCGGTCGATCCCGTCGAGCACCGCAAGCCAGGTCTCCTGCACGACCTCCTCGGCGACGGCGCGGTCGCGCACGAACGTGCGCGCCAGGCGCAGCAGCGCGGCGCCGTGACGGGCGACGAGCTCGACGAACGCCGTCTCCTCCCCGCGGCGCAGCGCGGCGACGAGGGCGCGCTCGTCCTCGTTGTCGGGCCGGCGGCCGGCCGGGATCGCGACGGGCTGCACGGGCGTCAGTCTCTGCGCTCCGGCCACGCGTTACAACCCCAGGGGTGACGACCGGCGGCCGCCGCTGCATCAGTCCGGCAGGATCCAGACGTCCTTGCCGCCGCCGCCCTGCGCGCAGTTGACCACGAGCTCGCCGGCGCCCTGCGCGAACCGGCTCAGGCCGCCCGGCCAGACGCGGCCGCCGACGACGAACGGCCGCAGGTCGACGTGGCGCGGCGTGAGGCGGCCGTCGACGACCGTCGGATGCGTCGACAGCGCGACCGGCGCCTGGGCGATCCAGGCGCTCGGGTCCGCCGCGATCTCGTCGCGCAGCTTCGCCAGCTCCTCGCGCGAGGCCTGGGGACCGAGCACGATGCCCTCCCCGCCGGCGCCGTCGCGCGGCTTGAAGACGAGCTCGTCGAGGCGATCCAGTGCCTCCGCGCGCTGCTCGTCGACGGCGAGATCCCAGGCCGGCACCGACCGCAGCAGCGGCTCGGCGCCGCAGAAGAAGCGCACGAGCTGCTCGACGTAGACGTACGTGCGCTTGTCGTCGGCGATGCCGGTGCCGAAGGCGTTGACGACGCGCACCGCGCCGCGGCGCAGCGGCTCGAGCAGGACCGCGCCGAGCGCGGTGAGCCGCCCGTCGTCGGCGCGCAGGCGGTCCTCGTTGGTGCGCCGCCAGACGACGTCGACCCGCGAGCCGTCGTCGCGCCGCACGACGCGGCCGTCGCGCTGCGCGAGATCGCCGATGCCGACGAGCGGCCAGCCGGTCAGCCGGGCGAGCTGCTCGAGCTCCCACCAGACGATGTTGCCGGGCTCGCGGCCGAGGATCACGACCGCGCCGTCGCCGGCCATCTCCTGCAGCGCCGCCCGCAGCGGTGCCTCGACCGGCCGCGGCCGCGGCGCGCCCGCCAGCGCCGGCGCGACGAGCCGCCGCGCCGCCAGCGCGAAGGTCATGAGCGTCGGCGTGCGCACGTTGTCCTCGAGCACGACGAGCTCGCCGCTCGCGTCGCGGACGACGTCCGGCCCGGCGACGCCGATCCGCGGCCGGGGTTGCGGCAGCGCGGCGACGTCGTCCTCGAACCACGGACAGCGGTCGAGCAGGTCGGGCGGGACGACGCCGGCGGCGAACGCCTCGCGCGCGCCGAACGCGTCGGCCACGAAGGCCTCGAGCGCGCCGATCCGCTGCTCCAGGCCCGCCGCGAGCCGCGCCCACTCCGCGGCGGAGAAGACGCGCGGGACGGCATCGACGGCGAGTGGGTGTGCGCCGTCGCCGGCGCCGTGGACGACGCCGTCGCGCTCGACGCCGGCGGCGATCGCCGCGGCCGCCGCTGCGGGCGACGCCGCCTCGAGCGCGGCGAGGACGCCGGCGTAGACGGGGCGGACGGCGCCGCCGGGGTGAAACGCCTCGTCGACGGCCCCGTTGGTGGGCGCATAGCCCGCAGGTGTCCCGACCGCCGCCACCCGGTCGTCCTACCCGCCCCCCGCGTGTAACGCGCGCGCCGCGCGGGAAGACCGCGGACCATGGGTCCGATCGCCCGCGACGCCGTCGACGAGCATCCGGCGCCGCGCCTGACCTGCCGCGAGGTCGTCGAGCTGCTGTCGGACTACCTGGAGGACGGGCTGCCCGTCGGGGAGCGCGCCCGCGTGGAGGCACACCTCGCGACCTGCCAGGACTGCCTGGCCTACCTCGCGCAGCTGCGTACGACGATCGGCGCCCTCGGACGGCTGCGCGAGCAGGACGTGCCGCGGCCCATGCTGGCCCGGCTCACGGACGCGTTTCGCGGCTGGCGCGGCGCCTGATCAGCGGCTCGCGGCCAGGGGCGCGGTTACGATCGCACGATCGTGAGCGCCTCACCCCGACGCGCACCGGCCTGGATCGCGCTCGCCGCCGCGCTCGCGCTCGCCCTCGTGCCCGCGGCCGCGCACGGCGCTCCCGCGACCCGCGACGTGCTCGTCGTCGGCAACAACTGGGACGGCACCGCCGACATCGTCGACCCGCGCGCGCACAAGGTCCTCACGCGGCTGAACATCGTCCCGGACCTGGCGCAGCGGCGCGCCGAGATCGCAGCCGATCCCGTCGCGCTGGGGTTCTTCAACGCCAACAACCTGCTCGTCGGCGAGGGCCACGCGCAGTACGTCGACGACGCCTTCACCTCGCCCGACGGGCGCCTCCTCTACGTCTCGCGGCCGAGCTTCGCCGACGTCATCGCGCTGGACCTCGGCACGCGCCGGATCGCCTGGCGCGTGAAGGTCGACGGCCCGCGCTCCGACCACATGGCCCTCTCGCCCGACGGAACCCGGCTGCTCGTCTCGGCCTCGCTCGCCGCGAAGGTCCACGTCATCGACACGCAGCGCGGCGCGATCGTCGGCGAGTTCGCCTCCGGCGACCAGCCGCACGAGAACAACTTCTCGCGCGACGGCACGCGCATCTTCCACGCCAGCATCGGCAGCGTGTACACGCCGCTGGACCTGCCCGAGCTCGATGCGACGAAGGGCCGGCGCTACCTGCAGGTCGTCGACGCGCGCACGTACGAGATCCTCAAGCGCTTCGACGTCGGCGCCGCGCTCGCCGCCCACGGCCATCCCGGGATGAGCGCCGCCGTGCGGCCGATGGTGCTCGCGCCCGACGAGCGCCTCGCCTACCTGCAGCTCTCCTTTCTGCACGGCTTCGTCGAGTTCGACCTCGAGACGGGCACCCCGCTGCGGATCGCCCGGCTTCCGCTCTCCGCCGCCGCCTCCTCCCTGCCGCGCGAGGCCTACCTGCTGGACTCCGCGCACCACGGGATCGCGATGAACCACGACGGCACGAAGCTCTGCGTGGCCGGCACGATGTCCGACTACGCGGCGATCGTCTCGCGCGCGGACTTCTCGCACACGATCCTCGACTCCGGCCGCAAGCCGTACTGGGCGACGAACTCCGCCGACGGGCGCCTGTGCTTCGTGTCGGCCAGCGGCGACGACCAGGTCACGGTCATCTCCTATGCCGACGAGCGCGTGGTCGCGCGGATCCCGGTCGGAGACCATCCCCAGCGCATGCGCGCAGGGGTGATGCGCAGCGAGTTCCTGCCGGCGCCCGACGACGCCGTGGCGCCGCGGATCACCCGCGCGCGCGTGCTGCGCACGAGGTCCGGCCGCGTGCTGGCGCTGCGCCTCAGCGAGGACGCGCGCCTGCGGATCGCCGTGCAGCGCCCGCGCCGCGGACGCTGGGCCAACGTACGCGTGATCACGCGGACGGCACGTGCGGGGACGCGCCGTATCGGGCTCGGGCGCCTGCGGTCGCCCGGCCGCTGGCGCCTGGCCGTCAGCGCCACCGACGACGCCGGCAACGACTCCGTGCGGCGTCTCGTGCGCTTCCGCCTCCGCGGCTGACGCGGCGTCCGAGCGCACCCGCACGAAACGTGCGAGATTCCCCGCCGTGATCCTCGGGGTCAACGCACCGCCGACCGGGTGGCACGACCCCGCGGCGTGCCTCGTCGCCGTCGACGGCACGCTGCTGGCGTTCTGCGAGGAGGAGCGGCTCAGCCGCGCCAAGCACGCCGAGAGCAGCGGCCCGCTGCTGGCCGTGGCGCACTGCCTCGAGCAGGCCGGCGCCACGCACCACGACGTCGACCTCGTCGCGGTCGGCTGGGACGTCCCGCTCGCCGCCCCGCTGTACGGCCTGCAGTGGCACCTGGACGACACGCCGGCTTGGCTGAAGCGCTACCTCGGCTTGCACTGCTCGCTGCGCCACATGCCCGAGGTGCGCTTCGTCGGCCACCACCTCGCGCACGCGACGATCGCCTTCCAGGCCTCGGACTTCGAGGACGCCGCCGTCCTCGTGATCGACGGCAACGGCGACGACGAGAGCATCTCGATCTACCGCGCCCGGCGCGGCGGGCCGCTCGTGCGAAAGCACGTCTGGCCGCGCTCGCACTCGCTGGGGTACATGTACGACGCCGCCTGTCGCTTCGTCGGCTTCGGTCCGCTGCAGGCCGGCAAGCTCATGGGTCTGTCGGCCTACGGCCGCGCCGCCGGGATCGAGCCGTGGGAGCTGTTGCCGGGTGGGCAGCCCGCGGCGCCCGACGACGTCGACGACGGCGACGGCTTCAACCGCTACCTGCACGCGTGGACCGCGCGCTTGGAGCGCCTGTCCGGCGACCGCCGCGTGGCGCGCGCCCGCGACGAGCTGCAGCTCGACCCGCTCGCCGTGCAGGTCGCGGTCTCCGCGCAGGAGGCCGTCGAGCGGACCGTCATCGAGCTGGCCGCGCTGGCGCGCGAGCTGGCGGGCAGCGAGAACCTCTGCCTGGCCGGCGGCGTCGCGCTGAACTGCAAGGCCAACGGCCTGCTGAGCGGGCCCGTCTTCGCGCCGCCGGTGCCGCACGACGCGGGCACGGCGCTGGGCGCGGCGTGGCACGTGGCGCCGCCGCGGGCGTGCCACTCGGACGGTCGGATCTCGGCGTTCCTCGGCCCCGGCTCCGGCGGCGCGGCGCGCTGCAACGGCGCACTGGACGGGCTGCACCGCGAGCCGCTGTCGCTCGAGCGCGTCTGCGCCGCGCTGTCGGCCGGCCGGATCGGCGCGATCGTCGACGGGCCGGGCGAGGTCGGCCCGCGCGCGCTGGGCCACCGCTCGATCGTCGCCGACCCCGGCGGGCCGCAGATGCACCGTCGCCTGAACGCGATCAAGGGACGCGAGCCGTGGCGGCCGTTCGGCGCCGCCGCGCTGCGCCCGCGGGCCGCCGCCCTGTGGCAGCCGCGGCCGCGCCTGTCGGACTACATGCTGGCCGGCACGCCGGTGTCCGACGCGGGCCGCGAGCATCTGCCGGCGGCCGTCCACGTCGACGGCACGACGCGCCCGCAGGAGCTCGATCCCGACTGCGCCGACATCCTGCCGGCGCTGCTGCGCGAGTGGGGCGGGCGGGCCGGCGGCGCGCTCGTCAACACGTCGTTCAACGGGCGCGGCGAGCCGATCGTGTCGAGCGTCGCCGACGCCGCGGGCGCGTTTCGGCGGCTCGGGCTGGACTTCCTCGTGCTCGACGACGAGCTCGTGGCCCATGACGCGGGCTGGTGGCGCTCGGCCTGACGGGCCGGGCCCGGGCCCGGTCCATCCGGTTTCGCCCGCCGATCGCCAGGGCAGCAGATCTCCGTGCGCCTCGTGCTGAACGTCATCTGGTTCGTGCTGTCGGGCCTCTGGCTGGCGATCGGCTACGCCTTCGCGGCGCTGATCTGCTTTGTGCTGATCATCACGATCCCGTTCGGGATCGCCGCGCTGCGGATCGCCGCCTACGCGCTGTGGCCGTTCGGATCGACGGTCGTCAAGCGGGCCGACGCGGGCGTCGCGTCCGGGATCGGCAACGTCATCTGGGTGCTGCTGTGCGGCTGGTGGCTGGCCCTCGCGCACCTCGTCACGGGCGTGGCGCTGTGCCTGACGATCATCGGCATCCCGCTCGGCCTGGCGAACTTCAAGCTCGTGCCGGTCGCGTTTCTGCCGCTCGGCCGCGAGATCGTCAGCGTCGAGGAGGCGGAGGCGATGGGGGTCATCCCGCGGGGTGCGTGAGTCGCCAGCCAGATTGTCTGGTTTGCGGCTGCGCCGGGTAGGGGCCCCGCAATGGCGCAGCGGGCGGGGGTCAGCTTCGAGGTACATCGACTTGCGCTCGAGGGCGACGAGCTGGTCGTCAGCGGCTTCTGGTCGGGCGTGCGCGGGCTGCGCTTCGTGCGCCCGGCGCTCGTCTCCGACGAGCAGCGGATCCTCGCCACGCTCGAGCACAAGCCCTGGGCGCCGTCGGCGGGCGCGCCATGGACCGCGGCGTTTCCGTGGGGCGGCGGCGACGTCGACGCCGGGCGGCTGACGCTCGACGTCGCGCCACAGGTGATCGTGCCGCTGGGCGACGGAGCGATCGGCGTCGCGCCGACGCCGACGCGCGAGCCCGCGCCGGCGCTGCGGTCCGAGCCCGCACCGCAGCCCGCCGCAGCGCCCGCCCCGGCGCCCGCCCCGGAGCCCGCCCCGGAGCCCGCCCCGGCTGCGCCGACCGACCACCGCCTCGAGGATCTCGAGCGCGCGCGCGATGCCGCCGATCGCGATCGCGATCGCGCGCTCGCCCAGCTCGCCGAGGCCATCGAGGCGCGCGAGGCCGCGGTCCGCACGCGCGCCCGGATGCAGATCGCCCACGACCAGGCGCTCGAGGCCCGCGAGGTCGCCGAGACCGCGCTCGCCCGCGCGAAGGCCGAGCGCGAGGAGGCCAACGCGCAGCGCGACGAGGTCCTGCTGGCCTACCGCACGCTGCGCGAGCAGGTCCACAGCGAGCGCGCGCAGACCGACCGCGTCGGGTCCGGCGACGACGACGCGCCGGTCTCGGATGACGAGCCGCTCGGCGTGCGCACGGTGCCCGCCGCGCGCACGCTCATGCCCCAGCTGCGCGATCCGCGCCGCGAGTCCAAGCTCGTCCTGTCGCAGTTCGACCTGTGGATCATCCGCGTCCTCGGCGTCGTCGCCGCGGGCTGCTTCATCCTGCTGCTGCTCTCGATCCTGCGCGTCTTCCTGTAGGCCCGGGGCGGCCGCTCAGGCGCGGGCGTCGTCGAAGCGCTCCAGGCCGTCGTCGGGGATCGGCTCCCACGGCGCGGCGTAGGCCACGAACGCCCGGAAGCTGGGGCGCACGCCCGGATCGCCGTCGAACGCCGACATCCGCAGCGCGCGCCATACGCCGGTGTCCGGGTCGCGGCTGCCGAGATGCGCGCCGCACTCGCGACAGAAGCACTTCTCCATCCCGCCGTCGGGATGGCGCCAGCCCCGCACGAACGCCTCGCCGGCGACGAAGCGCAGCGCGCCGCCGTCGACGAACGCCTGCGCCGACGCCGCCGAGCCGGTGCGGCCCTGGCAGCGCGTGCAGTGGCAGTAGCCGGCGACCTGCGGCGCCGCACCCAGCTCGAAGCGCACGCCGCCGCACAGGCAGCCGCCGGTGAGCGGCAGCTCGCTCATGCCCCGTGGCAGCGCTTGTACTTCTTGCCGCTGCCGCAGAAGCACGGGTCGTTGCGGGCGGGCGTCGCACCGACGACGCGCGGCGGCTGCGGGGCGAAGGTCGGCTCGGGCAGCTTGTTGATGCGCATCACCGCCTTGTCGACGGCCCGCCAGCCGGCGGGGTTCGAATGCCGCGCGCGGGCGATGCGCTCGGTGTTGAGGATCTTCGCGGCCGCCTTGTGCGGGCCGCACAGCGACTCCTTGGCCTCCTCCAGGCTCGAGGGATAGCCGAACTGCTGGCCCTGGCAGGCCGGGCAGGTCTCGGAGACCGGCTCGACGGGATCGAGCAGGACGTTCGAGCGGTCCAGGTCGACCGTGCCAAAGGCGTGCTGGACGAGATCGGTGAGCGCGCCGAGGCCGACCGCGCTCCAGCTGCGCCTGGCCTGGATCGAGGGCCGCGCGAAGGCGCCGTGGTCGCCGTCGAGGTCGGTCAGCAGGCGCGGCGTCTCCCCGCGCGCGGCACGGCGCGGGTAGTCGCCGGCGATCAGCTCGTCCTCGCGCTCGAGCGCCGCCGACATGACGGTTCCCGCGTAGCGCCCGATCGCCGCGGCCATGTCGCCGTCGTGCTCCTCCATCGCCGCGCGCACGGCCGGGACCGTGAGGTACAGATCGACCTCGAGCACGTCGTCCTCGACGGTGACCGCCGTCCAGGCATCGCCGCGGTCGGGGATCCAGCCGAGCGGGTCGGCGGTGATGACGAAGCAGCGCAGCCACAGCTGCATGCGCTCGGGATAGATGTCGAGGTCCGGCGGCCAGTCCAGTCGCAGCTCGATGAGCGCGAACTCCTCCTCGGGGGCGGCCTGAAGCAGGGCGGCGGGATCGAGGTTCTGCGGAGCGGGCTGCGTGGCCATGGGGCGGTTGAGGCTAATACACCCCTACGAGGGCGCCAGCAGCGCGCTGCGCGCGAGCTCGGCGAGGCTGGCCTCGACCCAGCCGGGCAGCTCCGACGACGCGACCGAGCCGCCGAAAGACTCCGTCAGCGCGGCGACCAGCGCGGCGCGGTCGCGCGTGCCGTCCAGCAGCGTGACGAGCAGCCGCGCGGGGTCGTCGAGCGTCGTGGGCTCGTGGCGCAGGTTGGCGACCAGCGGCCCCTCGGCCGCCTGCAGCCGGGCCATGGGGGTGACGCGCGGTCGCTCGGCGGCGCTCGTGCCGAACGCCGCCGGCTCCGAGTGCAGGCTCGCCAGCGCCGCGCTGTAGCAGCGCAGCAGCGCCTCGGTGAGGATCAGGCGCTGCTCGAGATCGGCGTCCGCCGGCAGGAGGTCGGCGATCGGCAGGCTCGCCGGCCATGCGGCGATGACGCGCTCGAGGCCGCGGATCACCGCGACGTGGTCGGTCGTGAGGTTCGAGCCGTTGGCGCCGGTGAACGCGACCCTGCCCTGGTCGTCGGGCACGCCCGCCTGCGCGTTCGCCGACACCGCGAGCGACTCGAGGCGCTCGAGCTGCGGCGTCTCGGCGAGCTCGTGCCCGGCGCGGCACAGCAGCGTCTGGCGAAACGTGCGCATGCGCAGCTCGTCGAGCAGCTGCTCGCGGCGCAGCCGGTCCTCGGTCGCCAGCACGCCGTCGCGCAGGCCCTGCGGCAACCAGCCGACCTGCATCTCCCAGAAGTTCGCCTCGGCGAGGTACTGCAGCCCGTGGCGGCCGGCGTGGGCGAGGAACTCCTCGAAGTACATGCGGCGGTTGACCGGCGACAGCGTGTCGTGGAAGAGCAGCGCGTCGCTGTCCTCGCGCATCTTCGTGGCCAGCGAGACGAGCGTGTGCAGCTCGGCGTCGTACGCCCACGCCTGGCGCAGGACGTCGAGCAGCTCGCGGGCCGCGGCGAGCTGCTCGGCGGGCGGCGCGGCCTCGTCGACGTGCGCCTTGAGCAGGTTGCGCAGGATGTCGCGCACGTGGCCGCCGGGCAGCGTGTTGTAGCTGATGTACGCGACGCCGTGGTCGCTGAGCGCGCGCGCACAGAGCGCCATCAGCGCCTCGCGGACGGCGTCGGGCACCCACGAGTACACACCGTGCGCCACGACGTAGTCAAACGCGCCCGCGGGCGGCTGCCAGTCGGCGAGCGAGCGCTCCTCGAAGGTGACGTTCTCGATGCCGGCGGCCTGCGCGCGGCCGCGCGCCCTGGCGATCGCGCGCGGCGAGATGTCGACGCCGACGAACTGCGACCCCGGCGCCGTGCAGGCCATGGGCAGCAGGTTGCCGCCGTCGCCGCAGCCGATCTCCAGCAGCCGGCAGGCCGACGGCGGGGCCGGGCGCAGGCCGTAGAGCTGCGCCAGCGTCGCCAGCCGGTCGGGGTGCGTCTGCGGGAACGGGTTGCCGGGGTAGGGCACCGCCTCGTAGAGCACGCCTGATGCGTCACCGGCCACGCGGCGATCCTAGTCGTGCACTGTGGCGTCCGGGTGTAACGAACCGCCGCTGCGCGCGACGAACTCCTGCCCGAGCCGACGCAGGAGCAACCGAGATGGCCGACCTGACCGAGATCGACGAGCAGCTCTGTGCGACGTCGCCGTGGGACTTCTCCGATCTGCGCGCGCTGTACATCAACTGCACGCTCAAGCGCTCCCCGGAGATCTCGCACACACAGGGACTGGCCGATCGCTCGATCGCGATCATGCAGGCAAACGGCGTCGCGGTCGACGTCATCCGCGCCGTCGACCGCGACATCGCCACCGGAGTCTGGCCCGACATGACCGAGCACGGCTGGGCGGCCGACGAGTGGCCGGCGATCCACGAGCAGGTCATGGCCGCCGACATCCTCGTGCTGCTGTCGCCGATCTGGCTCGGCGAGAAGTCCTCGGTCTGCACGAAGGTCGTCGAGCGGCTGTACGGCAACAGCCACCTGCTCAACGAGGCCGGCCAGTACGCCTACTACGGCCGCGCCGGCGGCTGCATCATCACCGGCAACGAGGACGGCGCGAAGCACTGCGCGATGAACATCCTCTACTCGCTGCAGCACCTCGGCTACACGATCCCGCCGCAGGCCGACTCCGGCTGGCTCGGCGAGGCGGGCCCGGGCCCCAGCTACCTCGACGAGGGATCGGGCGGACCCGGCAACGACTTCACGAACCGCAACACCGCGTTCTTGACGTGGAACCTGCTGCACGTCGCGCGGATGCTCAAGGACCGCGGCGGCATCCCGGCGCACGGCAACCAGCGCCCGCAGTGGGACGCGGGCTGTCACGCCGGCTACCCCAACCCGGAGCACCGCGCGTAGGCTCAGCCGTCCGATTCCCAGCCCGCGCTCAGGATCCGCGCCTAGGCTGCTCGCCATGTCCCGAGATCCGATGAAGACGCGGCTCAGCCGCCGCCAGGCGCTGGGTGCGCTGGGCACGGTCAGCCTCGGCAGCCTGCTCGCCGCCTGCGGCGACGACGGCGCCGGCGGCAGCGCGACGGTCCGCACGACCGACGGCGCGACCGCCACGGTCGAGCCCACGACGACGACGGCCGACGCGACCGGCGCCCGCTTCGACGACGCGGCGAGCTGCGCGGTCACGCCGCAGCAGACCGAGGGGCCGTACTACTTCGACGCCGACAAGATCCGCCGCGACATCCGCGAGGACCGCGAGGGCACGCCGCTGCGGCTCGCCCTGCGGGTGCGCGACGCGGGCTCCTGCGAGCCGCTGCCCGACGCGGTCGTCGACATCTGGCACGCCGATGCCGGCGGCGCCTACTCGGGCTTCGACGGCGACGGCGGCGGCGACGGAAACGGCGGCGGTGGCGGTGGCGGTGGCGGTGGCGGCGGCGGCGGGGCCCAGACCGCGTCGCGCTATCTGCGCGGCGCGCAGGTCACCAACGGCGAGGGCGTCGTCGAGTTCACCACGATCTACCCCGGGTGGTATCCCGGACGCACGGTGCACGTCCACGTCAAGGTGCACCTCGACGCGCAGACCGTGCTCACGACGCAGCTGTACTTCGAGGACGCACTGTCAGACCGCGTCTACGCGGCGCAGCCGTATGCGGCGCGGGGCCGGCGCGACCAGGGCAACGAATCCGATGGGATCTTCGACGCCGCGCTCGTGATGACGGCACAGCGCGAGGGCGACGGCGTGCGCGGCATCATGACCTTCGACGTGCAGCAGGCGTAGCTACTCGGCCTGGCGGCCGAGGATGACCGCGAAGCGCTCCACGCGCCGGCGCTCGTCGTCCGACAGCGGGCCGGCGGACTCGACGAGCAGCGTCATCGGGCCGCGCTTGTGCGCCCACTGCGTGGCCGCCTCGCCGAACGCGGCGGCGATCCAGACGAGCGGCTTGGCGGCGGCGTAGGCCATGACCGTGGCCTCCTGCTGCTCGCGCGTGCGCTCGGCGCGCAGGACCGGGACGGTGACCATGTCGAGCTCGTGGGCCAGCGCGGTGATCGCATCCAGGCCGCCCTCGTCGACGAGCAGCGCGACCTCGCCCTGCTCGAGCATCGTGGCGACCCAGCCGTCGGGGGCGGCGGCGAGCACGCCGGGCGCGCAGGCGAGGCGAAAGAGCGGGTCGGCCACGGCCGCCACGCTACAGCGTCGGCCGCACACGAGCCCGCGGCCGCGCTCGCGCGGCCACGGCGCTCGCCCGGCGCGCGCGTCAGGCGCTCGCGGGGAACACGACGACCGGGCGCACCTCGACCGAGCCGTACTCGATGTTCGGCATCTGCGCCGCCATCGCCTCGGCCGCGGCCAGGTCGGCCGCCTCGACGACGTAGTAGCCGCCCAGCATCTCCTGGGTATCGACCGCGGCGCCGTCGGTCCTCTGCAGCTCGCCGCTGCGGGAGCGCAGCGTCACGGCCTGTGCTGCGTCCTCGAGCGGGGCGCCGGAGACCATCGCACCGGATGCGACGAGCGAGTTCGTGTAGTTCGTCCACGCCTCGAGCTGCGCTGCCTCCTCGTCGGGCCCGGGGGCGTTGGCGGGGTCACCGTAGATCAGCAGCATGAACTGGGCCATTCGTTGCACCTCGGATCTCGGGCCGGCGAATCCGGCTTCGAAGGGTCGTTACCCGATTCCGCGATTTCGCCGTTGCATCGCCCTACCGGTCAGGTCAGGTGCACGTCCTCGGCGCGCGCGACGTCGGCGCGCATGTTGCGCTGCATCATGCGCAGCGCGGCGTCGGCGAGGTCGGGATGGATCCCGGCGACGGCATCGCACGGCACCGCCACGTCGAAGTGGCGCACGTAGGCGTCCAGCGCCGAGTACAGGATGCACTGCTCGGTGACCTGACCGACCAGCACGACGCGCTCGACTGCCTGCTCGCGCAGGAGGTACTCGAGCTGCGTCTCGTAGAAGATCGAGTGACGCGCCTTGGCGATGAACCAGGTGCCGTCAGCGGGCGCGATCGGCTCGACGAGGTCGCGCGCGCGGCCGACGATCGCGCGCTTGACGATCTCGGGCCGGCCGGCCGACCAGTCGCCGTAGTTGTCGTTGACGTAGACGATCGGCGTCCCCTCGCGCCGGGCGCGCTCGACGAGGCCGCACATCGCCGGCAGCGCCGCGCGGACGCTGTCGACGAGGACCTCGGCGTCCTCGTGGTCGTACTCGTTGAGCATGTCGACGACGATCAGCGCGCTCTTCACGCGCCGTGCAGTACCCGCTGCGAGCGGGGCCCGACCATCCGCGACATCATTGGCGCGTGCTCGTCCGCCACGCCGACCCCGCGCGCGACGCCGCCGCCTGCGTCGCGATCTACGCGCCGTACGTCACCGGCTCGAGCGTCTCCTTCGAGGAGGATCCGCCGACGGCCGAGCGGTTCGCGGCGCACATCGCCGCCACGAGCGAGCGCTACCCGTGGCTCGTGCTCGAAGCCGCGGGCGCCGTCGTCGGCTACGCCTACGCCACGCAGCACCGTGCCCGCGCCGCCTACCGCTGGGCGGTCGACGTCGGCATCTACGTCGACCCCAGCCGCCACCGCGCCGGGGCCGGCCGCATGCTCTACGAGGCGCTGCTGGGGCTGCTGCGCCGCCAGCGCCTGCACAGCGCCTGCGCCGGGATCACGCTGCCCAACGAGGCGAGCATCGGCCTGCACCGCGCGCTCGGCTTCGAGCACGTCGGGACGTATCGCTCGATCGGCTGGAAGGCGGGAGGCTGGCGCGACGTCTCGTGGTGGCAGCTGCGCCTCGCACCCGACGGTGGCGGCGCGGACGCGCCGCCACCCGAACCGCTCGGCCCGCAGCGGCTGTGAGCGACGCGCGCGCCGTCTGCGTCGGGCTGGACGTCGGCACGGGCAGCGCGCGGGCGATCGCCGTGGCCGCCGACGGCGCGGTCGCCGGACGGGGGGCGCACCCGCTGCACAGCCGGCGTGACGGCGACCGCCACGAGCAGGACCCGGCGAGCTGGTGGGAGGCGACTGCCGCCGCCTGCCGCGCCGCGCTGAAGGATGTCGCGGCCGAGCGGATCGGCGCCGTCGCGACGTGCGCGACGTCGGGCACGATCCTGCTCGCCGGCCGCGACGGCCGGCCGTGCGCCGCCGCGCTCATGTACGACGACGCGCGCGCCGCCGAGCAGGCCCGCCGGCTCGGCCTGCCGACCTCCTGGGCGCTGCCCAAGCTGCACTGGCTGCTCGAGAACGAGCGCGACACGACGGGCGGGGGGCGGACCCTGGCTCACCAGGTCGACGTCGTCACGCGCCGGCTGGCCGGTCACGCCGTGCCGACCGACTCCAGCCACGCGCTGAAGAGCGGCTACGACGTCACGGCCGGCGCCTGGCCGGCGGCGGTCGTCGACGATCTCGGCGACCTGCTGCCCGAGGTCGTCGCGCCCGGCACCCGGCTCGGCACGGTCTGCGCGGCGGCGGCCGCCGCGACCGGGCTGCCCGCCGGCACGCCGATCGTCGCCGGCATGACCGACGGCTGCGCCGGGCAGATCGCCGCCGGCGCGCTGCACCCCGGCGACTGCAACTCGGTGCTGGGCACGACGCTCGTCCTCAAGGGCTGCTCGCGCGAGCCGGTCGAGGATCGCGCGCACGGGATCTACTCGCACCGCGCACCGGACGGCGGCTGGCTGCCGGGCGGCGCGTCGAGCAGCGGAGCGGGCGCGCTGACCGCGGCCTTCCCCGGACGCGACCTCGACGCGCTGGGCGAGCAGGCGGTCGCCCACGAGCACACCCGCGTGCTGGCCTATCCGCTCGTCTCGCGCGGCGAGCGCTTCCCGTTCGCCGCGCCGGACGCCGAGGCCTTCACCCTCGGCACGCCGCAGGGCGACGGCGAGCGGGCGGCCGCGCTCATGCAGGGCCTCGCGCTCGTCGAGCGGCTGTGCCTCGAGGGGCTCGAGCGGCTCGGGGCGCCGGTGAGCGGCGAGCTCAGCCTGACCGGCGGCGCCACGCGCAACCGCCGCTGGTGTCAGCTGCGCGCCGACGCGCTCGGCCGCCCGGCGCGTCTGCCCGAGCAGACCGGGTCGGCGTTCGGCATGGCGATCCTCGCGATCGCCGCGATCGCCGACGAGCGCGTCGCCGACGCCGCGCGGCGCATGTCGCGCACGCAGGCCGTCTTCGAGCCGCGCGCGGCCATGCGCGCGCACCTCGACGAGCAGTACGAGCGCCTCGTCGGCGAGTTTTTGCGCCGCGGCTGGCTGGCCGAGCGGGCCTGACGACGGCTGTTCGAGGGCAGTCGGGCGGCCGCGGGCCTGAACGTCCAACGCCCGATGTTCGATCACCCGTCCACTCGTCGTCCACCTCCGTGGACGGGCGGTCGTCCGTCCGTCCAGTCGGGGTTTGCCCGCTGCTAGACCGACCGCCGAGCGCCCGACGGGGGTCGTGTGTTCCAGCGCACCACCCGCTCACTCGCCGCCCTCGGGGCCGCCTTCGCCATCGGCGCCGCCGCGACGCCCGCGCACGCCGCATCGGACCCATTGCTCGACGAGCAGTGGGGCCTGACCGAGCAGGCCACCGGCGCGCCCACGGCCTGGACGCAGTCGCACGGCGCGGGCGTCCTCGTCGCCGTCCTCGACAGCGGCATCCAGCTCAACCACCCCGAGCTCGCGAACAACCTGTGGCGCAACCCGGGCGAGACGCCCGGCAACGGCGTCGACGACGACCGCAACGGCTATGTCGACGACGTCCACGGCGCGCACGTCAAGCAGCTCAACGGCAACGTCGAGGACGACAACGGCCACGGCACGCACGTCGCCGGCATCATCGCCGCGCAGGCGGGCAACGGCGCCGGCGGCTCGGGCATCGCGCCCGGCGCGAAGATCATGTCCGTCAAGGTGCTCGACGCCAACCGCGCCGGCGACTCCTCGCAGCTGGCCAAGGGCATCCGCTACGCGGTCGACCAGGGCGCGAGGATCCTCAACGTCTCGATCAACGGCGACGGCACGAGCCCCGACCTCGACCAGGCGCTGACGTACGCCGGCCAGAAGGGCGCGACGATCGTCGCCTCCGCCGGCAACAACAACCGCGACATCGACCTCGCCCCGTCCTACCCGGCCTCGTCGGCCGAGCCGGCCGTGCTGACCGTCACGGCCACGCAGCCCGCCGGCAGCCTGCTGGGCATCGCCAACCGCGGCCTGCGCTCGGTCGACCTCGCCGCGCCGGGCGGCCAGATCCTGTCGACGGCCCGCGGCTCGGGCTACGAGCTGCGCGAGGGCACGTCGATGGCGGCCCCGTTCGTCTCGGGTTCGCTGGCCCTGCTGGCCTCCGCCCGCCCCGATCTCGGCCAGCCGGCGCTGCGTGCCGCGATCGTCCAGACCGCGCCCAAGCCGAGGCTCCTGGCCGGCCTGCTCGAGGACGGCGCCCTGAACGTCGCCGCCGCGCTGCGCGCCGTGCTCCCAGGCGACATGTGGCAGGCGCGGGCCGCCGCGATCGACTCCGACGTCGCTGCCGCCGAGGCTCGCCTGAAGGTCAGCGCCAAGAGCCGCATCCGCGCCGGCCGCTCGGCCACCGTGCGCTGGAGGGCCACCGGCGCCGACAGCGTCGTCCGCTGGCGCGTCTCGCTCAACGGCAAGCGCATCAAGACGCTGCCCGGCACGAAGACGCTGCTGCGCAAGCGCGTCAGCAAGCCCGGCACGCACCGCTGGAAGGTCGTCGGCCTCGACGCCAAGGGCAAGGCGGTCGTCTCCGCCGCGCGCAAGTTCAAGGTCCTGCGCAAGCGCTGAGCGGCCCGCGAGCGGCGACCGGGTCCGGCGCGGTCCCGTCGTGTGGCGCGCGCGCGCGCGAGGGCTCGTGCTGGTCCGGCGGGCCGCGCTATCCTCTCGGGCAGACCTGCTTGCCGCAGGTCCTTTTTCTGTCCTCTCGCCGTCACGGAGCGCCGAATGGCCCGCGGAGACGTGCGTATCGCTGTGACTCTCGCCTGCGAGACTTGCAAGCGGCGCAACTACCAGACGAACAAGTCCAAGCGCAACAACCCGGATCGCATCTCCCTGCGCAAATACTGCAAGTGGTGCAAGGAGCACACGAGCCACCGGGAGACCCGGTAGCGCTCAGGACCCCCCGCATCTCATGGCACGTAAACGCCAGCGCGCTAAAGACCGCAAACAGAAGCTGCACCGGGAGAACATCCCGGGCTCGCTCGATCACGCCTCCGGCGAGGTCGAGGGGGTCGAGGCGGCCATCGTCGCCGGTGCCGGCGGTCAGCCTGTCGAGCCTGCTGCTGACGATGTCGCGGCCGAGCCTGCCGACGCGGTCGAGGCCGACGATGCCGTTGAGCCCGACGCCGAGCCCGAGCCCGACGCCGTGCCCGAGCCCGTCGCCGCGGCCAAGCCGGGCGGGCGCCGGCGCCGGCGCGGCCGTGGCGCCAAGGACGCCGAGCCGGTCGCGGATCTCGAGCCGATCGACGACGCCGAGCCGCTCGACGACGAGGACGAAGGCGTCTTCGTCGACCCCGACGACCCCGACTACGCCGATGCCGACGCCGCCTCGGTCGAGCACGGGCGCCTCGGCAAGGGGGCCGGCGACCTCGCCGTCACGCCCGACGCCCACAAGCCCGCCGGCTTTCGCAGCGTCAACTTCATCCGCGCCTGCTGGGCCGAGCTTCAGCGGGTGGACTGGCCCGACCGGCGCCAGGTCGGACAGGCCACGGCCGTCGTGCTCGGCTTCGTCGTCGTCGCCGGTGCGTTCCTCGGCGCGATGGACGTCGTGGCGCAGCGCATCGTCGACTTCATCCTCTAAGACAAGGCACGCATGTTTCGCTGGTACGTCGTAAACACCTACTCAGGCCACGAGAACAAGGTCAAGCAGAACCTTGAGCACCGTGTGGTCTCCCTGAACCAGAAGCGCAACGTCCGCCAGGTCGTCGTGCCGACCGAGTCCGTGTCCGAGATGAAGGACAACCAGAAGGTCACGGTCGAGAAGCGCACGATGCCCGGCTACGTGCTCGTCAACATGGAGCTCAACGAGGACTCGTGGGGCCTGGTCAAGGGCACCCCCGGCGTCACCGGCTTCGTCGGCGCCTCCAACGAGCCCGTCCCGCTCACCCAGGCCGAGGTCGATCGCCTGCTGCACCGCGAGGTCGCGGTGCGCGAGCGCAAGAAGGCGACGTTCGCGATCGGCGAGACCGTCAAGGTCATCTCCGGCCCGCTGTCGGACTTCTCCGGCGAGATCTCCGAGATGAACGAGGACGCCTCGCGCCTGAAGGTGCTTGTGTCAATCTTCGGTCGCGAGACGCCGGTCGAAGTCGGTTTCGATCAGGTCAAGAAGATCTAGTGGGTTTCATGAGGCCGGATGCCGAATACGCTTTCCAGTCGCGGGGCCGGATGCCCCGCGGAGGTAACTAATGGCTAAGAAAGTTCTCACCCAGATCAAGCTGCAGGCCGTCGGCGGCCAGGCGAGCCCGGCTCCGCCGGTCGGCCCGGCGCTCGGTCAGCACGGCATCAACATCATGGAGTTCTGCAAGGCGTTCAACGCGCAGACCCAGGCCGACACCGGCACGACGATCCCGGTCGTCATCACCGTGTACGAGGACCGCTCGTTCACGTTCGTCACCAAGACGCCGCCGGCCGCCGTGCTCATCAAGCAGGCGATCAACATCACGAGCGGCTCGGGCGAGCCGCATCGCGTGAAGGTCGGCACGATCAGCGCGGCGCAGATCCGCGAGATCGCCGAGCGCAAGTTCGACGACCTCAACGCCAACGACCTCGACCAGGCGTCGAAGATCATCGCCGGCACGGCACGGAGCATGGGAGTCGACGTTGTCTAAGCGCGGAAAGACCTACCTGGAGGCCCGCTCGCAGGTCGACCGCGAGCGCGACTACACGCCCGCCGAGGCCATGCAGCTCATCAAGTCGCTGCCCGGCCCGAGCTTCAACGAGACCGTCGAGGTCCACGTGCGCACGGGCCTGAACGTCCGCCACGCCGATGAGCAGCTGCGCGGCACCGTCGCGCTGCCCAACGGCCTCGGCAAGGAGGTCACGATCGCGGTCTTCGCCCAGGGCGACAAGGCCAAGGAGGCCGAGGAGGCCGGCGCGGACATCGTCGGCGCCGAGGACCTCGCCAAGCGCGTCGAAGAGGGCTTCACCGACTTCGACGTGGCGATCGCCACGCCCGACCTCATGCCGGTCGTCGGCCGCCTCGGCCGCGTCCTCGGCCCGCAGGGCAAGATGCCCAATCCGAAGGTCGGCACGGTGACGATGAACCTCAAGCAGGCCATCACCGAGGCCAAGGCCGGCAAGATCGAGTACCGCACCGATCGCACCGCGATCGTCCACCTTCCGATCGGCAAGAAGGAGTTCTCCGAGCGCCAGCTGCTCGAGAACTACGCCGCGATCATCGAAGAGCTGATCCGCGCCAAGCCGTCAGCCGCAAAGGGTCGCTACCTGCGCACGATCACCCTGGCTTCCACCATGGGCCCAGGCGTCAAGGTCGACCCGTCCCGCACCCGCGACATCCTCGAGGAGGCCGCTCCGGCCCCGGCCGCTTGAGCGCCCATCTCTGAGGCCACCGCAGACCCCGGGCCGCCGCCGTGAGCGGTGCAAGACCCGGCTAGGAGGCAGATGAACCGAGAGCAGAAAGCCGCGGTGATCGACGAGATCGCCGCACAGATCAATGAGTCCGAAGCGGTGTACGCGGTCGACTACCGCGGGATCACGGTCGCCCAGGCGGCCGAGCTGCGCGCCAAGCTGCGCGACGCCGACGCGACGCTGCGGATCGTCAAGAACACGCTGACCATCCGCGCGGCCGACCAGGCCGGGGTGGAGGCGCTCAAGCCGATGCTCGAAGGCCCGACGGCGCTGACGTTCGCCAACGGCGACGCGGCATCGGCGGCCAAGGCGGTCTTCGACTACGCCCGCTCGACGGGGCTGCTGCCGTTCAAGGGCGGCACGCTCAACGGCGAGGGCCTCGCGCCCGAGCAGGTGCAGTCGATCGCGCGCCTGCCCACCCGGGACGTCCTGAACGCGCAGTTCGTGAACATCGTCGCGTCGCCGCTGACCGGCCTCGTGACGAGCCTCTCGAACCTCATCAGCGGCCTGGCACGCCAGCTCAGCCAGGTGGCCGAGAAGAAGGAGAGCGGCGAGATCCCCGCCGGCGATCCGCCCGCGGCCGCTCCCGCTGCCGCCGCCGAGCCCGCGCCCGCCGCGCCCGCCGAGCCGGAGGCCGAGGCCACCGCGCCGGAGGCCCCCGCCGACGAACCGACTGCAGAGCCCGAGGCCGCCGCCGAGCCGGCGACCGACGACACCCCATCTGACACTGACGAAGAGAAGGAGTAACCCATGGCCCAGTCCACAGCGGAATGGATCGACGAGCTCAAGAGCATCTCCGTGCTCGAGCTGAGCGAGCGCATCAAGGCCCTCGAGGAGGAGTTCGGCGTCTCGGCGCAGGCCGCGGCGGTTGCGGCCCCGGCCGCCGGAGGCGACGGCGGCGCCGCGCCTGCCGAGGAGGAGCAGTCGGCCTTCGACGTCGTCATCACGGCGGCCGGTGACAAGAAGATCCAGGTCATCAAGGTCGTCCGCGCCGCCACGAGCCTCGGCCTCAAGGAGGCCAAGGCGCTCGTCGACGAGGCCCCCAAGGCGGTCCGCGAGGGCGTCGACAAGGACGAGGCGGAGAAGCTCAAGCAGGAGCTCGAAGAGGCCGGCGCGAGCGTCGAGATCAAGTAGTCACTGCACCAGTCCCAAACGTCTGAAGGGCGCCCCCGGGGCGCCCTTCGTCGTTGAGACGCGCACGCGATCCGCACAGGTTCTCCACATCGATCCGTCATCCTGAGCCGGTGCCCGACGCTCTCCACGCCGTCGGCCTGTGCAAGACCTACCGCGCGGCCGTGGCGCTCGACGGCGTCGACCTGCGCGTGGGCGCCGGTGAGCTCGTCGGCCTGCTGGGGCCCAACGGTGCGGGCAAGTCGACGCTGACGAAGATCGCCTGCGGTCTCGTGCGGGCGACCGCAGGCAGCGTGACGGTGCTCGGCCGGCCCGCCGGCAGCACGGCCGCCCGCCGCCGCACGGGCTATCTCGCCGAGCTGTTTCGCTTTCCCGGCTGGGCCACCGCCGACGAGGTGCTCCGGCTGCACCAGCGTCTCGCGCGCTCGGACGGGGGCGCCGCCGAGCGGGCGGAGCTGCTCGCGCTCGTCGGCCTCAGCGAGGCCACGCGCAAGCGCGTCGAGGCGATGTCGAAGGGGATGCAGCAGCGCCTGGGCATCGCGCAGGCGCTCATCGGCGAGCCCGGGCTCGTCCTGCTCGACGAGCCCACGAGCGCCCTGGACCCGGCCGGCCGGCGTACCGTGCGCGAGCTGCTCGAGGAGCTGCGCGGGCGCGGCGTCTCGGTACTGCTGAACTCGCACCTGCTCAGCGAGGTCGAGCTCGTCTGCGACCGCGTCGTGATCGTCGATCACGGCCGCACGATCGCCGAGGGGACGCCGCATGACCTCGTGTCCGCCGGCGGTGTGGAGATCGAGACCGGCAACGGCGTGCGGCGCTTCCCCGACGCGGCCCGCGACGAGGTCCCCGCGCTCGTGGCCCGGCTCGTGGCCGAGGGCGACGAGATCTACGGCGTGCGCGTGGTCACCGGCACGCTCGAGGACGCCTACCTGCGGCTCGTCGGAAAGGACGCGCGATGAAGCTCGTGCTCGGGGATCTGCAGACGATCGCCGGCTACGCGCTGCGCGAGGCCGTGCGCCGCAAGGTGCTGCTCGTCGTCGTCGTGCTGACGATCTGCTTTCTCGCGCTCTACGCGTTCGGCACCTACCAGGCGTTCCAGGAGGTCGCGGTCGGCGACGGCGGCGGGATCAGCGGCTTGGAGGAGGAGGTGCTGACCGGCTCGACGCTGCTCGGCCTGGCGATGTTCGTGACGCTCTTCCTCGGCACGGTCCTCGCGGTGTTCGTGACGCTCAACGCCGTGCGCGGCGACGCCGAGCGCGGCCTGCTGCAGCCGCTCGTCGTGCGCCCGGTGGGCCGCACGACGCTGCTGCTCGCGCGCTTTCTCGCGGCGGCCGCCGTCTGCGTGGTCTACGTGCAGATCGTCTACTGGTCGGCGGTCGCGCTGACGCAGGCGACGGGCAGCTACTACCCCGGCAACGCCATCGCGGGCGCGGTGTCGCTGGCCGCCGCGGTCACGATCATCGTCGCGCTCGCCCTGCTCGGGACCACGCTGCTGTCCTCGACCGCCAACGGCATCGCGATCTTCATGGTCTTCGGCGCCGGCCTCGCCGCCGGGCTGATCGGGCAGATCGGCACCGCGCTGAGCTCCGACACGCTCGAGCAGATCAGCGCGATCGCCACGTGGGCGCTGCCGTTCGAGGCCCTCTACCAGGACGGCCTGCACGCGCTGACCGCCGACATCGAGGGCGTCACCGGCATCATCGTGCAGCTCGGCCCGTTCGGCGGCTCGCAGGATGCCGGGCCGCTGCTGTACCCGTTCGCCCTCGCCTACCTGGCGGCCGCCGGGTGGCTGGCCGACCGGATGTTCCGGCGCGCCGATCTGTAGGGGAGCGACCCCCGGGCGCTACTCCCAGTCCTCCTCCAGCGCATCCGGGTAGGCGATGACCTCCAACCGCCCGTCGCCCGGCGCCTCGAGGTAGAACGAGCGGCTGCCGTCGCGGTGCAGCGCGATCTCGGCGCCGTGCTCGCCGGCCAGGCGCTCGAGGGTCTCCGCGGACACCGCGAACGCGAGGTGCTGCGGGTGCTGCTCGGCGAGCACGAACGCGAGCTTCGCGCCGCCGGCCTCGAGCAGGCCCCAGGTGTCGTCGGCGTACAGCACGCGCGCGCCCGGCACCGTGCGCTGCCACCACGCCAGCGCGTCGGCGATGTCCGGGACCGGCTGGGCGACATGGTCGAACTTCACGATTCAGACAATAAGCGCTACATTGCGCGGGTCGACCGATAGCCGTAGCCGCCTTCAGCACGGTTTTGCGCCCACATAGCGCAGACTTGAGGCGGGGTCCGTGAGCGTCGACCGCCCCCTAGCGGGGGCCGCACTTTGCTGTGCTATCCTGGCGAGTCCGCGCCTGAAGCTGGCCGACGGCCGCGGCGCCGCCCCCCGTATGAACGCCCTCTCCGACCCCTTGAGGAGTCGCCGCCTTGCCCCTTGTTGACGCCCCCCGGACGCGCCGGACCTTCGCGCGTCTGAACCGAGTCCACGATGTCCCGAACCTCATCGACATCCAGCGCCGTTCGTTTGCATGGCTGACCGATCCTGAGAAGGGCGGCCTGCGCGAGACCATCTCGGACATCTCGCCGATCGAGGACTACACCGGCAACCTCGCCGTCGACTTCGGCGAGTTTCACTTCGATGATCCGGTCGCGTCGATCGAGGAGTGCCGCGAGAAGGACCTCACGTACGCCCGCCCGCTGACCGTCACCGTCGCGTTCGTCAACCGCGAGACCGGTGAGATCCGCGAGCAGTCGGTGTTCATGGGCGACTTCCCCTGGATGACCGAGCGGGGCACGTTCATCATCAACGGCACGGAGCGCGTCGTCGTCACGCAGCTCGTCCGCTCGCCCGGCGCCTACCTCATGGAGGCCAAGGACCGCGAGAAGCAGGTCTTCATCGCCAACCTCATGCCGGCCCGCGGCTCGTGGCTGGAGCTCGAGATCGACAAGAAGGGCAAGGTCTTCGTCCGGATCGACCGCAAGCGCAAGCTGCCGGTCACCGTCCTGCTGCGCGCGATGGGCTACGCCAGCGACGAGGAGATCATCAACCTCTTCGACAACAGCCTCTACATCCGCAACACGATCGAGGCCGACACCGAGCCGACGAAGACCGAGGAGGGTGCGCTCGTCGAGCTGTTCAAGAAGCAGCGCCCCGGCGAGCCGCCGTCGGTCGACAACGCGCGCGCGCTGCTGCACCAGCTCTTCTTCGACCCCAAGCGCTACGACCTCACGCGCGTCGGGCGCTACAAGCTCAACGCGCGCCTGGGCCTCGACATCGACCTCGAGACCCGCACGCTGACGCACGACGACATCCTCGCCCTCGTCAAGGAGCTCGTCTCCCTGCCGCGCATCCTCGGCATGCCCGAGGAGCCCGACGTCGAGATCAAGGACTACGCCGCCGAGGCGCAGACCTACCCGCGGGAGGCCGTCGGCGAGCACCTCGACGAGTACGAGCACTTCGGCAACCGCCGCCTGCGGACCGTCGGCGAGCTCATCCAGGAGGCCTTCCGCATCGGCCTGTACCGGATGGAGCGCGTCGTGCGCGAGCGCCTCACCACCGAGGACGCCGACACGATCACCCCGCAGACGATCATCAACATCCGCCCGGTCGTGGCCGCGCAGAAGGAGTTCTTCGGCTCCTCGCAGCTCAGCCAGTTCATGGATCAGACGAACTCGCTGGCCGGCCTGCGCCACCGCCGCCGCCTCAGCGCCCTGGGCGCCGGCGGCCTCACGCGCGAGCGCGCGCCGATCGAGGTGCGCGACGTGCACCCGACCCACTACGGCCGCATGTGCCCGATCGAGACCCCGGAGGGACCGAACATCGGCCTGATCGGCTCGCTGTCGAGCTACGCCGAGGTCTCCGAGCACGGCTTCGTCACGACGCCCTACCGGGTCGTCAAGGACGGCAAGATCACCGGCGAGGTCGTCCGCTACGACGCCACGCAGGAGGAAGAGCTCAAGATCGCCCAGGCCGACCATCCGATCGACGACGACGGCAAGCTGCTCGGCGACGAGGCGGTCTGCCGCACGCTCGCCGGCCAGTACGTCACGGTCGACCCGCGCGAGGTCGACCTCATGGACGTCTCGCCCGAGCAGATCTGGTCGGTCACCACGGCGATGATCCCGTTCCTCGAGCACGACGACGCCAACCGCGCGCTGATGGGCTCGAACATGCAGGCCCAGGCGGTGCCGCTGCTGCGCACCGACGCGCCGGTCATCGGCACCGGCATGGAGCGCCGCGCGGCGCTCGACAGCGGCGACGTGCTGCTGGCCAGCAACGGCGGCACGGTGTCCTACGTCGACGCCGAGCGCATCGAGGTCGAGACCGACGGCGCCGGCAAGGACGAGTACATCCTCGACAAGTACCGCCGCTCCAACCAGGGCACGCTGATCCATCAGAAGCCGATGGTCAGCGCGGGTCAGACCGTCGATGCCGGCGACATGCTCGCCGACGGCTCGGCCACCGACCACGGCGAGATGGCGCTCGGCAAGAACCTGAAGGTCGCCTTCATGTCCTGGGAGGGCTACAACTTCGAGGACGCGATCATCCTCTCCAAGCGCCTCGTCAAGGACGACGAGCTCACCTCGATCCACATCGAGGAGTACGAGATCGACGCGCGCACGACGAAGCTCGGCGACGAGGAGATCACCCGCGACATCCCGAACCGCTCGGAGGAGTCGCTGCGCAACCTCGACGACCGCGGCATCGTCCGCATCGGCGCCGAGGTCGGCTCGGGCGACCTGCTCGTCGGCAAGGTCACGCCGAAGGGCGAGACCGAGCTCACCGCCGAGGAGAAGCTCATCCGCGCGATCTTCAAGGAGAAGGCGCGTGAGGTGCGCGACACCTCGCTGAAGGTGCCCCACGGCGAGGGCGGCGTCGTCATCGACGTCATGACCTTCAGCCGCGACCAGGGCGACGACCTGCCGCCCGGCGTCAACCACCTCGTGCGCGTCTTCGTCGCCAAGAAGCGCAAGATCTCCGAGGGCGACAAGCTCGCCGGCCGCCACGGCAACAAGGGCGTCATCTCGAAGATCGTCGACGAGGCCGACATGCCGTTCATGGAGGACGGCACCCCGGTGGACGTCATCCTCAACCCGCTCGGCGTGCCGAGCCGCATGAACGTCGGCCAGCTGCTGGAGACCCACCTCGGGTGGGCCGCCGCGGAGGGCTGGTACGACGACGGCACCGAGGCCTACAAGCTCGCCCAGCAGCAGATGACCCCCGACGGCCGGCCCGGCAAGGTCTACACCGCGACGCCGGTGTTCGACGGCGCCTCGGTCGAGGACGTCGACAACGCCCTCGTGAAGTGGCAGGACGAGCACAAGGGCCGCATCCGGATGGACATCGACAAGTCGCGTCGCCCGGGCATCCGCGCGTCGGGCAAGTTCACGCTCTACAACGGGCGCACCGGCGAGCCGTTCGAGCAGCAGGTGACGGTCGGCTACATGTACATCCTCAAGCTCCTGCACCTCGTCGACGACAAGATCCACGCTCGCTCGACGGGCCCCTACTCGCTCGTCACGCAGCAGCCCCTGGGCGGCAAGGCCCAGTTCGGCGGCCAGCGCTTCGGCGAGATGGAGGTCTGGGCGCTGGAGGCCTACGGCGCGGCGTACACGCTGCAGGAGATGCTCACGATCAAGTCCGACGACACGGTCGGCCGCGTGAAGGCCTACGAGGCGATCGTCAAGGGCGAGAACATCGCCGAGCCGTCGATCCCGGAGTCCTTCAAGGTGCTTCTCAAGGAGATGCAGTCGCTGGCGCTCGACGTCAACGTGGTCTCCGAGGAGGGCGCCCGCGCCGAGATGCGCGACGAGGACGACGACCTGCTGCGCGCCGCCGAGGAGCTCGGCATCGACCTCTCCGGGGTCCGCGCCGTCGCCGGCAACGGCGCCGGGGTCGCGCCGGAGGAGGACCCTGTCGCCGAGACCGACGCGCCGATCGACCCGACGGTGGATGCCGCCGACGAGGACGTCGAGGAGATCATCGACCCCGACGCGATCGTGGCACCCGTCGTCGAGGACGACGACGCGGACGCCGACATCGCCGGAATCGACATCGACGCCGAAGCACCTGCGGAGACGTGATCGCGGCGCAGCACCGCGATCACCGACCCCTTCAGGCCAGAGGTCGACGGACCTCAGGCCCCATCACTGACGTAAGGAATCACCTTGATCGACATCAATAACTTCGACGCCATCGAGATCGGCCTCGCCTCTTCGAAGCAGATCCGTGGCTGGAGCTCCGGCGAGGTCACCAAGCCGGAAACGATCAACTACCGCACCCTGAAGCCCGAGAAGGACGGCCTGTTCTGCGAGCGCATCTTCGGTCCGACGAAGGACTGGGAGTGCTACTGCGGCAAGTACAAGCGCGTCCGCTACAAGGGCATCGTCTGCGAGCGCTGCGGCGTCGAGGTCACGCGTTCGAAGGTGCGCCGTGAGCGCATGGGGCACATCGACCTGGCCGCCCCCGTCAGCCACATCTGGTTCTTCAAGGGCGTTCCGTCGCGCATCGGCTACCTGCTCGACATGGCGCCCAAGGAGCTCGAGAAGGTCCTGTACTTCGCCGCGTCGATCGTGACGTGGGTCGACGACGAGGCGCGCGAGCGCGACACGGCCGACCTCGAGGTGAAGGTCAACGAGGTCCTCGACGCCTACGCCGCCGAGCGCGAGGAGCGCGTTCTCGAGCTCAAGGAGCAGCAGGCGCGCCGCGAGCTGTACCTGGAAACGGGCGCCGGAGGCAAGGACTTCGACGACGAGGACCACCTCTGGGCCGAGGCGCTGGACATCGACGTCAAGAAGCTCGACGACGACGAGCGGGCGAAGATGCTCAAGGACCTCAAGAAGACCTTCGAGTCCGACATCGCCGACACCGAGGCCTACATCGAGGACGCGGCCGAGCGCATGCGCCAGGTCTGGCAGCTCTTCAAGGACATGGAGCCCAAGAAGATCGAGCACGACGAGACGATCTTCCGCGAGCTCAAGGAGCGCTTCGGCTCCCCGTACGGCTTCGGCGAGTACTTCCGCGGCGGCATGGGCGCAGAGGCGATCCGCGACCTGCTCCAGCAGGTCGACCTCGAGGACGAGTCCGAGGAGCTCGGCGAGCTCGTGCGCACCGGCAAGGGCCAGAAGCAGGCCCGCGCGGTCAAGCGCCTGAAGGTCGTCACGGCGTTCATCTCCTCGGGCAACCGCCCGGAGCAGATGATCCTCGAGGCCGTGCCGGTCATCCCGCCGGAGCTGCGCCCGATGGTCCAGCTCGACGGCGGCCGCTTCGCGACGTCCGACCTCAACGACCTCTACCGCCGCGTCATCAACCGCAACAACCGCCTCAAGCGCCTGCTCGACCTCGGCGCGCCGGAGATCATCGTCAACAACGAGAAGCGGATGCTCCAGGAGGCCGTCGACGCGCTGTTCGACAACGGCCGCCGCGGGCGCCCCGTCACCGGACCGGGCAACCGGCCGCTGAAGTCCCTCAGCGACATGCTCAAGGGCAAGCAGGGCCGCTTCCGCCAGAACCTGCTCGGCAAGCGCGTGGACTACTCGGGCCGCTCGGTCATCGTGGCCGGCCCGTACCTGAAGCTGCACCAGTGCGGGCTGCCCAAGCTCATGGCGCTGGAGCTCTTCAAGCCGTTCATCATGGCCCAGCTCGTCGAGCGCAAGGCCGCGCAGAACATCAAGGCCGCCAAGAAGATGGTCGACTCGATGATCCCCGAGGTGTGGGACGTCCTCGAGCAGGTCATCCACGAGCACCCGGTCCTGCTCAACCGCGCGCCGACGCTGCATCGCCTGGGCATCCAGGCCTTCGAGCCCGTGCTCGTCGAGGGCAAGGCGATCCAGGTCCACCCGCTCGTCTGCCATGCGTTCAACGCCGACTTCGACGGCGACCAGATGGCGGTCCACCTGCCGCTGTCGGCCGAGGCCCAGGCCGAGGCCCGCATCCTCATGCTGTCGTCGAACAACATCCTGTCGCCGGCGCACGGCCAGCCGCTGGCCACGCCGACGCAGGACATGATCCTCGGCGCCTACTACCTGACCTACGGCCCCGAGTCCGAGGAGCTGTCGCAGGTCGACCGGGCGACGCACGATCCCAAGCCGCACGTGTTCCGGACCGCGCAGGAAGCCGAGCTGTCCTACGAGCTCGGCGGCGTGAAGCTGCACGACCTGGCCGAGTTCCGCCCGCTCGGGCGCGAGGGCGGCCACGTCCTCACGACCGTCGGCCGGATCATCTACAACGACCGCATCGAGCGGGCGCTGCTGGAGGCGATGGGCGACGAGTTCGACCCGACGCAGTACGAGTTCGTCAACAAGTCGATGAAGAAGCGCGACACGACCGAGCTCGTCGACCAGCTCGTGCAGACCTACGGCGCGACGACGATCTCGCAGGTGCTCGACGCCTTCAAGGACCTCGGCTTCGAGTTCTCCACGAAGGCCGGCATCACGATCTCCAAGAACGACGTGGTGATCCCGCCGACGAAGGGCGCGATCGTCAAGGAGTACGAGGAGAAGGTCGCCGAGCTCACGAGCCAGTACGACATGGGGCTCATCACGCAGGAGGAGCGCCACGAGGCGGTCGTCGAGCAGTGGAACGAGTGCACCGAGGTCGTCGCCGAGGCGATGGTTCAGAACCTCGACGTCCTCAACCCCATCTTCATGATGGCCAACTCGGGCGCCCGCGGCTCCTTCAAGCAGATCCGCCAGCTGGCGGGCATGCGCGGCCTCATGGCCAACCCGAAGGGCGACATCATCGAGCGTCCGGTGAAGGCGAACTTCATGGAGGGCCTCGACGTCCTCGAGTACTTCACCTCCACCCACGGCGCGCGCAAGGGCCTGGCCGACACGGCCCTGCGTACCGCGGACTCCGGCTACCTGACGCGGCGTCTGGTCGACGTCGCGCAGGACGTCATCATCCGCGAGCCCGACTGCGGCACCGAGGGGTTCATCGAGCTGCACCTGCTCAAGGACGACGGGTCGGTCAACGACAACCTGCTCGGGCGCTTCGCGGCGGCCGAGATCGCGACGAAGCGCGGCCGCGTGATCGTCGCCAAGGGCGCCGAGATCGACCGCCCCGAGGTCGCCGACCTGCTCGAGAGCCAGGACCAGATCAAGGCCGACAACCACGGCCACGTGAAGATCCCCGTGCGATCGGTGCTCAAGTGCGAGGCCCAGAGCGGCGTGTGCCAGGCGTGCTACGGCCGCTCGATGGCCTCCGGCAAGACCGCGCAGATCGGTGACGCGGTGGGCATCATCGCCGCCCAGTCGATCGGCGAGCCGGGCACGCAGCTGACGATGCGGACGTTCCACACCGGCGGCGTCGCCGGCGCGGACATCACGCACGGCCTGCCGCGTGTCGTGGAGCTCTTCGAGGCCCGCAAGCCCAAGGGCCTGGCGAAGATCGCCGAGCAGGACGGCAACGTCACGATCGAGGACTCCGACAAGGCGCTGACCGTCGTCATCACCGACGACGCCGGCGAGGAGCACCGTCACACGTTCCCGCGCCGCACGCGGCTGTTCGTCGAGAACGACCAGCGCGTCGAGGCCGGCACGCAGCTCAACGAGGGGTCGCTGTACCCGCACGAGCTGCTGGCGATCCGCGGCCGCACGGAGACCGAGCAGTACCTCGTCAAGGAGGTGCAGGAGGTCTACGTGTCCCAGGGCGTGGACATCAACGACAAGCACATCGAGCTCATCGCCCGCCAGATGCTCAAGAAGGTGCGTGTCGACCAGAAGGGCGACACGGACTACCTCCCGGGGCAGTTCGTCGACCGCTTCGAGTTCGCGAAGATCAACAACGAGATCATCCGCAAGAAGGGCGAGGCGGCCCAGTTCGAGGACATCATCCTGGGCATCACGAAGGCCTCGCTGAACACGGACTCGTTCCTCTCGGCGGCCTCCTTCCAGGAGACCACCAAGGTCCTGACCGACGCGGCGCTCGAGGGCAAGATCGACCGCCTCAACGGCCTCAAGGAGAACGTCATCATCGGCAAGCTCATCCCGGCGGCGACCGGTCTGAAGCGCTACCGGCGCATCGAGATCGAGCCCTCCGAGCCGCTGCCGCGGGCGATGGACGACGTCGGCCTGCTCGACCAGGACGAGATCGCGGCCGAGCTCGGTCTCGGCGACGGGGACGGCATGGGCGGCTTCGGCTCGGCCTTCAACGAGGACATCGCCTCGCTGGAGGAGATCGGCACGGGCGGTGGCGACACCGGCTTCGCCGAGGAGCTCGCCGACCTCGACGTGCCGCCGGAGAGCTAGGACGAACGTCAGCGTGCCGCCGGCCGTCGTGGCCGGCGGGGCGCGTGCGCGTTTTCGACGGCATCGTCGGCCTCGCGGCCGGCGGTGCCGTTCGTCGTTGCGGGGAACGGCCTGATCGCGTAGCGCGGGGCCGCGCGCGTGAAGCTGGGCGCGCGCGGCGCCGATCCGCAATCGTGTGGATCGCCGCCGCTGGCTTGTCGCCCTGACCCTCCTGATCGCCGTCGCGTTCGCCGGCCCGGGCGACCCGCGCCCGGCGCCGCCGGCGCGCGCCGCGTCCGGCGCCCATGCCGTGCTGACGCCGGCGCAGGTG
>JAUXSD010000103.1 GCA_030681525.1 Solirubrobacteraceae bacterium
CGGCGACGTCGAGCGCGCGCTCGACCTCGCGGCGGCTGGCGTCCTCTGCCACATCGAGCAGCGTGCGGGCAAGCGTCGTGCACGGGATGTTGTCGATGACGGTGACGTCCGCTGCCGTCAGCGTCGCGCCGCTGTGGATGCGAATTCCCGGCCGTCGTCGCGCCTTCGAGCCCGGCGTGGTGACGTCGATCCACCGCGGCATCGCCAGCCGAAGCTCGTAGAGCGCGGATGCCGCCCGATGGCTCGAGGCGGTGCCGACCTCGCACGCCAACGTTGCTGCCATGATCCGCCCGCGTTGCGTCAGGAGCGCCGGCGGCACAACGGTCACGACGCCGCGATGGACAGCGTGCAGCCGGCCCTGCGCGACGCGGTTGCGAACGCCACTCGCCGACAGCCCGAGCGCGGCGATCTGGCGCACCGCGATCGCCCCATGCTGACGCGCAGCGATGTCGGCGATGCGGAGATCGAGGGGGTCTGCCCCATTGCGTCCCCCATGAGGACGATTTCGCGGTGACCCCTCCATGCCCAGCGATGCTGGCGCCGAAAACGTGACGAAACAACACGCTCGTGTGACAACTCAGCGCGCGAACACGCGCAGCGGGCGCGCTACAGCTCGAGGCGGCCGGCGCGGAACTCGGTGAGGGCGTGCTCGGCGGCGATCGCGTGCAGGCCGGTCCCGGCCTCGAGCTTGGCGAGCACCGCGATCGCCGCGTCGGTGAAGTGCGGCAGCGACTGCGCCGCGGCGAGGACGCGCACGCCGCTGGCCGGGTGCGCCATGAGCCGGGCGATCCCGGCGCGGCCCGCCTCGCTGGCGCGCAGCCGTGCCGCCAGGCGGGCGTTCTCGTCGAAGACCGGGTTGGCCGCGCGGGCGTCCGTGCGCAGCTCGTGCCAGCGCTCGGCCGTCGCGGCGTAGGCCGCGAGCAGCTCGCCGACCTCGGCGTCGCGCGCGCCGGCCTGGCTCACCCGCGCTTGACGAGCCGGCCGACGGCGGCCATGAGCTCGTCGGTGCGATCGGCTTGCAGGTCGCCCTCGGCGCCCAGCACGCACGAGCGCGCGTGCTCGTCGAGCAGGCCGAGCGCGACCTTGTCGAGCGCCGCCTGGGCGGCGGAGATCTGCGTCAGGACGTCGATGCAGTAGCGGTCGTCGACGACCATGCGCTCGATGCCGCGCACCTGACCTTCGATCCGGCGCAGGCGGGCGAGCAGCTGGTCCTTGCTGGCGGTGTAGCCCCGTTCGGTCACGTCGCTGAGTGTATCAGTACCCCATGGGGGTATACTAGTGCGTGCCGGTGCCATCTCCCCTCCCTGTACTCCGACCCGACGAGAGCTGATGCTTCCAACGCGCAACTACACCGTAGAGGGCATGACCAGCGGCCACTGCCGCAAGTCCGTCATCGAAGAGGTCCTGCAGGTCGACGGCGTCAAGGGCGTCGACGTCGACCTCGACAGCGGCCGGGTGACGGTCGCAGGCGAGAGCTTCGCCGACGACGCCGTCGCCAAGGCGATCGACGAGGCGGGCTACACGCTCGTCTCATGAGCGCGGGCGCGCGCGTCACGTCGTTCGGCGCGCTGCTCGTCGCGATCTTCGCGCTCGCCGTGCTGGCGGGTCGCGCGCTCGATCCCGCCACCGACGCCGCCGGGTCCGAAGACCACGCGGCGCCGGGCGGCGCCGGCGCTCACGCGGCGGGCGCCGCGCCCGCGACCGCCGGCGGCGGGCTGCGGCTCGTCGCGGAGCCGACGACGACCTTCGACCCCGGCCGCGCCGCCCGCCTGACGTTGCGCGTCGTCGACGCCCACGGCGATACGCTGCGCGACTTCGAGGTCGAGCAGTCACGCCGGATGCACCTCATCGTCGTGCGCCGCGACCTGCGCCGCTTCCAGCACCTGCATCCCGCCCAGGACCGAAGCGGCGCGTGGACGACGGCGCTCACGCTGCCCGACGCCGGCGTGTACCACGCGTTCGCCGACTTCCAGACCGGCGGCGAACGCCACACGCTCGGCGTCGACCTCTTCGCCGGCGGGCAGTTCACCCCGCTGCCCCTGCCCGCGCCGAGCAACGTCGCCGCCACCGACGGCTACGACGTCTCGCTGCGCGACGACGGCAGCAGGCTGCGCTTCGCGGTCGGCCGTAACGGCAGGCTCCGCACCGATCTGCAGCCCTACCTCGGCGCCCGCGGTCACCTCGTCGTGCTGCGCGCGGGCGATCTGGCCTACGAGCACGTCCACCCGGTCAACCGCGACGAGCTCACCTTCGCGACCGACGAGCTGCGGCCGGGGCGCTACCGCCTCTTCCTGCAGTTCCGCCACGCGGACCGCGTCCACACGGCCGCCTTCACCAAGGTGGTGGCGCCGTGAGCACAGCGCGCCTCGACCTGCCGATCAGCGGCATGACCTGTGCGTCGTGCGCGACCCGCGTCGAGAAGAAGCTCAACCGTCTCGAGGGCGTCGAGGCGACGGTCAACTACGCCACCGAGCGCGCCTCGATCGCGTTCGCGCCCGACACGCCGACGACCCCCGAGGACGTCGTCGCCGCCGTCGAGCACGCCGGCTACGAGGCGATCCTGCCGACGACGCAGGCCGACGCGCACGCCCCGCACGACCCCGTCGACGCGCTGCGCCGGCGCCTGATCTTCGCCGCCGCGGCCACCGCCCCGCTGCTCGCGCTCGGGATGATCCCGGCGCTGCAGTTCGACAACTGGCAGTGGATCTCGCTGCAGCTCGCGACGCCGATCCTCGTCTGGTCGGCGCTGCCGTTTCACCGCGCCGCCTGGACGAACCTGCGCCACGGCACCGCCACGATGGACACGCTCATCTCGATCGGCACGATCGCCGCCTGGACGTGGTCGGTGATCTCGCTGCTGTTCCTCGGGGCCGGGGATCCGGGCATGCGCCACGAGCTGTCCTTCGTCCCCGAGCGCGGCGGGCCCGCCGGCGACGTCTACTTCGAGGCGGTCGGGGTCGTCGTGACGTTCCTGCTCGCCGGTCGCTGGTTCGAGGCGCGCGCCAAGCGCAGCGCCGGCGCCGCCCTGCACGCGCTGCTCGAGCTCGGCGCCAAGGAGGTCTCGATCCTCGACGCCGACGGCGTCGAGCACCGCATCCCGATCGACGAGCTCAAGGTCGACCACCGCTTCGTCGTGCGCCCGGGCGAGAAGGTCGCCACCGACGGGATCGTCTACAAGGGCATCTCGGCGATCGATCGCTCGCTGCTGACCGGCGAATCGATCCCGGTCGAGGTCCATCCGGGCGAGCCCGTCACCGGCGCGACCGTCAACGCCGGCGGCGGCCTGCTGATCGTCCGGGCGACCCGGGTGGGGGGCGACACCCAGCTCGCCCAGATCGGCCGCCTCGTCACCGAGGCGCAGACCGGCAAGGCGCCGGTCCAGCGGCTCGCAGACCGCGTCGCGGCGATCTTCGTGCCGGTCGTCCTCGCGATCGCGGCCGCCACGCTCGGCTTCTGGGTCGGCGCGGACGACACCGGCCTGGCCTTCGCGGCGGCCGTCGCGGTGCTCATCATCGCCTGCCCGTGCGCGCTCGGCCTGGCCACGCCGACGGCCCTGCTCGTCGGCACCGGCCGCGGCGCGCAGCTCGGTGTGCTCATCCGCGGCCCGGAGATCCTCGAGTCGACGCGGCGGGTCGACACGGTCGTCATCGACAAGACCGGCACGGCGACGACCGGCCGGATGAGCCTACAGAGCATCGACGTCGCCGAGGGGGTCAGCGAGGCACAGGCGCTGTGGCTCGTCGGCGCGCTGCAGAACGGCTCGGAACATCCGATCGGGCGCGCGATCGCGGCGGCGGCGCAGCGGCTCGAGGCCGCACCGCCCCCGGAGGTCGAGGACTTCACGAGCCGCCCCGGTCTCGGCGTGCAGGGCACCGTGTCGGGGCGCGCGATCATCGCGGGGCGCCCGGCGCTGCTCGAGAGCGCCGACCCCTCGCTCGCCCTGCCACCCGAGCTCGAGCGCCGGCGGGCCGCCGCCGAGGCCGAGGGCCGCACGGCGATCGCGGCGAGCTGGGACGGCGCGGCGCGGGCGCTGTTCGTCGTCGCCGACACCGTCAAGCCGACCTCCCGCGAGGCCGTGCGGCGCCTGCGCGAGCTGGGCCTGCGGACGATCCTGCTGACCGGCGACAACGCGGCGACCGGCCGCGCGGTCGCACAGCGGATCGGCGCCGACGACGTCATCAGCGAGGTCCTGCCGGCCGAGAAGGCCGCCGTGGTCAAGCGCCTGCAGGACGACGGCCGCGTCGTGGCGATGGTCGGCGACGGCGTCAACGACGCCCCGGCGCTCGCCCAGGCGGACCTCGGGATGGCGATCGGGACCGGGACCGACGTGGCGATCGAGGCCTCCGACATCACGCTGGTCTCCGGCGACCTGCGCCTCGCCCCCGACGCGCTGCGCCTCTCGCGCCGCACGCTGCGCACGATCAAGTCCAACCTCTTCTGGGCCTTCGCCTACAACGTCGCGGCGCTGCCGCTGGCCGCCGCCGGCCTGCTCAACCCGATGATCGCCGGCGTCGCGATGGCGGCGTCGAGCGTGTTCGTCGTCGCCAACTCGCTGCGGCTGCGCCGCTTCCGGCCGGAGCGCGACGCGGCGCCGGCGCTCAGCCCTGCGGGCGACCTCGCCGCTCAGCCCGGCTGACGGCCAGCTGCGTCACCGCCGCGCCGACCCACGCCGCCTCGTAGCGCGCGAGCTGCTGCTCGAGATCGGCCATGTAGACCGGGTCGTTGTCGAGGCCGATGGAGACCGCCAGGTCGTGCTCCATCCGCAGGAGGTCGAGGCGCTGGCGCACCTCCGCGGGGTCCTGGGAGTGCATGCCGACGTGTTGCCCGCCGACCGTTCGGCCAAACATGGCTCACGAGCATGGCGCGAAGCGGCATACTCCGAGCGTGCCTCGCCGTCATTCGCCGTTCTTTGGCCTGCTCGTGGCCGGGTTTGCCGCGTGCACCGTCGCGCTGTCCTCCTGCGGCGGCGCGGACCCGGCGAGCAGCGCCAGCGCCAGCGCGCGCGCCGGGACCGCCGAGATCGAGCCGCTGCCCACGCGCAACCCGCGCGCGAAGGCGGTCGAGCCGGTGGCCGGCGAGAGCGCGGCGACCGCCGCCCTGGCCAGCGCCGATCCCGCCGACGAGCCGAGGGTCCGCGGCGACGCCGGACCGGCGCCCAAGCTGCCCAAGCTCAGGAAGGGCAACGGACCGACCAGCGACGCCGCGATCTCCAAGGCCGAGGTGCTCAAGGAGGGCGTCGCGCTGCCGCCGATCGAGGCACCCGAGGAGGTCCGCCTCATCATCGAGGCCGGCAACCAGATCGCCCGGACCCCGTACCTGTGGGGCGGTGGTCACGGCAAGTGGCTCGACACCGGCTACGACTGCTCGGGCTCAGTCTCCTTCGCGCTGGCCAACGCCGGGCTGCTCAACGGACCGCTGGCCTCCGGCCCGCTCATGAGCTGGGGCAAGCCGGGCAAGGGCAAGTGGATCACGATCTACTCCAATCCCGGCCACGTGTTCATGGTCGTCGCCGGCGTGCGCTTCGACACGAGCGGCAACCGCAAGACCGGCTCGCGCTGGCAGAGCGACATGCGCAGCACCGCCGGGTTCGTGGCTCGCCATCCCCCGGGCCTGTAGCCGGAGCGACTGGCGATGCCCGTGCCCGACTTCGATCTGCGCGTCGTCCGCAGCGATTCGCGGCTGCACATCGCGCCGGTCGGAGAGCTCGACATCGCCACCGCGCCACAACTCGAGGAAGCCATCAGCAAGGCGACGTCCGAGCCGGTCGCCGAGCTCGTGCTCGACCTGCGCGAGCTGACCTTCATGGACTCCACCGGCCTGCGCACGCTCGCGCAGGCCAACCTCAAGGCCGAGCAGGCCGGCACGGCGCTGTCGATCTGGCGCGGCTCGCGCCAGATCGAGCGCGTGCTGGAGATCTCGGGCCTCGGCCCCCTGCTGCCGCTGGCCGACGCGCCCGCGAACTGAACATCGCCCGCGCGACGGCGCTGCCCCGCGCGGGGTCAGCGCGAGTAGGACGCCAGCTTCTGCTTGAACGTGGTGAACACCGGCCGCGGCGTCCCGTCGGGGTCGACGAGGCCCGCGTCGAACTGGCAGCGGCGGCCGCAGCTCGTGTTCGTCTCGATGCCGAAGAAGTTGTAGGAGTACACGCGCTCCACGCCGAGGCGCTTGTAGCGGCTGGCGTACGTGAACATGTTGCGCATGCGCGATGCCTGGCGGCGCTCGCTGTACGGGAACGAGCGGCCGAAGCTGGCCAGCGCGCCGGTCTCGGTGAACCAGAACTTCGTGCGCTTGTTGTAGCGCCGCACGGTGTCGATGATCTTCTTCGTGCCGCGCGAGCGGCTGCGGTTGACGTCGGAGTAGTTGTGGATGCCGACGACCTTCAGGCGCGTGCGCCACGTCCGGCTCAGGCGCGCGTAGAACGAGCGGATGTAGCGATCCGAGCCGGCCTGGTCGAGGATGTCGAGCCCGACGACGTTGCAGGACTTGCAGCGCTTGCGGACGGCCTGGTACATGCTCTTGTAGTACGAGACGGCGTTGCCGACGCGGTTCCACGTCTCCTGCGTCTTGTGGTTGACCTCGTTCCAGGCGCCGAAGTCGCGCACGCCGAGGCGGCGGAAGTGGACGACGAGCTTGTTGACGTCGGTGCGGTAGCGCGACGGCGAGACGATCGGACCGCGCTTGTCGCGCAGGTCCGACGTGGAGATGTGGATGAGCGTGGAGACGCCGGCGCGGCGCGCGGCGGTCACGAAGGCCGTCGCCTTCTCCAGCTCGGCCGCGTCGCGCATGACGTCGGCCGGGATGAAGTAGCGCGTGCGCTTGATCTTCAGCTGCTTGAAGGACGGGTTGTCGAACATCGCCGGGCTCTGGTCGGCGACGCCGACGCGGATGGAGCTCTTCGCCGAGGCGGGCGAGGCCGGCACGAGGACGAACAGGGCGAGAAGCGAGATGAGGATCTTTGAGCGCATAGGGTCTCCAACCAGGCTAGCCACGCGGAAGTTGCGGCTCGGAAACCTTCTCAGACTCCTCTCACACGCGCGTCGCGCCGGTCGCTACCCCTCGGAATCCAGGCGAAAGCGGCTCGCCTGCGCCTCGCCGTCGCCGGGGTCGATCTGCACCAGATCGGCGGCGCGCGGCACGAACGAGGGCCGTCGCGTGAAGGTCATGCGCGCCAGGCCGATGTCGCCGCCGGCCTCCGCCAGGTTGCCCGTCCCGCCGCCCCCCACCGAGCCGGGGTTGATCACCGTCACGGTGCCGGCGCGCTCCAGCCCAGGTTTGTGCGAGTGGCCGACGACGAGGACCAGCGGCGCGTCCGGCGGGTCGTCGCGCAGGCTCTGCAGCGCGATCTGGGCGAGCGCGGGCGCGTGGACCATGACGACGTCGACCTTCTCGCGCAGCGGCGCGAGCCAGTCGGCGAAGCGCTGCTGCTCCGCGGGCGTGTAGGTCGCGCCGTTGTCGGCGTAGTCCTCCCGCGCGAGACGCTTGAGCGGATCGTCGTAGCCCGCGATCCGCAGCCCCACGACCCGCTGCACGACGCGGCCGTCGGTCGTGCCGTTGCCGCGCAGCCGCCCGCTGCGGGTCAGCACGATCTCGCCCGTGCGCGCGAGCTTGCGCTCGAGCACGTCGGAGTCGTGGTTGCCCGAGACGAACACGAGCTCCGAGCCCGCGCGGGCGATCCGCAGGACGAGCGTCTGCTCGACCGGCGAGCCGCGATCGGTCAGGTCGCCGGCGAACAGCAGCAGCCCGCCGCGGGCGGCCCGCTCGAGCGCCGGCAGCGCGATGACGTTGTTGTGCAGGTCCGAGGCGACCGTCAGGCGCGGCGCGCCGTCGCCGAGCGGCGCGCGCCCGGCGGGCGCGTTGACGAAGCGCGCGATGCCGACGAGCTGCTCGTCGATCTCGTCGTCGAGCGTCTGCGCGGAGGCGCCCAGCGTCTGCAGCGCGCGCAGCGCGGTCGGCACCTCGGGGCCGTTGGCGTAGTACTGCGGCGTGTCGACGTTCGAGCGCGGCGGCAGGCCGACGACGAGCGCGACGCCGCACGCGACCGCGGTGACGGCCGCGACGGCCAGCGTCGTGCGCAGCCGTGGGCCCCGGTCGCTGCGCGCGGCCAGCGCGACGAGCACGCCGAGCGCGAGGCCGCCCAGGACCGACACGAGGATGGCCAGCCGCAGGAAGGAGACGAGCGCCTCGCGCGCCTGGCCGCGCACGAAGGCCGGGTCGAGGTCGCCTGAGCCGGCGAGCTTCACCACCGCTTCGCGATCGACGGAGCGCACGTCGACGTTGATGCGCACCGGCAGCCGGACGACGGGGAAGCGCACGCCCCAGTCGACGAGCGGCACGTAGAGGTCCAGCGCACCGCGGTGGCCGGGATCGACCGACAGGCGCACGGTGCCGACGTCGAGCCGGTGCTCGCGCGGGAAGGTCCCCAGCGCCGTCGTGGCGCCGCCGACCGTGGCGACGACGACGAGCAGGATCGTGAGGGCCGTGCGCATCGACCGATCAGGCTAGGCCAGCGCGGCCGCCGGCCGCCGCCGGCCGCCGCGCCGAGCCCCGCCGCGGCGATCAACTTCCTGTCGCAGAATGCGGGAAGAACACCGTTGCGGCTTGCAGCGGGGCCCACAACGCTGTGACATCCGATGCATGTACGAAGATCGCTGTGTGCAACCGCGGCAGATCTACGCGAGCACCTTGACGCGGCGTGAGCGGCGGTGGTCGCGCAGGCGTCGGAGCGTGCTCGGAATCGCGTTCGCCAGCGGCGCCACGCTCGTCGCGGCGCTCACGGTCCTCGCGACCTTCGCGCCCGGCCTGAGCTAGTTGTCAGCGCGCCGGAGCGGCCGCGCCGCCGGCGCGGCGGGTGGCGGACGGCAGCGTGCGCAGGCCGCCCGCGGCGACCAGCGTCCAGACAACCGCCACCCACGTCGCGGCGGCGAGCGAGGCGTGCACCCAGACGAGCTCGGCCGGCAGCTCGAGCCGGTACTGCACGATCCCGATGACGCCCTGCGCCGCCAGCAGCCAGCACAGCACCGTCAGCGGCTGGCGATCCTCGCGCGACACGCCCCGCCGTCGCGCCAGCAGCCACAGCCCGACGGCGGCGAGGCCGAGCACCGTGGCCAGCCGCGCGTGCTGCGAGATCACCCAGTTGAGCGTGTCGATGCCCTTGAACACCAGCCGCGGTACGAGGTCGTCGGTGCCGGTGCCGCCGGTGTGCGGGCCGGCGGCGGTGGCGGCGGTGCCGGCGAAGATCGTCACCGCGCCGAGCGCGAACAGCCCCCAGGACGCGCGCGTGAGCAGGCGGTCGCCGCCCGCCGCCGCGACCTGCCCGGGCTCGCGGCGCGCGCGCCAGTCCAGCAGCACGCAGCCGACGAGGATCAGCATCGACAGCATGAAGTGGCTCATGACGAGGCCCGGGGCGAGGTCGAACAGGACCGTGAAGCCGCCCAGCACGATCTGCGCGACGACGCCGAGCGGCAGCAGTGCCGCGAGCAGCATGAGGTCGCGGCGGTACGGACGCCGGCGAAACGCGCCGATGAAGGCCGCCGCAGCGGCGAAGCCGACGATGCTCGTCAGCATCCGGTTGCCGAACTCGATGACCCCGTGCGTGTTGAGCTCGGTGTACAGCGAGGTCTGCGTGCACTTCGGCCACGTCGGGCAGCCGAGGCCCGAGCCGGTGACGCGCACGGCCACGCCGGTCACGACGATGAGGGTGAACATGACCAGCGCGAAGCGCGCGAGCTGCGCGTAGCGCGCGGGGGTGACGGTGAAGCGCTCGTCGGCCATCGGCGCCGGAAAGCTTAGGCGGCGACCGGCGGCGGCCGCGCATCCGCCCCGACGCGCGGCGGGTTGACGATCCCGGCCGCGGCGATCAGCCCGCCGGCGATCATCAGCAGGCCCGACACGACCATGCCGCGGTGGAAGGCGGCGACGTTCGCGTCCCGGACCGCCGCGCGGGCGCGCTCGGCCACCGGACCCGGCGGGATCGTCAGCGGGCGCTCGCGTGCCTCGTCGACGTACGCGCGGGTGGCGGCGTCGCGCTCGGCGGCCGGGCCGAGGCCGCGCTGCACCTGCGTCGCGAACTGCGCCGACACGACGAGGCCGACCACCGCGATCGCCAGCAGCCCGGCGACGCGGGCGATCGCGTTGTTGACGCCCGAGGCGATCCCGGCGTGGGGGCGGTCGGCCGCCTCGAGCACGGTGGCGGTGAGCGGCGCGACCGTCATCGCCAGGCCGAGCCCGAAGACGACGGTGCCGGGCAGCACCTGCGTGAGGTAGTCGCCGCGCTCGTCGACGCGCGTGAACAGCAGCATGCCGATGCCGCCGACGATCGGCCCCGCGGTCATCAGCAGGCGCGGGCCGATGCGCACGGCGAGCGCGCCGAAGCGGCGCGAGAGCCCGATCAGCAGCAGCGTGATCGGCAGGAGCGCCAGGCCGGCGGCGAACGCGCTGTAGCCGCAGACCTGCTGCAGGAAGATCGCGATGAAGAACGAGGCGGCGCCGAGGCCGGCGTAGGCGGCCAGCGTCACGACGTTGCCGACCGCGAAGTTGCGCGAGGCGAAGATCGCCGGCGGCAGCATCGGGTCGGGCGCGTGACGCTCGTAGTTGACGAACGCCAGCAGCGCCCCCAGCCCGCCGAGCAGCGGCGCCCAGACCTGCGGGTCCGACCAGCCCAGCAGCGGCTGCTGGATGAGCGCGTACGTCGGGCCGGCCAGGCCGGCCACGCACAGCACGGCGCCGGGGACGTCGATGCGGTGCCCGCCGGCGGCGGGGATCGAGGGCACGGCGTCGCGGATGAGCCACAGGCAGGCCAGCACGAGCGGCACGTTGAGCGCGAAGATCACGCGCCAGGACAGCACGTCGACGAGCAGGCCGCCGAGCGGCGGGCCGACGGCGATCGCCGCGCTCGTCCCGGCCGTCCACGAGCCGATCGCCGCGGCCCGCTCGCCGGGGCCGAAGACCGTCGTGATGATCGCCAGCGAGCTGGGCACGAGCAGCGCCCCGAACGCGCCCTGCAGCGCGCGCGCTCCGATCAGCAGCTGCACCGACGGCGCGATCGCGCAGATCAGCGACGCGGCGCCGAAGCCGGCGGTGCCGATCGCGAAGATGCGCCGCCGGCCGTAGAGGTCGCCGAGCGAGCCGCCGACGAGGATCAGCGACGCCAGCAGCAGCAGGTAGGCCTCGACGACCCACTGCTGGTCGGCCAGCGAGGCGTCGAGGTCGTCGCGCAGCGCGGGCAGCGCGACGTTGACGACCGTCTGGTCGACGAACACGATCGCCGAGCCGAGGATGCAGGCGATGAGCGTCAGCCGCTTGGCGCGGGCCTCGTCCATCGCGGAGAGACTAGGGAGACGGGGCACGCCGTACGGCGGCCGACTAGATTGCCGTCGGGATGCGGCTGATCGACACGCGCCTCGACGGCCTCGTCCTGCTCGAGCCGGCCGTCCACGGCGACGCACGCGGCTTCTTCGTGGAGAGCTACCGGGCCAACGTCTGGGCCGCGCACGGCGTCGCCGACACCTTCGTGCAGGACAACCACTCCCGCTCGGCGCGCGGCGTGCTGCGCGGGATGCACTTCTCGGTCGGCGCCGGGCAGGCCAAGCTCGTGCGCTGCGCCCGCGGGCGCATCCTCGACGTCGTCGTCGACCTGCGCCGCGCCTCGCCGACGTACGGACAGTGGGAGAGCGCCGAGCTCGACGACGAGCGCGCCCGCCAGCTCTACATCCCCGTCGGATTCGCACACGGCTTCTGCGTGCTGTCCGACGTCGCCGACGTGGTCTACAAGTGCTCGACGTACTACGACGGGGCGATCGAGCGCGGCTTTCGCTACGACGACCCCGCGGTCGGCATCGAGTGGCCCGCCGACCTGGACCTGCTCGTCTCCGAGCGCGACCGCCGGGCCCCGCCGCTCGCGCAGATCGCGGGGGAGCTGCCCTTCTGACGCGGCGTGACCTCGACCGGGTCGCGCCCGACGGGCGAGGAGCCGGTCTCCGGGGGGCGCGGTGCGACCGTCAGACTTCGACGACGACGGGGAGGATCATCGGACGGCGACGTAGCTTCTTGTAGATGAATTCGGCGAGGTCGTCGTGCAGGTGCTGCTGGATGAGGTCGACCTCGTGGATGTCGTGGTCGGCGGCGCGGTCGAGGGAGAGCTCGATGGCTTCGCGGACGAGGCCGTCGAAGGCCTTCTCGTCTTCGTCGGCGAGCGGGACGCCGCGCAGGACGATCTCGTGGTCGGCGAGCGTCTTGCCGTCTTGGGCGGAGACGGTGGCGACGACGAACATGATCCCGTCGCTGGAGAGCTCGCGGCGGTCGCGCAGCGCGGTCTCGGTGAGGTCGCCGAGTTCGATGCCGTCGACGAACACCATGCCGGCGCGGACGCGGTCGCCGAAACGCGCACCGTCCCTGTCGATGTCCAGGGGCAGGCCGTTGTCGCCGCGGAAGATGTTCTCGTCGGCGATGCCGACGGCTTGGGCGAGCTCGGCGTGCAGGCGGATGCGCTTGTGGTCGCCGTGGACGGGCATGAGGTAGCGCGGGCGGGTGAGGTTGAGCATGAGCTTGATCTCCTCGCGGTGGCCATGGCCGGAGGTGTGGATCGGCGCGTCGCGCGCGGTGACGACGTTGGCGCCGAGCTGAAAGAGCCGATCGATCGTGTCGTTGATCGCGCGTTCGTTGCCGGGGATCGGCGTGGCGGAGAACACGATCGTGTCGCCCTTGTGCAGGGTGACCTGGCGGTGTTCGCGGTAGGCCATCCGGCGCAGGGCGGCGAGCGGTTCGCCCTGCGATCCGGTCGTGACGATGACGAGCTCGGAGTCCGGCACGCTGCCGAGGGAGCGTGGCTCGACGAGCATGCCCTTGGGGACGTTGATATGTCCGAGGTCGCGGCCGATCGTGACGTTCTTGACCATCGAGCGGCCCAGCAGCGCGACCCGGCGGCCGAGCTTGTCGGCGGCGTCGATGACCTGCTGGACGCGGTGGATGTTCGACGCGAAGCTCGTGACGATGATCCTCCCTTCGCAGCCGGCGAAGACGTCGCGCAGCTTGGGGCCGACGTCGGATTCCGAGGGTGCGAAGCCGGGCCGGTCGGCGTTGGTGGAGTCGCCGCAGAGCAGCAGCAGGCCCTCGTCGCCGAACCGCGCGAGACGGCTGATGTCGGCCGGCTTTGCGTCGACGGGGGTCTGGTCGAAACGGTAGTCGCCGGTGAACAGCACGGTGCCGATGGGGGTGGTGAGCGCGACCGCGGCGGCGTCGGGGATCGAGTGCGTCATGTGCACGAGCTCGATCTGAAACGGCCCGGCCTTGATCGTCGTGCCGGGCTCGACGCGTTTGATCGGCGTCGTGAGCTTGTGCTCGTCGAGCTTTGACTGCGCCATCGCGGCGGTCAGCCGGCGGCCGTAGATCACCGGGACGGCGCCGTCTGGCAGCTCGCGCAGGATCCACGGCAGCGCGCCGATGTGGTCCTCGTGGCCGTGCGTGATGACAACGGCCTCGATCGCGTCGGCGCGCTCGGAGAGGTAGGTGAAGTCCGGCACAACGAGGTCGATGCCGTGCATCTCGGCTGTCGGGAAGCGCACGCCGGCGTCGACGACGACGATCCGGCCGTCGTATTCGACGATCGTCATGTTCTTGCCGATCTCGCCCAGTCCGCCTAGCGGGAGGATGCGAAGGGTGGGGTTCATACGGTCTCCATTCGACGTCATGAGTGCGCGGTGGCGGTCTGGCCGCTGAGGCTGCTGTGCAGCGCGTGGCTGTGGCGGTTCAGGCCGGTGATCTGCACCGCGATGTGGTGGCGGGCGTAGTGGTGCTCGATCGCGTCGAGCGCGGCGACGGCGGAGGCGTCCCAGACGTGCGCGCGCGACATGTCGATGAGAACCCGTGGTGGGTCGGCGGCGTACTCGAATGCCTCGATGAACTCCTGGTCAGACGCGAAGAACAGCTCGCCGGTCACCGAGTAGATGCAGGTCGTTCCGTCCGGATCGAGGCAGCGGTCGACGTCGACGAGGTGCGCGACGCGACGCGCGAACAGGACCATCGCGGTCAGGACGCCGACGCCGACGCCGACCGCGAGGTTGTGCGTCGCGACGGTCGCGAGGACGGTCACCGCCATCACCACCGTCTCGCCAACCGGCATCCGGCGCAGCGTCGCCGGCGCGATGCTGTGCCAGTCGAAGGTCGAGACAGCGACGAGCACCATCACGGCGACGAGGGCGGCCATCGGGATGACCGCGACGAGGCCGCCGAGCCCGACGACGAGGATGATCAAGAACGCGCCGGCGCTGAACGTCGACAGCCGCGTACGGGCATTCCCGGCGCGTACGTTGATGATCGTCTGGCCGATCATCGCGCAGCCGGCCATGCCGCCGAAGAGCCCGGTGATGATGTTCGCGATGCCCTGGCCGCCCGCTTCGCGATCCTTGTCGGACCGTGTCTCGGTGATGTCGTCGACGAGCTTGGCGGTCAGCAGCGACTCCAGCAATCCGACCGCCGCGAGCGTCAGGGCATAGGGGGCGATGATCGTCAGCGTCCCAAGCGTCAACGGGACCGCCGGGATCCCCAGGAAGGGCAGCGTGCTGGGCAGCGCTCCCTCGTCGCCGACAGTCGGCACCGACACGCCCGCGACGACGGCGAACACCGTCAGTCCGACGATCGCCACCAGCGGCGCCGGGATCGCCGTGGTCAGGCGAGGGAGCACCACCATCACGCCCAGCCCCACCGCGACAAGCGCGAACACCGCGGGGGCACCGCCCGTCAGATGTGGCAGCTGGGCGAGGAGGATGAGGATCGCCAGCGCGTTGACGAAGCCGGTCATCACGGACTGCGGAACGAAGCGCATCACCTTCGCGATGCCCAAGACGGCGAGCGTGGCCTGAAAGATGCCGGCGAGGATCGTCGCGGCGAGCAGGTACTCCACCCCGTGGTCTCTGACCAGCGAGACCACGACGAGCGCCATCGCACCGGTCGCGGCCGAGATCATCGCCGGCCGCCCGCCCGTGAAGGCGATGGCGACGGCCATCGTGAACGACGCGTAGAGCCCGATCTTCGGGTCCACGCCAGCGATGATGGAGAACGAGATCGCCTCGGGAATGAGCGCGAGCGCGACGACGAGGCCGGCCAGCAGCTCGACCCGCAGGATCCTGCCGGAGGGAACGCTGGGACGCGTCCACTCGCGCGGGTGTACGACCGACGAGAACGTCGACCGGATATGCGTCCGGACGCGCTGCGCGACGTCATCGGCCGCGCGCGGCGAGCGCGGCGGCGGGAATGGCTCTGGCATGTTGGCTCGCTGTCTGTGCGCGGCACGCCGGCGGCGTCCGCGGATGGGGGGACCGACACCCCGCGGGCGCCGGTGAAGTTCATGGCGGCCGCATGGCGCGACCGGTGCTGCGTGACCTGCGTCAGCTGTCCGTCGGCATCGGCGTGCCCTGAGGGCGGCGCGTGCGCTGAACTGGCTTCAGATGGACAGCAACTGCGGAGACGATCCGCTCAGCCGAAGCGATCGGCTGCCGACAACCCTACACGAACGTAAGGGTTATCCCGAGCGGTACGCTCGCCCCGTGAAGACGATCAACGACGGGTTGCTGCAGATCGGGGAGGCGGCCCAGCGCGCCGGCCTGTCGCTGCGCACCGTGCGCTACTACGAAGAGATGGGGCTGCTCGAGCCCGCCAAGCGCACCGAGGGCGGCTTTCGCCTCTACACGGGCGACCACGTCGACCGCCTCGCGCTGATCAAACGCATGAAGCCGCTGGGCTTCACCGTGCAGCAGATGCGCGAGCTGCTCGACGCCCGCGACATCCTGCGCGCAACCGATGCGCCCGTCGGCGCGCGCAAGACGGCTCGCGCCAGCCTGACCGAGTTCGCGGCGCTGGCAGCGGCGGCGTGCGATGACATGCGCGCGAAGGTCGCACGAGGCGACGAACTCGTCGAGCAGCTACACCGCGAATCGCAGGGTTGAGGCCTCAGGGCCGCCGACGACTGAATCGCCACAGGCGACGGTGCCCCCGAACAACCCGATCGGCTTCGGTTGTCCACGGCGCACGATCGCGCATCCGGGGAGAGGGGATTCTCGAGCGATGAGTTTGCGCGGGTGCGAGGGTCTAGGCCGTATGACCGATTCCACGCAGGCATCCACCACGATCTCGAACATCGGGGTCGCCATGTTCACGATCGCCGATCAGGACGCGGCGATCGCCTACTACACAGACACGCTCGGCTGGGAGCTGCGCGCCGACATCCCGTTCGGCGACGAGGCCGGCAACCGCTGGGTCGAGGTCGCCCCGCCGGGCTCGACGGCCCGCCTGGCGCTCAATCCTCCGATGGGCGAGTGGGGGCCCGGCGGCGGTGCCGTCGGCGTCGAGACGCCCGACATCGAGGCGGAGTACGCGCGCGCGCAGGCGATCGACGCCATCAAGACCGGCGAGATGATGGGCGGCGACGGCCCGGTGCCCCGGATGTTCTCCATCGAGGATCCCGACGGCAACCACATCTGGGTCGTGCAGCCCGCCTGACGGCCGAGATGCTCTGGCACCCCGCGCCCACCCTGTCGCGTGGGGCGTCAGCGTTCGTCCCCGGGCAGCTCGCCGTTCGCCTCACGCAGGCGCTCGAGGTCGAGCAGATCGCTGCTTCGGCCGGTCGAACGCTTCATCGCGACAAGGTCGGAGAACGAGCAGATCGGCGCCTCGACGCCGTCGATCCGCTTGACATCGGCGCGGGCCGAGACGTCGTCGAACGGTGCCGGCAGCAGTTGGTCGGACAGGATGTCGACGAGGCAGTGGGCGTGCGCAGCGCCAGCACGCCACCGGCAGCGAGCTTCGCCGACCGCAGCGGCGTCCCGTCGGGGTTCGTCGCCTGCCAGCGCTCGACAAGGTGCTCGAGCCGCATGAGGTTGTCGCCATCCATCGCGACCGCGACGTCGACGTCCTTCGTGGCGCGTACCGCGCCGTGACGGATGACCGCCAGCCCACCGACGATGACGTAGCGGATGCCGGCGTCGTTGAGATCGCGAAGCGCGGCGGCGAAGTCGTTCAACGCTGCAGCCACAGGTCGATCGCGACCTTGCTCAGGGCGACCCCCTCGTCGAGCCGCTCCTGGGGATCGCGCAGCGCATCCTCGATCAGTACGTACCGTCGCCACGCCTCGTTCGCGACCGCATGATCACCGTGATCCTGGGCGCGATGCGCCTCCTCGGCAGCCTGCTGCAAGCGGCGCTGCTGATCGATCGCCACACAGGGATCCTAGCCTCGATCCGCCGCGGAACTCGGCGGTATCGTCGGGGTTGTCTCGAGGGGGCCGTCCGAAACGAGATCCCCACAAGGGCGGGCCTGCGGGCCGGCGACGGCGCAGCCGCAGGTCTCAGCCGCCACGCCGCGCTAACCGGCGCGAGCCGTGCGGCGCGCAGGCGCGCGCCGCACGGCCGCGATGTCAGCGGCCCTTGCGCCGCGTGACCGTGATCAGCTCGCGGTTTGACACGGCGCCCTGGCATTCGCTCGTGCGCCCCACGCGGGCGCGGTACACGTACGTGCGCGTCGGCCTCGTCCTCGTGGTGAACGCGCCGTTGGACCGCGTCCTGACGAACTTGAACGTGCGGTAGGTCGTGCTGCCCTTCGCCCGGCGCTGCAGCGACACGCGCTGGGTGCGCTCACACGCGGCGAGGTTGGCGAACGCGTCGATCCGCCCGGTGAACCGGATGGCGCGCCGGCTCGCGACCGTGCGCCCGATCACGAGGCGGCTGCGGCTCGCCTCGAGCTCGACGGCACGGCCCGCGAGGACCACGGGCGGGGCCGGCGTGCCCGCGGGCGCGGGGCCGGCCGCGGCCGGGGCCGGGGACGGGGCCGGGGCCGGGGGCGGGGCCGGGGACGGGGCCGGCGAGTTGTCGCTGCGGTAGATGTACATCCGCCCCGCGTTGAAGCACGTCGCCGCGCACGGGCCGCCGCTCGTCGTCAGGTCGTAGCCCCCGCCGCTGACCGCGAAGTCCAGGAAGCCGTCCTCGTTGACGTCACCGAGCGGCGCCGTGCCCTCGCCGAAGCCCTGGCCCGGCTGGGCGTCGGGGCTCGGGAAGCTCTGCAGTACGGCCTCGTTGACGGTGGCGAAGATATGCACGTCGTTCATCACGGCGACGTTGGTCCCCGGGGCGTGCGGACCGATCGCGCCGACGAGCACCTCGTTGGTCGCGGTCCGCTCGTCGACCTGGCCGAGGCCCGCCGCGGACGCACCGAAGTTGCCGCTGCTGTTGGGCGTCGGATCGTTGAGCTGCGCGAACGGGATGAAGCGCTCGCGGCTGCCCAGATCGCCGCTGAACAGGTGGCCGCGGCCGACCCCCGTCCCGTTGATGTTCTGGTGCGTCGAGGGCACGTAGAAGTCCCAGGTCGCGGTCTGGCCCATGTCGCCGAAGGCCGGCTGGATCAGGCCGTTCTGAGCCAGGCCCATCGCCGACACCGGCTGGGGCTCGGGGTTGTCGAAGCGGCGCAGGATCGTGCCCGTCGCGCCGTCGATGAGGAAGACCGTGCCCGTCCCGTTGAACCCGTGAGCATCGAAGTCGGGGCCCGCGCTGACGAAGTCCGCCCGCCCGTCGGCGTTGCGCGACGCGCCGGGGCACACGCTGCCCGGCGCCGGCGCGGGCGCCGTGGTGCAGCGCCCGAGATCGCCCACCGGCGTGAGCGTGGTGCCGACGCGGCTGCCGCCGTCCGGCTTGGAGTACAGGTCGGTGATCTTCTGGTCGGGCGTGGCGTCGACCGTCGCCGGCGTGCTGCCCGCGATCGTCTCGCCGTAGTAGACGTAGACGCGACCGGCGCCCGGGCACGCCGACGCGCCGCTCGCGGCGCACGGCGAGGCCGCATGGCTGTTGCCCGGCGTCTCGTCGAAGTCGGTCGCGGCCACGATGATGTCGGCCGTCCCGCCGCCGTCGACGTCGCCGGCCGCGACCCCGGGCGGCACCTCCGGGCAGGGGCCGATGCCGGCATGCCCGGCGCAGGGGAACAGGCCATTGGGCGAGAGCGCCGCGCGACCGTAGCGCGGGTCGTTGCCGAGCGCGACCTCCATCTGGCGGTCGGCCTGCGGCATGAGGAACCTGCGCAGCAGCGCGCCGCTGCGGCCGTCGAACACGTAGGCGACGCCGAGGTCGTTGTCCAGCGTGTTGTCGATCGCGCCGGTCGTCGGGTTGACGTCGATCCCGCTCGCCGTGACGAGCAGGTCGGGGATGCCGTCGGCGGCGCCGACGTTCGCGTCGCAGGCGGCGTCGGCGTCGGGGCCGTCACCGCCGGGGCAGCTGCCGGCGTCCGTGAACGGGCCCGCGGTCTGATTGACGCCGATCTTGCCGACGGCCGCGCCGAACCCCGCGGGGCGCCCGGTGCCGACGTCGTCGATGTCGGGCCGCTGCAGCTCGCGGACGAGCGATCCGTCCTCGCCGCTGATGACGAACACCTGGCCCTGGCGCGAGCCGTGCTTGTCGTTGCCGACGAGCATGTCCTGCTCCCCGTCGCCGTTGACGTCACCGACGACCGCCAGCGCGCGGCCGAAGTTGCCGTTGGAGGCGGGCGCCGGGCTGTCGACCCGCTGGATCTCGTAGGTCCGCGGCAGGGCCGCGGACGCCGGAACCGCCGCCGTCCCGAGCAGCACCCCGACGACGACGACAGGACAGAACATCCGGCGCATGTGACTCCTCCTCCAGGGCGGCGGCGATACGGCGCCCATCCGCTCGTTTGCACGTCCCGGCCCGATACTCCCCCGTGGCGTAGGACGCTAGGTGTGGCGAACACTAACGTGGTGCGCTCCTACGCGCAAAGGGTCAATGGACCGGAAATCCGACGGTGTACAGTCGGGGCGACCTTCGACGGGGTGCCGGCCATGTTCCGAAACCAGCAGGGCGAGCCTCTGCCCGACGAATTCATCGAGCTGATCGCCCGCCGGTTCACCGCGCTGGCCGAGCCGATGCGGATCAGGCTGCTCGACGCGTTGCACGTCAGCGACGGCGCGTCGGTGAGCGAGCTCGCCGAAGCGCTCGGCGCGACCCACGCGAACGTCTCCAAGCACCTCAAGGTGCTGCACTCCGAGCGCATCGTCGGCAGACGCAAGGAGGGCGCGAAGTTCGTGTACTCGATCGCCGACGAGACGGTGCTGCAGATCTGCGACCTCGTCTGCGGCGGCGTACGCCAGCGCCTTGAGGAGCTCGGCCAGCTCCTGGACCCGCCCCCGCGCACGTAGCGCCGGCACGTCGCCCGCCGGGCCGGGCCGCAGCCCCTTCACGCGCCGCGGGCCGCGGCCCGACCGCCGGGTGCATCGCAGGCGGCACGTACACAACTACACCGTGGTATAGTTGTGCTCATGACCGAGCCAGTCTCCATCCCCCACCCCCTGCCGGAGCCGCTCGTCGAGCTCATCGCCCGGCGTTTCCGGGTCATCGGCGAGCCCATGCGGATCCGCGTGCTCGACGCGCTCCGCGACGGGCCCCTGACCATCAACGAGCTGACCGAGGCGCTCGGCGCCAGCCAGCAGAACGTCTCCAAGCACGTCGGCGTGCTCGCGCAGGCCGGCATCGTCGCCCGGGAGAAGGACGGCAACCGCGTCCGCTGCTCCATCGCCGACGACACGATCTTCGAGCTGTGCGAGCTCGTCTGCGGCGGCCTGCGCCAGCAGGTCGCCGGACTCGACCAGCTGCTCGGCGGAGGTGCCGCATGAGCCGCGCCTGCCGGACCTCCCGTCGCGGCTGGCCGCTGGAGCGCGTGCTGTTCGCGCTCGCCGGCAGCGTGACCCTGCTCAGCGCGGCGCTGGCCCTCGTCTCGCCCTGGTTTCTGCTCCTGACCGCGTTCGTCGGCGTCAACCAGTGGCTCTACGTCGCCGTGGGCGCCTGCCCCGCGTCGCTGCTTCTCACCCGGCTCTTCGATCTGCGAGCCGCCGCCAACACCCCGCCCATCTCCTAACGGACACCACGCCCATGCCTTCCACCACGCCTGCCTACGGACCCATCGGCCGCCTCGGCCGCTGGACCGCCACCCACTTCAAGCTCGTCGCCATCGCGTGGGCGGTGGTCGCCATCGGCCTGGGCGTGCTCGCGCCCAGGGTCGAGCACGCGCTCTCCGGCGCCGGCTGGGAGGCCACCGGCTCTGAGTCGCTGACCGTGCGCGAGACCGTCGACCGCGAGTTCGGCGGCCTCTCCTCGTCCGCGCTCATGGTCGTCGTGCACTCCGCCGACAAGACCGCGACCGACCCGGCGTTCAAGGCGGTCGTCGCCGACGCCCAGCGGGCGCTGCAGACCGACCCGCGCGTGACCGAGGTCGTCGCGCCGCGGCCGGGGCAGTCCATCTCCCGCGACGGCCACACCGCCATCGTGCAGGCAGGCGCCGGCGCGGACTCCAACGAGATGGTCCGCGCGGCCAGCGATCTCAAGGAGAAGCTCGCCGCGCTGCCGGCCGATGGCGTGCAGGTCTCGCTGACCGGCGCGTCGGGCATGTGGTCGGACTTCAACGACGCCAACAAGACGGCGATGCTCAAGTCCGAGCTCATCTCCTGGCCGGTCACGCTCGGCATCCTGCTGCTCGCCTTCGGCTCGCTCGTCGCCGCCGGCCTGCCGCTGATGCTGACGATCCTCGGCCTGGTCGCATCCGCCGGGTCGCTGTATCTCGGCACCCAGGTGCTGGACATCTCCATCTGGGCGATGAACTTCGCGCTGATGTTCGCGCTCGCGCTCGGCATCGATTACGCGCTGTTCATCGTCTACCGCTTCCGCGGCGCCTTCTTCGGCGCGGGGGAGCCGGTCGTGGACGCGGTGGCCGAGACGATGGACACCGCCGGCAAGGCGGTCCTGTTCTCGGGGCTGACCGTGCTCATCTCGCTCAGCGCGGTGATGCTCGTCCCGTCGCCCGCGTTTCGGTCGATGGCGCTCGGCATCATGCTCTCGGTCGTCTTCATCCTCGCGGCGACGCTGACGCTGCTGCCCGCCGCGCTCGCCAGGCTCGGGCCGCGCGTGGACAAGCTGTCCCTGCCCTGGGTGAAGTCCGGCGAGCACCGCTCGCCGCGGTTCGCCGCCTGGGGGGAGCGCCTGTGGCGCCGCCCCGTCGCCTACGGCGCCGTGGCCGTCGGGGTCCTGGTGGCGCTGATCATCCCGGTGTTCGGCCTGCAGACCGGCATGCCGTCCATCAAGGTCGTGCCCGAGGGCGATGGATCGCGCACCGCGTACACGCAGGTGCAGGACGCGTTCGGCCCGGGCGCTCCCGGCGCGCTGCAGGTCGTCGCGGCCAGGGCCGACGGCCGACGCGCGGCGGCCGTCGCCGAGGCCGACCCCGGGGTGGCGCAGGTCATGCCGGCCATGGCCGGCCGCGGCGAGAACGTGATGATCGGAGTCGTTCCGGAGCAGGACCCGTCCGACCCGGCCGTCGGCGCGACCATCGACCGGCTCCGGTCGGACCTGCCCGAGGGCACGCTGGTCGGCGGCTCGGTGGCGGAGAACCACGACCTCGAAGCGGCGCTCACGGCGAAGACCCCGCTGGTCATCGGTGTCGTCCTCGCGCTCGGCTTCCTGCTGCTGCTGGTCGCGCTGCAGGCGCCCATCCTCGCCGCCGTCGGCGTGGTCACCAACCTGCTGGCGGTCGGCGCCGCGTTCGGCGTCGCGCGCCTCATCTTCCAGGAGGGCCATCTCGCGGGCCTGCTCGGCCTGGAGCCGCAGGGCTTCCTCAACGCGTGGGCGCCGGTGTTCTTCTTCGCGATGGTCTTCGCCATCTCGATGGACTACACCGTGTTCCTGCTCTCCTCCGCGAAGGAGCACTGGGACCGCACGAAGGATCCGCGCGAGGCCATGGTCGGCGCAATCGCGCACTCCGGGCGGGTCGTGTTCGCGGCCGCGGCGGTCATGGTCGCCGTGTTCTTCACCTTCGCGCTGAGCGGTCCGCTGCCGCCGAAGGAGATGGGGGTCATCCTCGGCATCGCCGTCCTGCTCGACGCCGCGCTGGTCCGCCTGCTGCTCGTCCCGGTCGCGCTGCGCCTGCTCGGGCGGTGGGCCTGGTGGCTGCCCAAGCCGCTGGGCCGCGTCCTGCCCCACGTCCGTTTCGGCCACGCGTGATGGCGATGCTGTTGGAGCGCAGCAACGCGATGGGCGTCATCGGGGCCTGGACCGGGCAGGCGGCTCGTGATGCCCACAACCTCTGCGGGGGCATGACCGCCTCCGAACGCCAGCGACTGGACACGTCAACTCTCGGGAGGAACCGATGATTTTCCGCCAGCTCACGCACGACGACCTCGGCTGTGCGAGCTACCTCATCGGCGACGAGGACGCCGGCGTCGCCGCAGTGGTCGACCCCAAGCTCGACATCGACGAGTACCTGCGCCTGGCGCGCTACCTCGGCGTCCGCATCGAGCACATCCTGGAAACCCACAACCACGCCGACCACGTCTCCGGCCACGGCCGCCTCGTCGCCGCCACCGGCGCGACGATCCACATCCACCGCGACGCCGGGCCGGACTACGACCACGAACCGTTCGAGGACGGCTGGGAGCTTGAGCTGGGCTCGCTGCGGGTGCGGGCGCTGCACACACCCGGGCACCGCCCCGAGCACACCGCGTTCGCCCTCACCGACACGGCTCGCTCGGACGGGCCGTGGGCGGTGCTGACCGGCGACACGCTGTTCGTCGGCGACATCGCCCGGCCCGACCTCGCGGTGGACAAGGAGGAGGGCGCGCGCGGCATCTTCCACTCGCTCAACGACACGCTCATGAGCCTGCCGGACACCGTCGAGGTGTGGCCGGGGCATCTCGGCGGGTCGCTGTGCGGCGGACCCGGCATGGACCTCAAGGTCGCCTCCACGATCGGCTTCGAGCGCGCCAACCAGGACCTGCTGCAGGTCACCGACGAGGACGAGTTCGTCGAGAGGACCACCTCGACGCTCGGCCCCCAGCCGCCGAACTTCAAGAACATCGTCGCCCTCAACCGGGGCCCGCTCGTCAAGGAGACCGTCGAGGCGCACCCCCTGAGCCCGCGCCAGGTTCAGCAGGCACGGGATGACGGCGCCCTCGTGGTCGACGTGCGCACCGAGCTGCAGTTCGACGAGGCGCACATCCCGGGCGCCGTCTGCATCACCGCGCGGCGCGCCGGGTTCGGTTCCAAGCTCGCCTGGCTCGCCGAGCCCGGGCAGCCGATCGTGCTCGTCGGCCGCGACGACGGGGACGCCGTGCAAGCCGCCCAGCTCGCAGGCGCGGTGGGCCTGCGCGAGATCGCCGGCTACCTCGCCGGCGGCATGACCTCCTGGCGCGAGGAGAAGCTCGCCGTCGACCGCGTGAGACGGATGACGGTCCCCGAGCTGCACGAGCGCTGGCAACGCGACGGCGATGACCTGCAGGTCCTCGACGTGCGCGAGCGCAGCGAGTGGGACGCCGGCGTCATCCCCGGCTCGGTGCGGACGCCCTATCACGACATCCGTGACGTCCCGGACGGCATCGACCCGGCCAAGCCGGTCGCGGTCATCTGCGGTTCGGGCCAGCGCTCGGCGGTGGCCGCCAGCCTGCTGCAGCGCTTCGGCGCCGAGCAGGTCATCCACGTCGTCGAGGGCGGCGTGCCGCTCTGGCAGCGCGAGGGCTGGCCCACCGAGGAGCCGAACCGCACGGAAGCCTGACGTGGCGCTGGCGGCCATCCCCTTCGGCATCGCCATCGGCATCGCCGTCGGTCTGCTCGGGGGCGGCGGGTCCGTACTGGCCGTGCCCGTGCTCGTGTACGTGCTCGGCCAGGACGTCGAGTCGGCGACGACCATCTCCCTGGTCGTCGTCGCGGCCGCAGCCGTCGCCGGCGGCTACCGGTACGCGCTCGACCGTCGCGTCTGCTGGCGTCACGCCGGCGCGTTCACGGTCGCGGCCGTGCCCGGCATCGTCGCCGGGACCGCGCTGGGCGACGTGGTCTCAGGCTCCGCGCTCGTCGCCGGCTTCGCGGTCGTGATGCTCGCCGCCGCCGCCGCGACCTGGCGCAAGGCGTCGGCATCCGAGCCGCTGGACGACGACGAGCCGGGCCACACCTGCCCGGCGCTGCGGCTCGGGCGCGACGTGGCCGCCGGCCTGCTCGTCGGCCTGCTCACCGGGTTCTTCGGCGTCGGTGGCGGCTTCGTCATCGTCCCGACGCTCGCCGTCGCGCTGTCCTTCTCGATCCGTAGCGCGATCGGGACGTCGCTGGCCATCATCACGACCACCTCGATCCTCGGCGTCGTCGTTCACCTCGGCACGGGCCGCACGCTTGACCTCGAGCTCACGCTGGCCATGGGCGCCGCCTGCGTCGCGGGCGGGCTGCTCGGCGCCCGCTGGTCGGCGCGCGTCGCTCAGCGGGCCCTCGGTCGCGGCTTCGCGGCCCTCGTCGTCGCCGTCGCCGCGTACCTGGTCGTCAGCGCGGCCTTCCTCGGCGGACCGCCCGCCTCGTCCTAGGAGGCTCGGGCCTGTGCCCGGGCCTCAGGCGCCCGGCGCGCGCACGACGACCGCGTAGTCGCGGTTGAGCACCAGGTCGGCGTCGAGGTCGCCCGTCGTGCGGGCGAAGCGCACCTCGCCGGAGCCGAACCCCGCCAGCCGGCAGAGCGCCAGCAGGGACCCCGGGACGAGCGGGTGCGAGGGGGTCGCCTCGGCGAGCGGGTTGACCGCCTCGATGACCGCGACACCGCCCGGCGCGAGCTTGCGGCGCATGAGCTCCAGCAGCTCGGCGAGCCGCTCGGGGTCGAGCTGCTCGACGAGCTGGGCGGCGTGCAGCGCGGGCACGGAGCCGTCGTCGAGCGCGCGCAGGCCGGCGGCCGCGTCGGCGCCGTCGAGCTCGAGCACCGGCGCGTCGCGCGCGAGCGGCTCCCCCGGGCCGCCCGGCCCGGCGACCGCGTCGGCCGCGCCGGAGTCGAAGCGCAGCGCCGGCCGCGCACGCTCCCCCGCGAGCGACTGCTGCACGAGCGACTGCAGCCGAGCGATCTGCGACTGCGTGTCGAGCGCGAGGTCGTCGAGGCGCTCGTCGAGCTCGCGCAGGGCCTTGACCGTGAAGCGGCTCAGCTCGTTCTGGTGGTGGGTGTAGGGCCGCATCGCGGCGAGCGCGGCCCGGCGCGCGGCGCCCTTCGCCCCGCCCGTCTCGCGCGCGTCGCGCTGCGGGTCGAAGGAGAGCTTGAGCTCCGCCGTCTCCACCCAGGAGTTGACGAGGCCGCGGGTGCCGTTGTCGCCGTCCGCCGGCGCCTCGCGCGAGGAGGCGCGCTGCCGGCGCCGG
>JAUXSD010000105.1 GCA_030681525.1 Solirubrobacteraceae bacterium
GGAGCTTTCGCTGGCGTCGATGCTGACGGCAAGGCCCTGGCTCGTCGTCCCGGTGTTCAGGCCAGCCGACGACTGCGCGGCTGGCCCGCCGCACCCGACGGTCAACACGCCGGTCACCACCACCGCACTCATCGCCGGCCACCGCATCAGCTCTTGCCTCGAAGCTACTCGGGCTTGACGACGCCCGACAGGACGCGCTTGTTCGTGATCCCGGACCCGTTGATGAGCCGGAAGGTGATCTTGACCGCGAGGCGGCCGTGGCGGCGTACGAGCTTGCGGCCGTAGTTGTTCAGCGGCGCCGAGACGAGGATCTTTTCCGGGTTCGCGCATGTGTAGCTGCCGGGCACGGTGCCACCCACTCGCTTGCCGCCGACCTGGGCGATCTTCACTTTCGTCGCCGACGACTGGTTGGCACGCACGAAGATACGCACGTTGCCTGTGTCCCGCAGTCGCAAAGTGGCCGACGCGAGCCTCACTGTTGGCCGGTTCTGGCTTGCGGTCAGTCCGCCTTCGCCGCAGCCCGCGTGCGCGGGCGGGTAGGGAGCATCCAGCGGCGACGGCACCGGCCCCGGGGCCGTGGGGTTGGCGGGATCGTTGGTCTGTGCCGGTGCTGACGCGGCCAGGGCGGCGGTCATACCGATGAGCAGAAGAGCGGCGAACGTGCGCATGACACAACTACAACCCCTCGCACCCGCGATAGGTGCTCCGAGCCCCCGCAAACCGGACGGATGGCGCGGTCGGTCGGTCGTCCTCGGCGCTACTGCTTTCGCCTGGAAGCGACTGCCGCTTCTGCGTCGTTGAGCAGCGCTGCGTCGCCCTGTGGCGACCAGGGGACCTGCCGCCACCCGACCGGTCGTACATTCGACACATGCGCCGTGGATTGATCTCGCTGTGGGCTGTGCTGATCGTCGGCCTGGTCGTCGCGTGTGATAGCGGGCGGCCGGGCGCGAGCGGGAAGCCGTCGGCGACGGATCGCAGCACAGGCCTGCCATCCAGCCCCAAGGCGGCTTCTCCCGCCGGTAGCGACACGGCTCTCGGGCTTACACGTCGACGGCCTCGCGCCTATCGCCGCGTATGCAGCTTGCAAGCTGCGACGGCTCCCGCTGGTGCGCGAAGCTGCCCCCCTCTGATCCCGGCCGGCCCGTTGAAGGTCGATTATCGCGGTAAGTCGCTCGGCAGAGACGGGCCGCAAGGCGGCTTCTCAGCCGACCTGGCGAGTCGATCACTGAGCCGACTTGACGGTAGACGCATCGCCACCAACGGAGGGCACTGGCGCTACGACGTCGTATGGGATCCGCGAATGCGCCGAGCGGTGGTACAGATGGGCATCCGCCGGCCGGTAAACGCGCAGGCGTCCTCATCGTGCCGTCGAACGCACGTGGCGGCGCGGCCAATGCTGGCGTGCAGGGTGGTCGCCTACCAGCGGGGCGGCGGCGTGAACGGGGACCACATCGCCTACGTCTGGGACGACGCCCGCATCACCTACGTGATCTCCGTGCACGGCTACGCGAACGAACCTCGTGCGCGAGCGATGATGGCGGCGCTGACCGCAGCAGCCAACGGCTGAGAACGTCCGGTGCGTCCTTCACCGCAGCGACATCACGGCTCCGCGACGGTCGCTGCTCCTATCGGCTGAACGGGACAGTCCCGACGAGCTCGATGGTGGCCGCTCTCGTGCTGCGGCGTGGCCTACCGCGCATCACGCTGGTGGCCGTAGGCGTGGGCGAGCTCATTCTTGAGGGCGCTGTTCTCTTCGCGTAGGCGTTGGACTTCTTCGCGCAGGGTTTGCACGCGTTGGCGCAGCGATGGGTCGGTTGCGGCTGTGGCGCGTGGGCCCGCCGCCGGCGTGGCGCGTTCGCGTAGTCGCTCGATCTGGGCGCGTAGGTCGGGCTGTCCGTAGAGCCATTGTCGCGACACGCCAGCGCGTCTCGCGACGCTTTGGAAGCTGACCGGCTCCTCGGAGGCCTCGAGCTGGTGAAGCGCCGCTTTGGCGCGCCGCATTGCGCTGTCGCGCCGGCGCTGAGCTGCCGCCGCCAGTGGTGTTGGCTCAGGCACCAGCGCCGCCGGTGTCGTCGACGGCTTGGAGGCCCTCGATGACGTGGATGAGGTTCAGGCGGATCGGCTCGTTCATGTCGACGAGGCGCTGGCGGTCGTTGGCGCGGGCATGCTCGAGCAGCTCCTCGGTGCGTTGCAGTTGCTGTCGGTGGGCGGGCAGGAACTCGGCGGTGGTCAGGAAGCTGTCGCAGGTCAGGCAGGCGTTGGGGTGCGGACAGCTTTGCTGCAGCGGCAGTCCGCAGTAGCCGTTGGGCAGTGTCTGCTTCGCGCGCGCGAGGTTCTCTTTGGCCCATGCCGCGTCGGTCAGCGGGCCATCGACGTTGAGCACGACGATTTCGCCGCGGATGTTGATGCGCTCTTGGTAGCGCTCCCACTCGCGACGCAGCGTCTGGTCTTTGATCTGCGCGTAGCGGGCGGTCATCTCCGGCGAGTTGTGATCGAGCATGCGGCGCACGGTGTCCAGCGGCACGTCGTGATTGATCAGCCGGGTCGCGAGGGTGTGGCGAAATTGGTGCGGTGTGACGTGTACCGGCCGGCCGACGGCGTCGCGGATGTCGCAGTCGGCGAGCCAGCGTTGCAGCCGGCCGCGCAGCGTCTGCCAGCTGAAGTGCATCTCCCCGGCCTGGTTTGCTCGCGTGCGCGGCAGCAGGAAGTGGCGCTGCTCGGGGGCGAAGCGTTCGGCGACGTCGGCCTGCTGGCGACGGATCTGTTCCAGCAGTCGTTGCGAGATCGGGATCACCGCCTCGCGGGCGAGCTTGTGGTTGGTGTAGAGCAGATACGGGGCGCCCGCCTCGTCGACGGTGACTGGATCGAACGCCAGTCGCACCGCGTCGACGGAGCGCAGTCCCGTCTCGATCAAGATGATGATCGCGGTCTGCGTCGTCAGGTCGGGCAGCCGTGCGAGGTTGTCCTCGCGCTCGATCTGGTCCATCACGAACTCGTCGATGAAACGCGGCACGCGCTGCGTCGACCCGCGCGGGATCTCGCCGTCGAAGTAGGTCGCGTTGCCCGCCAACCCCGGCTCCCAGCCGTGCATGCGCACGTCGTTGAGAAACGTCCGCAGGTTGCCCAGCAGCCGCTGCTTCTGACCGGTCGACAGCGCACGCAGATGCACGCTGGTCAGGTAGCGCTCCAGCAGCGCCCGCGTCAGCTGCTGCGGGCTGGCCGGGAGCGCGTGCTCGGCCTCAAGCCAGCCCGAGAAGGCGCGTAGCGAGTTGGTCGTTCCCGCGACCGCGGCGGGCGACAGCCGGACGCTCGTGATCCGCCAGCGCGCCCAGCGCTTGGCCAGTTCACGCAGCCATCCCGGCTCGATGCCGGTGAAGTAGATGCGCCGCACGGCCTGATGGGCGTAGCGCTCATCGACGCCCAACCGGTCGATCGTCCAGGTGTCCCAGTCCCACACGTCGCGAGCGCTGTGCTCGTCGCGCAGGTCCTGGCAACGCGCGCGGACGTAACGAACCCACGCCAGTTCGACGCAGCCACGGTTGCGCGCGGCCCACGCGAAGCGCTCGTGCGCGGCGTGCTGCCAGAAGCCTCCGCTGTGCTCCAGCAGCGATCGCACGCCGAGCTCGGCGATCCAGCCGGTCACCCGTCGAAATGCAACCGGCTCCAGTCGCGCGCGGCGTGCGTCGTGGCGGCATTGCAGCGCGTACTGCATCTCAAGCGCGAGTAGCTCGTCGAGGCCGCGCACGTCATAGCGCGGGGCGCTGGAGAGCTTGACCCGCGCGGCGCGGTCGACGTACTCCTGCGGTGTCGCTGCGGCGTCCAGCTTGCGGCCGCTGGCAAAGTGGGCGTTGTGGGTGTCGCAGAAGCCGCGGCGGCCCATCGCGGGAAAGCGACAGGCCGGCAAGCGGCAGCGGTCCTCCTTGCTGACCGAGACCGCGTCGGCGGCGGCTGCCCATGCGGCGCGGGGCGGCCGTTCGGCCAGGTTCCAGCGGCCGTAATGCGGATAGCACAGGGCGTGTTGATAGACCGATCGCGGGCAGCGCCGGACGCAGCAGCGAACGGCCAGCTTGAGCGTTTTCAGCGGTCGCGCGCCGGTCCTGACCCACTGCTCGACGTCGGGCCGGGCGTCCTTGCGCCACTGCTTGGTGTGCGAGATGCACAGGTGATGGTCGCGCTTGACGTGGTGCGCGCCGCGCCCGGGGCAGCCGCTGACCGCGCACAGCGCGCCGAACAACACGCGATCGGACGCTTCGGGCACGTAGACGTCGACGCGAAACTCGGGCCGGATCGCTTCTTTCAGCAACGCGCTCCACGCCTGGGGCTCTGGTGTCGACGTCGCGATCGCGGCGAGCGCGGTCATGTCAGCGATCCCACGGCATCGAGCACCCCGGCCTGCTCAAGCTCGGCGCGCAATTGCTCCGGTGAGGCGTGGCAGTAGATCGCGCTCGTCGTCTGCACCGACGAATGCGTCAGCAACCGGCTGACGATGTCCAGTGGCACCCCGCCACGGCGCGCCAACGTCGCGTACGTGTGGCGAAACATGTGCGCCGTGAAGTGAAACCCGACCCGCGTGCGGGTCCGCGCGACGAGCTCAGCCACGTTGGCGTAGCGCATCGGGCGCCCCACCTGACCAGCCCACAGGTTGACGAACACGTAGTCGCAGTCCAAGTCGCCGTACTCGACGTGCATGTAGTCAGAGTGCAACCGCATCAGCTCGCCGGACACCGGAACCGAGCCGTGACCGCGCTTGCCGCGCGCCCCGTTGGCGTTGTCCTCGCGCGCAACGATCTCGATGCGCCGCTCGTGCGAGACGACATCGCAATGGCGCAGCCCGAGCGCTTGGCCGATCCGCATGCCCGTCCCGAACAACAACGCGAACAAAAACCGGTCGCGCAGACGCCGCTGCTCACCCAGCACCGCCGAGACCTGCTCGAGCGTCAGCGTTCGCGGCGCCGACCGTGCTTCGGGCAGCCGACCGACCCGCGCGCGACCGCGAGACGGCGCGATGCCGTCCAGAAACGGCTTGTAGTGCCCTCGACCCGACCGTGCCCGATCCACAAGCGCACGCGCCACCCGGACGCCGTCGCGGGCGTGAAACTCATAGAAGCCCATCACCGCCGACAGCATTCGGTTGACCGTCGATGCGCGTCGCGCTGCGACCGCTCCCGCGAGCAAGACGACGTTGTCGGCCGGCTGGCGCAACCACGCCGTGTACGCGCCCAGCTGCTCAAGCGTGACGCGGTCCCACACCAGGTCACGCGCCACCAAGAACTCCCAGAAGGTCTTGAGGTCTTGCGCGTACGCGCGCACTGTGTTCGGCGAACGCTCGATCCGCGACAACCAGGCGAGGTAGCGCTCCACCGGCGCCACCGGTCGGTGATCGTCACCCACGACCGTCCACGACTCTTGCCCCGACCGCGGGGAGACGACCCGCTGGACTCTCATCCGTCCGCACACGCGGCCGGGGGCGCGGCGGACGCGCGCCGCGTCCGGCTGGCCTCCGCACCCCTCCGGGGCGCTCCGACCAGCCAGACGCGGACATTCCCGACAGCGATCATCGCCTCAACATAGGCCTGCGCCCGGACGACCAACACCGAGCCTCTAACGACATCGACGACACGCCGTAAGCGCTCGATCTAATCCGCGGACGAGACGGTCAGCCTGACGACCACCAACAAGCAGATCGCGCGCGCCAAGCGGCTGCTGCGCGCGCTGGACGCCGCGTAGCGACGCCCGTGTCCCATCACGGGATGCACGTCAGTTGGTCCGAGGACGCCTGCTGCAGCGTGTCGGCATGAGCTGACCCGCCGCCAAGGCGCCGTAGCCCGGCAGACCGCCGCTCATCGCGGCCCGCGGCGAACCGCCGCGCCCCGCCGCACCCAGACGCAGATCGGCGCCGGCTGGCGCCACCGCGACGTGCTCGTGAGCCCGCGTCGCGGGCTCACGCACGCCGCCACCCGATCCACAGCACCCATCACTCGCCCGAGGAGGGCTCACAACCATGCTCACGAACACCGCTACCCCTGACCCGCAGGACCACGCCGAGGTCACAGCGACGACGATCGCGATCGAAATGGCCGAGCGCCGCGCCCGCGCCGCGCTGCGCGACGTCGGTCGCCTTGCTGCCGCTGGCGAGATCAGCGCTCTCGAGGCAGCCGGGCTGGAGAACGAGACGCTCGCGCGGCTCACCGCCCACTGCCGTGAGCTGGAGTTGCGCGGCGAGGAGACCGTCGACCCGCGCCTGTGGGCCGGCTACGAGGCTCGCGCGGCGAGGCAGCGCGCGGCGGCCGTCGCCGACCGCAGGCGAAGCCCGCGCCTGCGTGGCCTGACGCCGCGCGTCCGCGCGCAGCGCGAGCGCCAGATGTGCGTCGTGGCTACCGCCCACGTCACCAACGACGTCCTGCGCGGGCTCCAGCTCGACGAGGACGAGGAATCGCTGGCGATGCGCCACGCGCTCGCAGCCGCCGGGCTGCTCTAGCGGATGGCACGCCATGAGCGACTTGAGGCCGATCGCATCCGCGCGCGGACAGCGCCGCCGCGCGCCCAGACCGCTCACTGCCGCGCTCGTCGAGCTGCTGCGCGCACATAGACCGCCCCCGACCACCACCGATGACGAGCACGTCTGGATCTGCTTGACCCCGGCGACCGCGGCGGCGATCGCACGCATTGCCGCCCGCCGCGACGGCTCGATCGAGAGCTACCGCGACCACCCCGCACACGAGGCGACGCACCGGCCGACCCGCGTCGCAGCGACGACGGCCGCCGACTGGCGCCACGACGCCTGGCAAGCCGCCGGTGAAGGGCTGATCGGTGTCACCGATGCGCTCGCGCTCTGCGCCCAGATCGATCCCTCCGACGCGGCCTGATCACACACCGCCACGTCGGTCGGCGTGGCGGCCAACCCGGGTCGCCGAGCGGCCCGCCTTCCCACGCGACGCCCGCCTTGGGCGTCGCCGCTTGACGCATTCGAAAGGAGCAAGACCGTGCAAACCGTGACTGACAACGCATCTCACACGATCCTCGTCGTCGAGGACGACGATGCCACCCGCACGTTCCTCGCCGACCAGTTCACCGCCGATGGCTACACCGTCTACGCGACGGCGGACCCCAAGCGCGCACTCGGCTTGTGCATCAGCCAGCTTCCCGACGCGGCGCTCGTCGATGTCAACGGCGGCAGCGGGCGGATCTTCGCCACCACCGTGCGCGGGGGTGCCGAACGCCGTCTGGACCCGCGCCTGCCGCTGATTCTCCTGGGCACCGTGCCAGGCGAGCTCGACGCCGTGCGCGCCTTTGACGCCGGCGCGGATGACTACGTGCTGAAGCCGTTCAGCTACCCCGAGCTGCGGGCGCGCCTGAAGGCGCTGCTCAAGCGCGTGGAGATGGACTCCCGTCGCTCGCCGGTGATCGAGGTCGGCCGCCTGCGGATCGAGATCGCGCAGCGCCGGGTCAGCCTGCGCGACCAGCAGGTGCACGTCAGCCAGAAGGAGTTCGAGCTGCTGCGCACCCTTGCGACGGAGCCGACGCGGGTCTTCACAAAGGACGAGTTGCTGCGCGCGATCTGGGGGTTTCGCTCGAGCGGCTCCACGCGCACGCTGGACTCCCACGCCTGTCGCCTGCGCCGCAAGCTCGTCACCGAAGGCGAGCGCTACGTCGTCTGCGTCTGGGGCGTCGGCTACCGGCTGATCGATGGGCCCGTCGCGGAGAGCGCCCGTGGCCAGCTCGCACGGGCCTCGTGAGCACCGTGAGCCTCGAGGAGATGGCTATGAACCAAGCCATGATCGCCGCCCCGCCGTCCCGGGCAGCGGGGGCCTTCGACACGACGTCCGGGTCGCATGGTCTTGCGATCAAGGTCCGACTTGCCGACGGGCGCATCCATGAGGGCGCGCTTGACCGCGACCGCCACCGCAGCATCCACCTCGGCCTGCTGCACGGCGACAGTGACGGCTTCGTCGAGATCGCCGCGGGGCCGCGCCCGCCGGG
>JAUXSD010000108.1 GCA_030681525.1 Solirubrobacteraceae bacterium
GCCGGCGGCGGCCATGCGCCGGACATCATCGAGCTCGCCTCCTACCCGAACGTGCTGCCGTCCTCGACGAACCCGACCAGACCGCACACGGTCAACACGATCGACGAGCACCTCGACATGCTCATCGTCTGCCACCACCTCAACCCGCGCATCCCCGAGGACCTCGCGTTCGCGGAGAGCCGCATCCGCGCCAGCACGATCGCCGCCGAGGACGTCCTGCACGACCTCGGCGCGATCTCGATGATCGGCTCCGACGCGCAGGCGATGGGCCGCGTCGGCGAGACGATCATCCGCACGTGGCAGACCGCGCATGCGATGAAGGCGCGCCTCGGCGCGACCGCCGGCGCCGCCGACAACGAGCGGCTCAAGCGCTACGTCGCGAAGTACACGATCTGCCCGGCGGTCACGCACGGCATCGGCGACCACGTCGGCTCGATCGAGGTGGGCAAGCTCGCGGACCTCGTCCTCTGGGACCCGGCGTTCTTCGGCATCCGCCCGCGGCTCGTGATAAAGGGCGGCGCGATCGCCTGGGCCCCGATGGGCGACGCGAACGCGTCGATCCCGACGCCGCAGCCCGTGCTGAGCGCGCCGATGTTCGCGGGCTCCGGCCGCCTCGCCGCACGCAGCTCGATGGCGTTCGTGTCTCCCCTCGCGGCGCGCTCGGGCGGGCTTGCCGCCCTCGGGCTCGAGTCGCAGATCGTCGCGGTCGCAGACACCCGGCGGGTCGGCAAGGCCGACATGCCGCAGAACACCGCCTGCCCTCAGATCCGCGTCGAGCCGGACACGTTCAAGGTCTTCGTCGACGGCGAGGAGATCGAGCCGATGCCGGTCTCGTCCCTGCCGCTCGCACAGCGCTACGAGCTGTTCTGATGTCGATGGCGGTGGCCAGCCTGCTGCTCGCGGACTCGCGCTTCCCGGCGGGCTCGTACGCGCATTCGCTCGGGCTCGAGCAGGCGGTCGCCGAGGGCCTCGACGTCGAGGGCGTCGCGCCGTTCATGGCCGCGCGCTTGCGGCTCGTCGCGCAACCGGACGCCGCGCTGAGCGTGGCGGCGCGGCGCGCGGCCGCGGCCGCGTCCGCCGCCGGGCCCTCAGCCGCCGATCGCGGGGCCGGGCAGCCGGAGCTCGCTGATCCCGACGCCGCGCGCGCGGCACTCGCCTACCTCGACGCCGAGCACGCCGCGCGCTGCCCGAGCCCGGTCCTGCGCGACATCGCGCGCCGGCTGGGCTCGCAGCTGCTGCGCAGCGCCGCGACCGCGTGGCCCTGCGAGACGATCGACCGCTACCGCAGCGGCTCGCAGACCACGCCGCGGCCGGTCGCGCTCGGCGTCGTCGGCGCGGTCGCCGGGCTGTCCGATCGCGACGTCGCGA
>JAUXSD010000110.1 GCA_030681525.1 Solirubrobacteraceae bacterium
GCGCCTCGCCGGCGGCCCGCCCGCCCGCCGGGCCCGCCGTGCCGCGCGCGGCGCGCTGGACTACGCGATCGCCCGCCCCGCGCGGGTGCTGGCGATCGCCGTGGCGCTCGCCGCCGCCGGCTGGATGCTCGACACCCAGACGCGCGTCGAGTCCGACATCCAGAAGCTCGTCCCGCAGGACCTCACCGCGCTGCGCGACCTCGACGCGCTGCAGCGCTCGACCGGCGTCGGCGGCGAGGTCGACGTCATCATCGAGGGCGCCGATCTGACGCGCCCGGCGGTGCTGAACTGGATGATCGCCTACCAGACCGGCGTGCTGAAGCACGTTCGCTACTCCGCCACGCGCGGCTGCGGAACGGCCGAGCTGTGCCCGGCGTTCTCCCTGCCCGACCTCTTCACGACGCCCGCCTCGCGGCGCGACGCCGGCGCGATCCGCGCCCTGCTGGACGCGGTGCCGCCGTACTTCTCGCAGTCGGTGGTCAGCGCCGACCGCCGCACCGCCACGCTGGCGTTCGGCATCCGGCTCATGGACCTCGAACGCCAGGGCGACGTCATCGCGGAGATGCGCCGCCGACTGGACGACGGGCGCCCGCCGGGCGTGCGCGCGCAGCTCGCCGGCCTGCCGGTGCTCGCCGCCGACGCGAACGCCGAGGTGGCCTCCAACCTGCGGCGGATGCTGACGCTGCTCGCGGGGCTGCTCGCGGTCGCCGTCGTGCTGCTCGTCGCGCTGCGCAGCGTGGGCCGCGCGCTCGTGCCGCTCGTGCCGATCGCGCTGGCGACGGGCTGGTCGGCGCTGCTGCTCTTCGCGCTGCGCGTGCCGCTGAACCCGATGTCGGTGACCCTCGGCGCCCTGGTCATCGCGATCTCGACCGAGTTCAGCGTCCTGCTGTCCGAGCGCTACCGGTCCGAGCGCGCGCAGGGCCACGATCCGCGCGCCGCCCTGGAGCGCACGTACCGCTCGACGGGCGCGGCGGTCCTCGCCTCGGGCGCGACCGCGATCGCCGGCTTCGCGGTGCTCGTGGTCTCCGACATCCGGATGCTGCGCGACTTCGGCTTCGTGACGGTCATCGACCTGACGGTCTCGCTGCTCGGCGTCATGCTCGTGCTCCCGGCCGTCCTGCTGCTCGCCGAGCGCCGCGCCGCGCGGCGGCGCGCCGCGCCGGCGGCACCGGCGCCGCGCGGCGAGCCGGCCGCGAGCGAAGCGCTGGCATGAGCGGCGCCGGCGGCCCCGTCTCGGGGCACCGCTACGGCTGGCTCGTCGGCGTCGCCGCGATCCTCGCGGTGGCCGCTCTGTCGATCCGCTCCGCCGGATCGGACACGCCGCGGGCCACCGGGCTGCCGGCGGGCGAGCGTCTGGCGCCGTTCGCCGTCGTGCTCGCCACCTCGGACGTCGTGTGCGACGACGAGGACGACCCCTGCGACGCGAACGTCGCGTCCCGCGCCGGCCAGGGCGAAGCCGGGCGCCGGCCGGCCTGCGAGGTGCGCGGCCCCACGATTCTCAACGTCTGCGCGATGAGCGAGCGCGGCCCGCTCGTGCTCGGCCTGGCCGCCTCGCGCGGCGCGGACTGCCTCGACGCGTGGGATCGCCTGGCGCCGCTGGCGCGCCGCCACCGCGGGCTGCAGGTCGCGCTCGTGGCGATCGGCGGCGACCTCGGCGAGCTGCGGGCCGGCGTGCGCGAGCGGGGCTGGAGCTTTCCCGTCGGCTGGGACCGCGACGGCATCCTCGCCGGCGTCTACGGCGTCGCCGCCTGCCCCTACGTCACGGTCGCGCGCTGGCGCGGTGAGGTGCAGGGCACGCTCGTCGGCGCGTCGGCCGCCGCGGGCGATGAGCTCGAGCGGCTCGCCGGCGCGGCCGTCGCCGCGTCGCGGCGGGCGGGCTGGCGGCCGTAGGCGGGTGCGCCGGGCGGGGGGGTCGTCCACGAACCCCCGCCCGGCGCGCCGTGCCTCAGACCATCGCGGCCAGCAGGCCGCGCTGGCGCTCGGTCATCGATCCCACCGTCTTGGTCTCGGGCATGCCGATGCTCGAGAGGAACTTGCTGGCGCGTGTGGTCCCCCAGCGGCGCTGACTCGTGAGCAGCTCGGCGATGGTCATGCTCGCCGACTCCCACGGGCACGCGAGGATGACCTCGGCGACGGTGAGGGTGCCCAACCCGATGTTGCGCTTGAGCTCTGCGCGGGCGAGGCGCACCTCGTTCGCGCGCTGCAGGGCCTGCATGTGCTGGGGTTGTGGTTGAGCAGGGGCCATCGTCGGGGACGCGTCGTGCATGGAGCCTCCTCGGCTGCCCCAGATCCGTACAGGGGCAGCGCGTCGGTGATGTGTTCAACTCAGATCCGCACCCGCGCATCGCCCGCGTCGGAGCGCAGCCCCACGTCCTCCCGGGCCCTTCTCCTCAGAAGGTCTCGGTGTGGGTCTGCTTCCCTCCCCGCTCGCCTGCGCTGAGCGCTCGATGAACGTACGCGAGCCGCCGGTGGCAGATCAAGGCGCCTCAGCGGAAGCGCTCGCTCAGAGCGGGGTTTTTCTTCGGTAACCGATTTGTGAAAATTTGGACAATCGCAGAGGGTCCGGACGCGATGGAGGGACCCCGGTTCAGAGGACCCTGAAGCGCCGGTCGAAGGTCCGTTCAAGCGGGCAGCGGACCGTGCTGGGCCTCGAAGTCGCGCTTCACCGCGACGAACGCGTCGAGCGCGCGGTCCAGCGTGGTGCGGTCGTGCGTGGCCATGACGCTCGTGCGCAGCAGCGCGCCGCCGGGCGGCACGGCGGGATGGATGGCGACGTTGACGAACACCCCGGCGTCGTAGAGCGCGCGCCACAGCAGCACGGCCTTCCAGTCGTCGCCGACGATCACCGGCACGATCGGCGACATGTGGTCGCCCTCGTGCTCGACGACCCTGAAGCCCCGCGCCCTGAGGCCCTCGTGCAGGTATGCGGCGTTCTCGAGTACCCGCGCGAGCAGCGGCGGACCATCGTCGGAGCGGATGACCCGCAGCGCCGCCAGCGCCGCGCCGACGGCGGCCGGGACGTTGGACGCCGTGAAGAGAAACGCGCGGCTCTGGACGCGCAGGTAGTCGATGACCTCGTGGCTGCCGGCCAGAAAACCCCCGCAGCTGGCCAGCGACTTGGAGAACGTACCCATCCGCAGGTCGACGCGATCCTCGATGCCGAGCAGCTCGCAGGCGCCCGCGCCACGCGCGCCGAGCACCCCGGCGCCGTGCGCCTCGTCGACCATGAGACGGGCGCCGAACTCGCCGCACAGGTCGGCGATCTGCGGCAGCGGGGCGATCTCGCCCTCCATCGAGAAGACACCGTCGACGACGACGAGGATCCCGCCGTCGTCGGCCCGCGCCTTCTCCAGGGTGCGCCGCAGCTTGTCCATCCGGTTGTGGCGAAAGGCGCGCAGCTTCGCGCGGCTGAGGATGCAGCCGTCGAGGATCGAGGCGTGGTCGCCCGAGTCCGCCACGACGGTGTCGCCGGGCACCAGCAGCGTGCCCAGCGCGGTGAGGTTGGCCTGAGCGCCGGTCGAGGTGACGAGCGCCTCCTCGGTGCCCATCCAGTCGGCGATCTCGGCCTCGAGCTCGAGGTGCAGCTTGATCGTGCCGTTGAGCAGGCGCGAGCCCGTCAGCCCGGTGCCGTAGGTCTCCAGCGCCGCCCGCGCGCCCGCGATGACGCGCGCGTCGGCCGTCAGCCCGAGGTAGTTGTTCGAGCCGAGCATGATCCGCTCGGCGCCCTCCATCTCGACGACGGGCCCGGCCGCGCCCTCGAGCGTGCGGAAGTAGGGCAGGATGTCGGCCTCGCGGGCGGCGCGCAGCTGGTCGGCGCGCTCGTGGCCGCGGACCTTGGCGAAGACGTCGTGTGTCGTGGAGGCCATGTAGCGTGCGCGCGGTGAGTCTCGAAGTACGGGCCGTCTCGTCGCGGCGAGATCGGCAGGAGTTCATCGAGCTCCCGTTCCGGCTGCACTCTACCTCCCCGCAATGGGTGCCCCCGCTGCGCCTGGAGCGCCACATGTTCCTCAGCCGGCGCATGAACGCGTACTTCGAGCACGCCGGCGCACAGGAGTTCCTCGCCACCCGCGACGGCCGGGTGGTGGGCCGCGTGTCGGCGCAGATCGACCGGGCCTACGACGACCAGCACGGGCCGGGCACCGGCATGTTCGGCTTCCTCGAGATGGAGGACGACGCCGAGGTCGCGCAGGCGCTGATCGGCGCGGCCCAGGGCTGGCTGGCCGAGCGCGGTCGCCACCACATGATCGGCCCGATGGACTACACGATGAACGACGAGGCCGGCCTGCTCGTCGAGGGCTACCTGCGCGAGCCGATGATCAAGCAGCCGTGGCATCCGGCGTACTACCAGCGCCTCGTCGAGGGGACCGGCCTGACGAAGGCCATCGACCTGTTCATGTGGGAGCTCGTCATCGACGACCGCGAGAAGATCCTGCCGATCATCTTCGAGCTCGCCGAGCAGTGCGAGACCAAGCACGGGGTGAAGCTGCGCCACATGCGCCGCCGCGACCTGGCCAAGGAGATCAAGGTCTTCGGCGAGGTCTACAACGCCGCCTGGAAGCGCAATTGGGGCTTCGTGCCGTACTCCGACTCAGACCTCAAGCACTACGCCGAGGAGCTGCAGCTCGTCTTCGACAAGCACTGGTTCATGCTGGCCGAGAAGGACGGCGAGACGATCGGCATCGCGATCACCGTGCCCGACATCAACCAGGTGCTCAAGAAGATGAACGGGCGCGTGCTGCCCTTCGGCTGGTTTCACTTCCTGCGCCGCGCGCGGATCATGGACCGCGTGCGGGTCGGCTTTCTCGGCGTCAAGCCCGAGTACCAGCACACCGGCACCGCCGCGCGCTTCTACGTCGAGCACTTCGACATGGCCAAGGTGCGGCCCCAGAAGTGGGGCGAGATGGGCTGGATCCTCGAGACCAACCGGGCGATGAACCGCGGCATGGAGGCGATGGGCGGACGGATCGTCAAGCGCTACCGCGTCTATGAGTCGCGCTTCTGACGTGCAAGGGGTAGCGTTGCCGGGCGCAGCCGTCTGACGGTCCCTTCAGTATCTCGCCCACGTGTTCAGGCACCACTCCTCCGATGACCGGCAGTCCGCGACGCCCGAGCCGGCGCCGGCGAGCGATCCGCGCCCCGAGCTGTTCGACCAGGCCGCCTACGAGGAGATCGAGGTGCTCGACGCCGCCCCCGTCCTGCGCGACGTGACCGTGCGGCCGATCGAGACGCTGCGGGCCGCGGGAGCACTGCACCCGGCGGTCGTGCAGACCGCGGCGCTCGTCGGCGCGAGCGTGGTGGCGGGCGCGGCCACCGTCGCGATGGCGCAGCGGCGCCGCACCCGGCGCGTGGCGCGCCGCCGGCGACGGATGCTCGGCCCGGTGCTGGCCAGCCGTTCGTTTCTCGTCGACGTGCACGTGCTCGGCGAGCGCGGCAAGTAGACCGCTGTACGAGCTGCGCCTCGAGGTCGTGCCACCGTGGCCGTTCCGGCTGCCGGCCTACGGCGGGCGCGACGGCGTGCTGCGCCGCCGCGGCGGGGTGCTCGAGCGTCTGCTGCACGTCGAGGGCCGCCCGGCAATCGTCCGCGTCGCCCAGCCGGCCGAGCGCTGCGTGCTGTTCGGCGCGTGGGCCGGCGACCACGCCGATGCCGAGGCGGCGATCGCGCGGATGCGCTTCGCGCTCGGCGTCGACGACGACCTGCGCCCGTTCTGGGAGCGCTACCGCGACGACCCGCTCGTCGGGCCGTCGCTGCGCCGGCGGCCGTGGCTGCGCATCGCGCGCCGGCCGGTGGCCTTCGAGGCGCTCGCGTGGGCGATCTGCGAGCAGCTCATCCAGACCTCGCAGGCCAACCTCATCGAGGCGCGGATCGTGCGCACGCTGGGACCACGTTGCGCGCGGACGGGGCTGCGCGACGTGCCGGCCCCTGCGGCCCTGGCGGGCTGCTCACCGGCGCGGCTGGAGAGCTTCGAGCTGGCCGGGCGCCGCGCGGTCGCGCTCGTGCGCGTGGCGCGCGAGGTCGCGGCCGGGCGGATCGACCTCGACGGGCCCGACCACGAGCGCGCGTGGCGCCGCCTGCTGGCGATCCCCCACATCGGGCGCTGGACGGTGGAGATGACGGCCCAGCACGGGCAGGGACGCTACGACGTCATTCCCGCCGGCGACCTCGGGTTCCTCAAGCTGCTGGGGCACGCGCGCAGCCACGGCAACCCGGCGGCGCGCGCCGACGAGGCCGAGGTGCGCGCGCTGTTTGCGCGCTTCGGCGAGTGGCGCGGGCTGGCCGGCGCGCACGCGCTGCGCGCGCCGGCGGCGGCGCTGCGGGCCGCCGCCGCCTGAGCCCGAGCGTTCCGGCGCCGTTTCCGCGCCGCGATACGAACAATTGTTTGCATAAGCTCATTACGGGCAATCTTGTTAGGAGTAATACAGGAGCCCGGTCGCCACCCCGGCGCCGCTCCGCCGCGGACGAGTCGCGGTCCCGAACGTGATTGGAGAAGCACATGAACGCAGATCAGCAGAAGGTCATCCAGTACCTCAGCGAGGCCCACGCCCATGAGCAGTCGCTCACCCGCGTCCTGCAGTCGCAGATCGCGATGACGCCGCGCGGCTCGTACCGCACGATCCTCGAGACGCATCTCGACGAGACCCGTCGTCATGCCGACCGCGTCGAGCGCCGCCTGCGTACGCTCGGCCAGGGCGGCAACGCGATCACCGCCGTCGTCGGCGTCGTGCAGAGCGTCGTCGGCCAGGGCGTCGCGATTGCGAAGACCCCGCTGGATCTCGTCCGCGGAAGCGGCGGCGAGGAGAAGGTGCTCAAGAACGCCAAGGACGCCTGCGCCTCCGAGGCGCTGGAGATCGCGACCTACACCGCGATCGAGCGCCTGGCCGAGCAGGTCGGCGACGACGAGACCGCCAAGCTCGCCGCGTCGATCCGCGCCGACGAGGAGCGCATGCTCGAGCGCGTGCTCAAGGAGATCCCGAAGCTCACGACCGCGGTCGTGCGCGCCGACATCCGCGGCAACTCGTCCTACGACGTGACCACCACCGGCGCCGCCGACGCCGTCCGCGAGGCCGGCAACATCGCCAAGCAGACCACGCGCAAGGCGGTCTCCACCGCGAAGCGCACGTCGCGCCAGGCCCGCAAGGTGCCCGGCGTCGCGCAGGCCGAGGGTCAGATCAAGGGCGCCGTCGCCTCCGAGGGGGACCTGCCGATCGCCCGCTACGACGAGCTGACCGCCGACGAGATCACGTCGAAGCTGACGGCTCTGTCGCAGATCGACCTCGCGAAGGTCGACAGCTACGAGCGCAAGAACCAGAACCGCAGCACGATCACGGGCCGCATCACGTCGCTGCGTGGCAACGAGCCGTGGGCGGGCTACGACGAGCTGACCGCCGCCGACGTCATCGCCGCCCTCGACGCGGCCGACGACGATCGCGTGCAGGAGGTCCGCAACTACGAGCGGGCGCACAAGAACCGCGTCGGCGTCATGAAGGCGACCGATCGCGAGCTGGCCAGCGCGTAGGACGACCTCAGGTCGATAGAAACGGGCCCGGCACTCGCCGGGCCCGTCGTCGTTCAGGGGCCGCCGGC
>JAUXSD010000116.1 GCA_030681525.1 Solirubrobacteraceae bacterium
GATCGCGCCGCTGCCCGGCGTCACCGCGACCAAGCCCGGCTCGGCCATGCGCACGATCCCCGGGATCAGCGCGGAGGTCGTCAGCGAGGAGGCCCAGCCCGTCGGGAACGGCGGCGGCGGGTACCTGGTGCTCGACAAGCCGTGGCCGGCGATGCTGCGCGGCATCTGGGGCGACGAGGAGCGCTACCGCGACACGTACTGGAGCCGCTTCGCCGACCAGGGCTACTACTTCGCGGGTGACGGCGCCAAGTACGACGACGACGGCGCGATCTGGCTGCTGGGCCGCGTCGACGACGTGATGAACGTGTCCGGGCACCGCATCTCCACCACCGAGGTGGAGTCGGCGCTGGTCAGCCACCCGACGGTGGCCGAGGCCGCGGTCGTCGGTGCTGCCGACGAGACCACCGGCCAGGGCATCGTCGCGTTCGTCATCCTCCGCGGGAACGCCGCGAAGGACGGCGGCGAGGACGCGATCAAGGCGTTGCGCGACCACGTGGCCAAGGAGATCGGGCCGATCGCCAAGCCCAAGAAGATCCTCGTGGTCGAGGAACTGCCGAAGACCCGGTCCGGCAAGATCATGCGCAGGCTGCTGCGTGACGTCGCGGAGAACCGCGACGTCGGCGACGTCTCGACCCTGGCCGACTCCACCGTCATGGGCCTGATCTCCTCGGGCCTCAAGGACGGCAAGGAGGACTGACCCACCCCCTCGGGCATGCTTCGTGCGTGGCCGAGGGTGATCTGCACGTCCGAGGACCGCTGGTGCTGCCCGAGAGGGAGCTGCACTGGCGGTTCTCGCGCGCGTCCGGGCCCGGTGGGCAGGGCGTCAACACCACCGACTCGCGGGTGGAGCTGTCCTTCGACGTGGCGCGCTCGCCCTCGGTGCCCGACGACCTGCGCTCCCGGGCGCTCGCCCGGCTGGCGAACCGCCTCGTCGACGGGGTGCTGACGGTGGTGGCGTCGGAGCACCGCAGCCAGCTGCGCAACCGCGACGCCGCCCGTGACCGTCTGGCCGCCACGCTGCTCGGCGCCACGGCGGCCGACCCACAGTCGCGGCGTCCGAAGAAGCCGTCGTTGGGGGCGAAACGCAGGCGGATGGACGAGAAGACCCGGCGTGGCCGGATCAAGCGGCTGCGGGGTCGCCC
>JAUXSD010000121.1 GCA_030681525.1 Solirubrobacteraceae bacterium
TCCGGCCCGGACCGGAGCCCAGCTCGAGGACCGCCCGCATCTTCTCGGGCGCGCCGCCGACGCTCTCGATGATGCTGAGCATCGACCCGACGTCACGCCGTCCCAGCTCCAGATGCTGCTCGGCGCTGTAGCCCTGCCGCAGCGCTGCCGGCGGAACCGGGAGGCCGTCGTCCGCGAGCGGCACGCCGACCGGCTTGAGGAAGATCGACTCACCGAATCTGTCCCGGGCGGGCAGAAGCTTGGCGGTCGCGTACGGGTTCGCCAGCGTGTGCACGTCGGTGCGGGCGAGGCCGTGCAGCAGCACAGACCTGGCAGCGCCCCGCACGCGTTTCCTCAGGCCCGGGAGCACGAGGCGGACCCTAACGGACCGGGGGCGGAAGCCGGCCGTGCTCAGCGCCCCGCCAGCCGCGCCAGATGCGCCCGCCACGTACCCTCCGAATGCACCATCGCGCGCCCGCCGAACACTGCCACCAGCGCCTCGCGCGGCCCGCCGCGCGGTAGCTCGCTCACTAGCTCCACCGCGCGCTCCACACCCGCCTCGCGTGCGATCAGGTCGATCACCGTCCCGCCCAGCAGCGCCGCGTCGCGCAGCGACGGGGGGAACGATGGGCGCTCTCCCTCGCGCAGGCGCCGCGCGATCGCGGGCCGCGCGTGCGCCGTCTGGCCCGAGAACCACTGCGCCGAGCCCGCGATGAGCCAGGCCCAGTGCGCCGCGCGCCACGTCGAGCGCGGTGACCACGGCGGCGGCAGCGAACGGTTGCACTCGGCCATCACGAGCTGGACGTACAACGCGGCGGGCGTCAACGAGAGCATCTCGCGCGAGCCCTCGACGTTCGCGGCTCGTAAAGCGAGCTGGCGCGGCGCCAGAACGTGCAATGCGCTGCCGCCGCACCAGCCGGCGAGGTAGCGACGGGCGGCAGGGGTCGTCAGACGGCGGACGACCGGCAGCAACGGCTGGGCGAGGTCGAGCTCCAGCTGGCTGCCGTGCAGCACGATCGTGACCTCGCGGTCCGGCACCGCCCCGAACACGGGCTCCAGGCGCTCGCGCGTGTCCTCGAGCAACCCCAGAACGGCACCGACGTCCTCATCGTCGCGCTCCTCGTGGCGGGCCACGAAATGGCTTGACGAGCTCTCGACCCAGGCGCACATCGCCCGCCCGAGCTTCGCTACCGGGGCCGGTGCCCCTGCACCTCGACGGCCTGCTGCTGCGTCGGGCGGTTCTGCCAGTCGATCATCGGCTGCGTGATCCCGCCGGTCGCGCGGAAGACGATCGCGTCGAAGCACTTCTGGTCGAACGGCTTGCCGGCGTCGGCGCATGCCGCGTCGCGGTACAGCGTCCGCGGATCGGCGCCATCCACCGCAGCCGCCAGCGCGCCGCGCAGCGCGCTGCGACAGCGCGACCGCGTCCCGCCGCCGCAGTAGCGCTTGGAGTACGGCTGGCGCACGCGCAGCCCGAGCACCCGCCGCAGGTCCTTCGCCGCGTAGCCGTACCAGCCGGTCTGGTAGGCGGAGCCCTGATGGGCGCCGTTGTTGTTGGGCGAGTTGTCGATTCCGTGCGCGCGGACCAGAGCCTCGAAGAGCGGGTCGCCCAGCGAGCGGCCGAACTGAGCGCGCATCCAGCGCGGCCAGAACGCGTCGAGGATCCGGATCGCCTCGCTGTGCTCGTAGACCCCGTTGCCGTCGCGGTCGCGGCGGTGCGACCCGTCGGCCACCCACGCGCGCAGCTTCGCCACGGCGTCGGCCATCTCCTCGTCCCGCGGCGTCCCGATGACGCGCAGCGCCAGCGGCAGCACCTGCTCGGCGCGCAGGTCGGTCGTCGCCGCCTCGCCCATCGCCTCCACCAGCCCCGGCAGATCGATCTTCTTCGCGCCGGCGATCCGCGCGTCGATCTCGGAATCGAGCATCTGCGAGCGGTACACCGAGGAGTGCAGGTTGCTGTCGGCGCTCGCGTAGCCGCGCGCCTGCTTGTTGTTCCACGACGTGATGTACGGCTGGCCGTTGATCGCCTGCGGATGCTTGCCGAACGAGGTGTAGGCCGCCGTCAGGCGACCGGGGTCGAAGCCGCGCCACTCCAGCCGGGCCGGCATCGGCAGCTGGCCGGTCACGCCGGCGGCGCGCTGCGGGTTGTTGCCGGAGTTGAAGTACGCGATGTCGCGGTCGTCGGCGTAGAGCCAGTTGAACGTGTAGCCGATCTTGTGTGCGGCCTGCTGATAGGAGCGCGCGTCGCGCACCTTGTCGGGGTTGTTGAAGTCCGCGAACCCGCGCGCGGAGTCGATCTCGTGCATGTACGTCGAGCGCAGCCGCGTGTAGGCGATCGGCTTGCCGCGGATCGTCGCCCGCCCGCTCACGAGACCGAGCTTCGTGCGCTCGGCCCGCAGCCGCACGCTCCCGGCCGGCGTGTCGTCGGCCAGCGTCGGCGACCAGCGGTTGGTCTTCTCGAGCACCTCGATCGGCTCACAGGCGCCGCGGAAGCGGTAGTGCATGGACTCCGTCGTGGGCTTCGACCCGTCGGCCTCGCAGAGATCGACCGCGAACGTGTCGATGATGTCCTGGCCGGCCGACGTCGCGCTCCACGCGTAGTCCTGGCCGCGGCCGAGCAGGACGTAGAGGTTCACGCCCGGGAAAGCCGCCCCGCGCGCGTCCAGGCCGGGCGCGTGGACGTCCTGCTCCATGAGGATCTGCGGGGAGAAGTACGACGTCTGCGGGCCGAAGACCGCGAGCGGCTTGCCGCTGACCGATTCGGCCGCGGAGACGACGAGCGCGTTGGACATGCCCATCGGAGCCAGCCCGCCGGGGAAGACCCCCGACCCGGCGTCACGCGCCGACCGCGCCCGTGACGTCGGCCGGGCCCGCGCCGCGCTGCCCGTGGCGCCGGCGATCACGCTGTGCCGGCGCAGCGAGCCGCGGTCCGCGATCGCCATGCCGCCGCGCGCCGCGCGCTTCGGCGGCGTCTGGTACGGGAAGCGCCGCGACCGCTTCACGGTGGTCGGCGCGTCGCCATCCTCGTACGAGGCCCACTCGCGCCACAGCCGCTCGCCGCGACGGGCTCCGTAGCGCGCCCGGAACGACCGGCGCAGCTCCATCTGGGTCAGCTCGTCGCCGCCGCCCTTGCCGAACTCCCCGCCGACGAGCGACGCCGTGGCGACGAGGTCGGTCAGCTTCCAGGGCTCCGGACCGCCGGGCCGGCCGATCGCCGCGTACTCGCCGGGCATCTTCGTGACGTCCAGCCGCGCCTCCTCGATGTACCTGTTGACGCCCGCGACGTAGTTCACCGCGTCCTCCCGCAGCAGCGCCCCCTCCGCGCCGAAGAGCTCGGGCAGCTGGTCGGCCTGGCGCTGCAGGTCGGCTTCGGTGTACGGCGCGTTCGCCCACTGGTCGGCGTCCTGGCTGCGGTTGCCCGCCGCGCCGCCGGCGAACGAGCTCAGCTCGCCGCGGCCGACGTGGCGCAGTGCGTCCATGAAGAACAGGCGGTCCTCGGCGGCGACGTAGCCGAGGCCGAACATCGCCGCCTGCCGGGTCGTGCCGTAGACGTGCGGCACGCCGAAGGAGCTGTCGCGGGTGATCGTCAGCCCCGACATCGGCGAGTACGCGCGGTCCTGGTCGCCGGGCGCGATCCCGAAGCTCGCGTCCTTGAACAGCAGCCCGAGGTTCTCGTTCGTCACGCCGGGCGTCGCCGACAGCAGCCGCGCGTACATGTCGCGCTGGTCGTCGTTGTGCGGCGGGCGCGCACCGGTGGCCAGGAACGCGGCCAGCTCGACGACGTTCGAGCGCCCGTTCGCGCCGGG
>JAUXSD010000123.1 GCA_030681525.1 Solirubrobacteraceae bacterium
CTGCGCGCGCGGATCGTCTGGGACCGCGTCGGCGGCACGATCCGCCCGCGCAAGGGCGCGCGCCAACTGGCGATCACGAACGCCGGGACGATCCCCGACCGCGGCCTGTTCAGCGTCACGCTGCCCGACGGCCGGCGCGTCGGCGAGCTCGCCGAGGAGATGGTCTACGAGGCGCGCGCGGGCCAGACGTTCCTGCTCGGGGCCTCGACCTGGCGCATCGAGGAGATCGGGCGCGACCGCGTCATCGTCACCCCCGCTCCCGGCGCTCCGGGCGCGGTGCCGTTCTGGAAGGGCGACGGCGTCGGGCGCCCGAAGGAGCTCGGCCAGGCGATCGGCGCGTTCAGCCGGTGGGCGGTCGATCAGGACGCGCAGACGCTGCAGGACGACTACGACCTCGACGCGTTCGCCGCGAAGAACCTGCTCGACTTCCTGCGCGAGCAGCAGGACGCCACCCGGGTGATCCCGTCGGACCGCACGATCGTCGTCGAGCGCTTCCGCGACGAGATCGGCGACTGGCGCCTGTGCGTCCTCTCCCCCTACGGCGGGCGCGTGCACGCCGCCTGGGGCCTGGCGCTGTCGCGCCGCATCCGCGAGCGCTACGGCCTGGAGTCCGACGCGATCTGGTCTGACGACGGCATCATCGTCCACCTGCCCGACGCCGACGAGCCACCGGGCGCCGAGCTCATCATGGTCGAGCCCGACGAGGTGCAGGAGGCGGTCGTCGCCGAGCTCGCCTCCAGCGCGCTGTTCGGTGCGCGCTTCCGCGAGAACGCCGGCCGCGCGCTGCTCATCCCCCGCGCGTATCCGGGCAAGCGCACGCCGCTGGGGCAGCAGCGCCTGAAGTCGCAGTCGCTGCTGGAGGTGGCCAAGCGCTACCCCGACTTCCCGATCATCCTCGAGACCTACCGCGAGTGCCTGCGCGACGTGCTCGACGTCCCCGGTCTGGAGGACCTGCTGCGCGGGCTGCACTCGCGCGAGCTGTCGCTCGTCGAGGTGGAGACGCCGACCGCGTCGCCGTTCGCGTCGTCACTGCTGTTCGACTACGTCGCGACGTACATGTACGAGGGCGACCAGCCCAACGCCGAGCGCCGCGCCGCCGCCCTGTCGCTGGACCGCGAGCTGCTGCGCGAGCTGCTCGGCCAGGAGGAGCTGCGGGAGCTGATCGATGCAACAGCGCTGGACACGGTCGAGGCGGATCTGCAGCATCGCTCGGACCGCACCCGCGCCGAGACGCGCGACGCGCTGGCCGACGTGCTGCGCCGGGTCGGCGATCTGACGGTCGAGGAGGTGCGCGACCGCGTGCTGGCCGGTATCGACGCCGAGCCGATGCTCGAGAGGCTGCGCGACGAGCGGCGCGCGATCGTCCTGCGCCTCGGCGGCGAGCCGCGCTGGGTGGCCGCCGACGACGCCGGCCTGTACCGCGACGCGCTGGGCGCGGTGCCACCGGGCGGGCTGCCCGACGCGTTCACCGCCGACGTGCCCGACGCGCTGGCCAGGCTCGCCGGCCGGTACGCGCGCACCCACGGGCCGTTCACCACCGCGCAGCTGCGCGCGCGCTACGGGGTCGATCCGACGGCGGTGCTCGAGCGCCTGGAGCGCGACGGCGAGATCGTGCGCGGCGAGCTGCATCCCCACGGCCGCCCCGGGGAGCCGGAGTGGTGCGACACCGAGGTCCTGCGCCGCCTGCGCCGCGCCTCGCTCGCCGCGCTGCGCAAGGAGATCGAGCCCGCCGACCAGCGCGCGCTCGCGGCGTTCCTGCCGTCGTGGCAGGGCGTCGACCGCCACCCCGCCGCCGGCGCCGGGATCGACCGGCTGCGCGAGGTGCTCGTGCCGCTGCAGGGGATCGCGCTGCCCGCCGAGGTGTGGGAGCGCGACGTGCTGCCGCGCCGCGCCGGCGCGTACTCGCCGGCCTGGCTGGATCAGCTCTGCGCGTCGGGTGAGGTCGTCTGGCTCGGGGCCGGGACGCTCGGGCGCAGCACCGGCCGCGTCGCGCTGTACTTCCGCGAGGACGCCGAGGCGATCGGCCGGGTCGGCGGACCGGGCACGGCCCGCGGTGCGCCGGTGCCCTCCGAGGCCGAGCACGACCGCGTGCGCGAGCGACTGCTCACGTCGCCGTGCTTCTTCACCGATCTGCTTGCCGACGTCGCGCTCGAGCCCGACGCGGTGCAGGAGGCGCTGTGGGACCTCGTCTGGGCCGGCGAGGTGACCAACGACGCGTTCGCGCCGTTGCGCGCGCCGCGCCTGACGCTGGCCCGTGCCCGCCACGGCGGCTCCCGCCACGGAGCGGGCCGGCGCTTCGGCACGCGCCGCAGCGGTGCGTCCGCCGCCATCCGTTCCCACCCGCCCGGCCGTTGGGCGCTGACCGACACGATCTTCCGCCGCGAGCCGGAGGTCGGCCAGCGCCGCCGCACGCTGGCCGAGCTGCTGCTGGAGCGCTACGGCATCGTCACGCGCGAGCAGGTGCTGGCCGAGGGGATCCCGGGCGGCTTCTCGATCCTCTACGACGCGCTGTCGCAGCTCGAGACGCTCGGCGTCTGCCGGCGCGGCTACTTCGTCGAGGGCCTCGGCGGAGCGCAGTTCGCGTTGCCCGGCGCGGTCGAGCGGCTGCGGGCGCAGCGCACGGTCGAGGAGTCGCCGCCGCTCGTGCTGGCCGCGACCGATCCGGCGCAGCCCTACGGCGCCGCGCTGCCCTGGCCGCGGCGCGACGAGGCGGGCGCGCGCAAGCCCGCGCGCGTGCGCGGCGCGTATGTCGTGCTGGCCGGCGCCGAGCCGGTGCTCTACGTCGAGAAGGGCGGCCGCGGGATCGCGACGCTCGTCGACCACGACGACCCGCGGCTGGTGCCCGCCTTCGAGGCGCTTGCCCAGTTCGTCACCGGCGGGCGCGGGCGCAAGCTGTCGCTGGAGCGCGTCGACGGCGAGCCCGTCGTCGGCTCGCCGCTGGAGTCGCTGCTGATCGAGGTCGGCTTCCGGGCCGGGCCGAGCAAGCTCACGCTGAGCGCTTAGGTTGTGCTCGTGCGCTGTCGCGCCGCGTCCGCGTAGCCGTCGGCGGACGGCGGCTCTGAGGATGGGGCGGGCGGGACGGCCGGGTTCGGCGTGGTCGTGACGCGCCGGGTCCGGATATCGGACCGGGCGCGTCACGATGCTCGCTCGGCGGATTGGTGTGTCGAATATCGCGCGCGGGACGCGATCTACGCGACATACCGCTTTGCGGCGACGCCGCAATGAGGCCAGAAGCTGGCCGCAATTGCTGCCACCGTATGCCACCACCCCATCCCCCAAGAAGGAGCCACCCCCCATGATCAGCCAGCTCGACTTCGTCGGCATCCCGTCACAGGACTGGGCCCGCTCGCGCGCGTTCTACGTCGAGACGCTGGGGCTGCGCCCCGACGACCGCTCCGACGCCGAGTTCTGGGTGGGCGAGACGTGCTTCGGCATCTGGGAGCCGGCCCGCTTCGGCATGGAGTTCGCACCGCAGAAGAACGCCCACCCCGCCCTCCACGTCGATGACGTCGACGCCGCCCGCGCCGAGCTCGAGGCCAAGGGGGTCGAGTTCGCCGGCGAGACCCTCGACACGGGCGTCTGCAAGATGGCGCTCTTCACCGACCCCGACGGCAACGACCTCATGCTGCACAGCCGCTACGCGCCGCGCGACTGAGCGACGACCGCGGCGTCACGCGACCGTGATCTGCGCGGCGACCGGGAGCTCGGCCGAGGACGGCCCGGCCGCGAGCCCGAACCGGCCGGGCTCGGCGACCCAGCCCGCGCGCCCGGAGTCCCAGTGCTCCAACGCGCGCGCGGCGATGCCCACGGTCACGGTCACCTCGTCGCCCGGGTCGGCCTCGACCGAAGCGAAGCCGACAAGCCAGCGCGCCGGTCGCTCGACGCTGCTCCCCGGGCGCTCGGCGTAGAGCTGGACGACCTCACGGCCGCGCCGGGCGCCCGTGTTGCGCAGCGTGACGGCGACCGTGACGTCGGTCCCGGCCGGCGTCGCCGGCGGTGCGTCGACGGCGACGTACTCCCACGTCGTGTAGCCCAGGCCGTGCCCGAACGCGTAGCGCGGCGCGACGTCGCCGCGGTAGCCGACGTGCAGCCCCTCCTCGTAGGCCAGCACGCCGTGGACCGGCCGCGTCGACGGCAGGCCGACGTCGTCGCGCGGCCACGTCGTCGGCAGCCGCCCGCCCGGCTCGACCGCTCCCAGCAGCACATCGGCCAGCGCATGGCCGAACTCCTGGCCCGGAAACCACGCGAGCAGCACGGCGGCGACGTGGTCGGACCACGGCAGGAGCACCGGCGCGCCGGCGTTGACGACCACCACCGTGCGCCGGTTGACCTCCGCCACGCGCCGCACGAGCTCGTCTTGGCGGCCAGGCAGCGCCAGCGTCCGGCGGTCGAAGCCCTCGCTCTCGACCTCGGCGGTCGTCCCGACCACCACCACCGCGGCGTCGGCGTCACGCGCGAGCGCGACCGCGCGCGCGATCTCCTCGTCGTCGGTGCCGTGCGGCGACGCGAGGTTGAGCTGGAAGTTCGTGCCGACGTCGCCGAGCTCGCTCGCCGCCGAGCCGACCTCGTGGGCCACCACGACGTCGACCTCCTCGCCCGGCGCCAGCGCGATCGCGTGCCCGCACTGCGGCGGGATCATCAGGGCCTCGACGATGTCGGCCCCCCACGGCAGCCCGAGCCGGCTGTCGTAGACCGCCTCGCCGCCGACCGTCAGCCGGAAGCGCCCGACCCCCGAGCCGCCGATCCGGTACGTGCCGGCTTCGCGCGCGCGCAGGCGGGCACGCAACTCGACCCAGGCCACGTCGCGGGGCGCGATCCCCTCGCCGAAGGACCCCATCCACACGAACGCGCAGCCGGTCCGGTGCTCCGTGCCCAGGACCGTCCCGTCGGCGGCCACGAAGCGCACCTCGACGCCGGGGCCGTCGCCGTCCGGCGGGCGCAGCGCGGCCGGATCGGCGACGGGGATGCGCGTCGAGCTCGTCACCCCGACCGCGTGGTCGATCTGCGCCGTCTCCCCGAGGGCGTCGCGCAGGCCCGCCAGCGGCGACACCGTGTACGGCGGGAAGACCGTCGCGCTGCCGCCGCCGAGCGTGCGCGCCGCGGCGGCGTTCGGTCCGATGACGGCCAGCCGCGTGATCGCGGCCGCGTCGAGCGGCAGCGTTGCGGACTCGTTGCGCGCGAGCACGAACCCCGCCGCCGCCGCGCGGCGCAGGCAGCGCGACACCTCGGCCGCCGAGAGCTGCGGCGCCGGCGCGGGCGGGCCGCCGTCCAGCGCGCCGACGCGCGCCGCCAGGCGCAGGATGCGCAGGACCTTGTCGTCGATCGCGTCCTCGGCCACCGCGCCGGCGCGCACCGCGTCGACCAGCGCCTGGCCCCACGGCCCGTCCGGTCCCGGCATGACGAGGTCGAGCGCCGCGCCCGCCGACGCCGCGGTCGAGCGCGTCGCGAACCAGTCGGACATCACGAGCCCGTCGAAGCCCCACTCGCCGTGCAGGACGTCGCGCAGCAGCGGGCTCTCGGTCATCCGGTGGCCGTCGACCCCGTTGTAGGCGGCCATCACCGACCACACGCCCGCCCGCACGATCGCCTCGAACGGCGCGAGGTACAGCTCGCGCAGGGCGCGCGCGTCCACCCGGGCGTCGAGCGTCATCCGGGCGGTCTCTGAGTCGTTGGCCACGAAGTGCTTGACGGTCGCGCCGACGCCGCCGCCCTGCACGCCGCGGACGTAGGCCACGCCGATCCGCGCGGTGAGCAGCGGGTCCTCGCTGAAGCACTCGAAGTGCCGGCCGCCGTAGGGCGTGCGATGCAGGTTCACCGTCGGCGCGAGCAGCACGTCGACGTCCTTGCGGCGGGCCTCGAACGCCAGCAGGCGCCCCACCGCCTCGACGAGGGCCTCGTCCCACGTCGCCGCGAGCGCAGTCGGCGACGGGACGTTGGCCGACGGCTCGCGCTCGTCCCAGCGCTCGCCGCGCACGCCGGCGGGACCGTCGGAGACGACCAGGCGGCGCAGGCCGATCGCGGGTTCGGCGTGCAGCGACCAGAAGTCCGCCCCGGTCAGCAGCCGGACCTTCTGTTCGAGCGAGAGCGCCGCGAGGCGGGCGGCCAGATCGGCCTCGTCGGGCGGCCGCACGATCAGCGCGGCGTCTTCGCCGCCGCCGCCGCCTCGATCTTCGCCAGCCACGCGTCCAGCGCGCTCCCGTCGAGCAGCTCGGCGGTCAGCCGGGCGGGCAGCCTGAGGAACATGCGCTGCGCCGGCCAGCTGCGCGTCGGCTCGGCCGGGCCGAGCAGGATCACGCGGTGGCCGTCGACGACCGGGACGTCGGCCGGCATTCCCTCGTTCCAGATCCACGTGTCGGCGTAGTCGCGGTCGGACGCGTCGGGCAGCTCGCCGCCGGGCCGCAGCGCGGCGTAGGTGTAGAGGTTCCAGACGCCGGTGACCGTCTCGTCGATCTGCTGCGGGCCGCTGCCGCGGGCAACGGCAACGGCCTCCTTGGACACCCGCGGCTCGTCGCGCGGGAACTCGTCCATGAGCAGCGTGTTGAGCTGGAAGTTCTCGACGATGCCGCTCATCCGGCCGACGATCCCCGTCCGGGTTGCAGGCTCGATCGCGACGTAGGGCTCCTCGTCGAGGACGGTGAGCATCGCGCGCAGCCAGCCGCCGGCCTCGTGGACCTCCTCGATCCTCTCGGCGACCGGCGCGAGCTCCGCGGCCTCGGCGCGCGCGGCGGGATCGACGGACAGCAGTGCGATCGCGCCGGGCCAGATCTCGTGCAGGCGCTGCCACGCCTCGAGCGCCGAGGGGCGCCGGCCGGCGACCTCGTTGAGGGCGTGCGCGTGCTGGTCGGCCAGCCACTGGTCGATCGCGTCGTCGTTGAGGTCGAGCGCCGGGTCCGGGTCGCCGACCTCGGCGCGCGCCTCGTCGACCATGCTCGCGCACAGCGGCAGCGTGGTCTGCAGGGCGCCGAGCATCGCGGTCCGGGCCGGCTGCGGGTCGTGGCCGGCCTCGATCATCGCCCCGACGATCCGCGAGGCCACGCCGGCCGGCTCGGGATCGAGCGAGTTCAGCCCCGCTGCCAGCGTCGCGAGGGTCTCGCGCGACTCGCCGGGCGTCGCGCGGCCCATGGACTGGCCGAGGGTCTCGATCAACCGGTCGGCGCGGCCGTCGGTCCAGGTGTTGCTGCCGAGCGCTTCGAGCAGCTCGCGGGCGGTGGGGACAGGGTCGGAGGGCACGCGCGAGACAGTAGAAGACTCGCGCGCGCAACGGCGATACTGAGCACGGCATGGCCTTCGTCCCGTCCGACCGCCACCTGCTGCGCGCCAGGGACCTCGCCGACGCGCGCTACTTCGACCCGATCGGCGTCGACGACATGGCGGCGGCGGCCGGCCTGTCGCGCGCGCACTTCAGCCGTGAGTTTCGCCGCGCGTTCGGCGAGACGCCGCGCGCGTACCTGCTGACGCGGCGGCTGGAGCGCGCCGCCGCCCTGCTGCGCACGACCGATCGCTCGGTCGCCGACATCTGCCTCACGGTCGGCCTCGTCAGCCAGGGCTCGTTCACGACGAGCTTCACGCGCATGTTCGGCATGTCGCCGGCCGCCTACCGCGCGGCGTATCCGCCGGCCGCCGACCATGCCCGCGTGCCGGCCTGCCTGGTGCACCTCTACGGCCGTCCGCAACGCCGCACGTTTCGAGAAGACAGCGAGACGACCCCGGATTAGCGTGCTGCTCATCACGTCAACCCCTCGCCCCGGCGCCGCCGGGGCCGCCCCCCAGGAGACAGTCCGATGATCAGGATCGCCAACGCACAGGTCTGGGTCCACGACCAGGACGAGGCCCTCGCCTTCTACACGCAGAAGCTCGGCATGGAGGTTCGCGCCGACGTGACGGTGCCCGAGATGGGCAACTTCCGCTGGCTCACCGTCGGGCCTCCCGGCCAGGAGGACATCTCGATCACCCTCATGGCGATCCCCGGCCCGCCGGTCATGGACGACCAGAGCGCCGACCAGGTCCGCGCGCTCATGGCCAAGGGCTTCGCCGGCGCCATCTTCCTCACGACCGACGACGTGCAGGCCACCTACGAGGAACTCAGGGCGCGCGGCGTGGAGTTCACCGAGGCGCCCGAGGAGCGTCCCTACGGCATCGACTCGGGGTTCCGCGACCCGTCGGGCAACACCTTCCGGCTCACCGAGCTGCGCGAGGACTGGGCCGACCAGCCGGTCGCCGAGCAGGCGGCTCGGTAGCGGTCGGGTGGAGGGGCCCCGAGCCGGCCCTTCGGGTGTTTTCCCTGCTCGGGGCCCCTCCTCCCTCCAGCACACGGCGCCGCGGCCGCCGCGTCGATTGCCGCCTGCGCGCGTTCTAGATTGAACGAGGCGATGCCCGAGGGCGACACGATCCACTACGCCGCTCACCGGATCCGGCCGCTCGTCGTCGGCCTGGTCCCGGAGATCGCGCACCCCAACCCGCGCCTGCGCGGCGAGCGCTGGCCCGAGAAGCTCGCCGGCCGCGCGGTCACCGCGGTCGACGCCCACGGCAAGCACCTGTTCGTGCACTTCGAGGCCGACCTGGCGATCCACTCGCACCTGCGGATGACCGGGTCGTGGGGCACCTACCGCGACGGGCAGCGCTGGCGACGGGCGCATCGCCGCGCCTGGCTGGTCCTGCGCACGAGCGAGGGCGAGGTCGTCCAGTTCGACGGCCCTGTGCTCGAGCTGCTGACGGAGTCGCGCACGCGCTTCGATCGCCGCCTGGCGATGCTCGGCCCCGACATCCTCGCCCCGCAGCTCGATGAGCCCGGGTTCCTCAGGCGGCTGCGCGCCGACGATCCGACGCGCGCGATCGGCGACGCGCTGCTCGACCAGCGCACGATCGCGGGGATCGGCAACCTCTGGAAGTGCGAGGGCTGCTTCGCCGCCCAGATCGATCCGTGGCGGACGACGGGCCGGGTGAGCGACGACGAGGCGCTGGCGATCGTGCGCGCGGCGCGGCCGAAGATGCAGCAGTCCGCGCGTGATGGCATGCAGGACGCACACCGCGTCGTCTACGCCAGGGCCGGCCGGCCGTGCCCGCGCTGCGGCACGCCGATCAGCAGCCGTGGACAGGGCGACGACAACCGGCTCACGTACTGGTGCGAGGGATGTCAGTCGTGAGCGCCGCCGACGAGCGCGTGCCGGGCACGATGCGACGCGTCGGACACAAGGGCGCCGACCACATCGCGCCCGGCAACACCTTCGACTCGTTCGGCGCCGCGCTGGCCCACGGCGTCGACATGATCGAGTTCGACGTACTGCCCGAGCACCCCGACGGCGGCGGCGAGCTGCTGCTCGCGCACGACTGGGAGGACGTGGCCGCGCGTAGCGCCCACACCCTCGACGAGGGCCTCGCGCACTTCGCCGAGGCGACCTACGACGGCATCGAGCTCATCGTCGACATGAAGACCGCGGGCTACGAGGAGCGCGTCGCCGCCGCCCTGCGCGACCACGGCCTGAGCGAGCGCGCGCTCGTCTCCACGATGGAGAACTCCTCGCTGGCGCTCCTGCGCGCGCGTCACCCCGAGCTGCGCCTGGGCTGGTCGCTGCCGCGGATGCGCCGCAACCCGCTCGCCAACCCGGTCATGATGCTCCCCGCGATGGCGGTGCTGACGTACGTGCGCCGGGCGCTGCCCGGCGTCGCCGCCAACCGGATCCGCCGCGGCGAGATCGACGCGCTCATGGCGCACTACCGGCTCGTCACGCCGCGTCTCGCCGCCGCGATCCGCGGGGCCGGCGGCGAGCTCTACGCCTGGACGGTCGACGACGCGGCGCGCATCGCCGAGCTCGAGCGCTGCGGCGTCACCGGCGTGATCTCCAACGATCCGCGGCTGTTCGGGCCGTGACGCCGTGGCGCGGCGGTCGCGTCAGTCCGACGTGATCGTGCAGGTCGACGCCGAGTAGCCCTCGGGATCGTCGCCGGTGTTCGAGCGGTGCCCCTTGCGCGTGACGGCGCTGGCGCGGCGGACGACCTCGCCCTTGACGCGCCACTGAAACTGGACGCGGCCGCGCAGCAGCACCGAGCGGCCGGACGGCGGCTCGATCCGGAACGACCGGCCGAACTGGCGCGCCCGGCGGCCGGGGCCGATCGACAGATAGCCCGAGTCGCCGCCGGCGGCGACGCGGTACCAGCGGTCGTCCGCGCGCGAGAAGTACTGCACGACGAAGCGCATGTAGCGCTCCTCCCGCCCGCTGCGCGATCCCGGCATCGACGCGCGGATCCCGATCGTGTCCGGCGAGCCGGACGTGTCGCAGACGTTGACGGTCGCCCACGGATGGCGCTTATCCGCGGCCGGGGCGGCCAGCGCGATGGACGCGTGTCCCACGGCGAGGCCGAACAGCGTGATGATCACGACGCGGCGGCGTAGTAGTCGCATGAGCGCAGCTCTGACCATGGCAACACCACTCAACACGTCGACCGAGAGCTTCGATGCGCTGTACCGCGAATGTGTCCGAGACATCTACGCATACGTCCGCACGTTGCTCGGCGACGACGCCTCCGCCGAGGACGTCACGGCGCTGGCCTTCGAGCGCGCGTACCGGCGCCGATCGACGTACGACGCCCGCCGCGGCGGCGAGCGCGGCTGGCTGTTCGGCATCGCGCGCAACGCCGCGCTCGACGAGCTGCGCCGGCGCAAGCGCGCCGCGCCGATGCTCGGCGAGCTGCCCGACGAGGCCGCCCGCGCCCCCGAGGAGGAGGCCGACCTGGCCGTCCGCCGCACCACCGTTCGCGTCGCGCTGGCCGCGCTCGCCCCGCGCGACCGCGAGCTCGTCGCCCTGAAGTTCCACGGCGGGCTGTCCAACGCCGAGATCGCCGCCGTGCTCGGCACGTCTGAATCCAACGCCGGAACCCGAGTGCATCGGGCCGTCAGCAAGCTGAGGGAGGCCTGCAATGCGCCATCGTGACCCCTTGACCCCCGAGCAGGAGCGCGAGCTCGATGCCCTCGATCGCGCGATCGCGGGAGACCCCGTCGAGTATGAGCTGCGCGAGCTCGAAGAGCTCGTCCGCGACGTCCGCGCCACGGCACCCGAGATGGCGCCCGCGTTCGCGGCGCGCCTCGAGCAGGAGGTGCAGGACGGCTTCCCTACGTCACAGCAGCGCGTGCCGGTGACCGTGCGCCGGCCGTGGCGCGGCCGACGCTGGATGCTGCTGCCCGCGCTCGGCTCGCTCACCGCCGTGCTCGTGGCGCTCGTCGTCGTGTTCGGCAGCAGCAGCGACTCGCTGAGCGGGGGATCGTCGGGCGACGTACCGAACTCGCTCAGCTCCGGCGGCAGCGAGGCGGCCGCCCCGGCCGCCGGCGGCGCCGCGGACTCGGCCGCGGGCGGCAGCGCCGGCGGCCCCGATGTCGACACCGCGGCGCGCGAGCCACAGGCCGCTCCGGCCGCGCCGTCTGCATCGACGGTGGCGCCCGACCCCGCCGGGGGCGCGATCGCGCCCGCGCGAACCCGCAAGGTCGAGCGCAGCGCCGTGCTCGCGCTGCGCACGCCCGACGCCGAGTTCGAGCGCACGACGGCCGCGGTCCTCGCGACGGTCGCGCGCTTCGGCGGGATCGTCGCCAGCTCGCAGATCGGCGAGAGCGACGCGGCGGGCGGCGAGGCGACGTACGACCTGCGGATCCCCACCGGGCGGCTGGACCGCGCGCTCGCCGCGCTCTCGAAGCTCGGCCACGTCACCGAGCGCAGCCAGAGCCTGCAGGACATCACGGCCTCGTTTCGCTCCGCGCAGGAACGGCTGACCGATGCCCGCGCCGAGCGCCGCGGCCTGCTGCGCGCCCTCGAGCGGGCCACGACGCAGAACCGGATCGACAGCCTGAAGGCGCAGCTGCGCACGGTCTCGAGCCGGATCGCCGGCCTCAAGGGCGAGCTCGCCTCGCTGCGCCGGCGCGCCGACCTCTCGCGCGTGGACCTCACCGTCCGCGGCGGCGGCAGCGCGAGCGGTTCTGCGGGCGGCGGCGGAAGCTGGACCCCCGGCGACGCGGCCGGCGACGCGCTGCGCGTGCTCGAGGTGCTGGCGGGCGTCGCGCTCGTCGCGCTCGCCGTGCTCGTGCCGCTGGCGCTGCTGGGCGCGGCGGTCGCGCTGGGCGTCCGCGGCGGCCGGCGCCGGCGCCGCGAGAGCGCGCTCGACCCCGCCTGAGGACCGCCGGGGCAGGCGCGGGGGACACCCGCGCCTGCGCCCGCGCACCCACCCGGCGCCCGCCTCGTGTGCTATTGCTCACACAATGCAGACGCGCGAGCAAGACGCGGTCGACCTGCTTGCGCACGTGCGGGTGTTCGAGACGCTGGGCCCGAACGAGCTCGCCCAGGTGGCCGCGGTGACGGTCCCGCGCACGTTCGACGCGGGCCACGTCATCTTCCGCGAAGGCGACCAGAGCGACACGTGCTACGTCGTGCGCTGCGGCCACGCCCGCGCGATCCGCGAGCACGGTGACGGGCGCACGCTGACGCTGGCGCACTTCGGTCCCGGCGACATCTTCGGCGAGCTGGCGATGTTCGACGACGAGTGCCGCTCGGCGACCGTCGAGACGCTCGACCCCGTCGAGGCGATCGCGATCCTCGGCAGCGACATGCGCCGGCTGCTGCGCGAGCACCCGGGCCTCGCGCTGAAGCTCGTCATCTCGCTCGGCCGGCGGCTGCGCGAGGCCAACGAGCGCATCGCCCGCCAGTCCTTCCAGACCGTGCAGAGCCGCGTGGCAGGCGTCCTGGGCCAGCTCGTCGCCGCGGCTCAGGTCGAAGGCGCGGGCGAGCGCGACGTCCTCGTGACGATCACGCAGGCCGACATCGCGCAGCTCGCGGGCTCGTCGCGGGAGTCCGCCAGCCGGTTTCTCGCGGTCCTCGAACGCGCCGGCGTGGTGACCCAGGGCCGCGGGCGCATCACCGTCCACGATCCGGCGGCGCTGGAGCGCTACGTCTACTGATGGTCGATGCCACGACATCAACCGTCTAGCCCGATGGCCGCGACCGAGTTCTCCGCCGGCGGGGTGGTCGTCAACGACGCCAACGAGATCGTCGTCATCGTTCCCACCCGCCGCTCGGCCGACGGCTCAAAGGTGCTCGCCCTGCCCAAGGGCCACCCCGACGGCAGCGAATCGGCCGTGCAGGCGGCGCTGCGCGAGGTGCGCGAGGAGGCGGGCGTCGAGGCCGAGGTCGTCGATTCGCTCGGCGAGGTGCGCTACTGGTACCAGCGCGGGGGGCGGCGGATCGCCAAGGTCGTGGAGTTCTTTCTGCTGCGCTACGTCTCCGGCGACGTCGGCGACCACGACCACGAGGTCGAGCACGCCCGCTGGATCCCGGCGACGCAGGCGATCAGGACGCTGACGTACGCGGGCGAGCGCGACATGGTGCGCGAGGCGCTCGCGCGGCTGGAGCAGGACCACCCGGCCGACGGCATGTAGTCTGCCGACCGTGCAGGTTCTCAACTTCTACTCGACGATCTTCGCCGACCAGCTCAAGCGCGGCCGCAAGACAGCGACGATCCGCCTCGGCGACAAGTCCCACAAGTACCGCAAGAACCAGGCGGTGCTCGTGACGATCGGCTACCAACACTCCCCGCGCGAGAAGGTCTTCCTGGCCGTCATCGACAGCGTCGAGGTCAAGCGCGTCAAGGAGCTCTCGCCGCGCGACATCGAGCACGACAACCCGGAGTTTCGCCGCACCGAGGAGATGGTCAACTTCCTCGAGCAGATCTACGGGCGCGACGTCACGCTCGAGGACACCGTCACCGTCGTGCGCTTCAGCCAGATCATCGAGAACCCACCGTCGATGACCGAGCGCATGCACGGCATCGGCGGCGCGCAGAACTGACTAGACCGGCGGCCAGACGGTGGCCGCGACGGGCCTGGCGTCCGCCGGTGGGCCCGCAGGCGTGTCGTGGGTCGGCGGCGCGGGAGCGACCCGCGCACGCGGGCCCGACAGCGAGGCCGCGACGATCGTGACCGCGCCGGCCAGCGCGAGCCACGGGCCCCACTGCAGGGAGACGATGTCGCCGCCGGGCCCCGGCTGGTCGAGCATCTCGACGAGGGTCATGGCGCCGGCCGCGCCGCCGGCCAGCGCGGCGACGTCGAAGCGGCTCAGCAGCGCTGCGAACGCCGCGCCGAGCGCGCAGGACAGCAGCACGACGTCGGTGCGCTCGAAGATCTGCCAGCCGTTGACGACGAGCCGCTCGGGCAGCACGGTCAGCAGGCCGCGCGCGAAGTCGCCGAGGGGACCGGGCAGCTGGCCGGTGCCCTGCAGCATCGCCTCGCGCGCGGCGCCGCCGAAGTCCAGCGCGTACCACGGCGCGAAGAGCGCAGCCACGACGGCGCCGGCGGCGAGAAGGACGATTGCGGTGCGCGCGTCGCGCATGCGAGCGGGATCGGACGGTGCCTTCCGGGACCGCAGCGGAGCCTGGCCCATCTGGACATAAAGTCCGATTGGCACTCTTCCACCCCGAGTGCCAAGTACGCTAGAGTCGGAACCAGGTTGGCACTCTGTCCATGCGAGTGCCAAACAACGTCGAGAACTTTGGAGGGTCACCACATGAAGCTCAAGCCCCTTGGCGACAGGCTCATCGTGCGGGCGATCGAGGAAGAGGAGACCACCGCGAGTGGACTCGTCCTTCCCGACACCGCGAAGGAAAAGCCGCAGAAGGGCAGGGTCGTCGCGGTCGGCGACGGCAAGTTCGACGAGGACGGCGACAAGCGCATCCCGCTTGACGTGGCCGAGGGCGACGAGGTCCTCTACTCGAAGTACGGCGGCACCGAAATCAAGGTCGACGGCGAAGAGCTCCTCGTGCTCCGCGAGTCCGACGTTCTCGCCAAGATCCTTTAGGAACAGGAGCTTTCATGCACAAGGAAATTTTGTACGACGTCGAGGCACGCAACGCGCTCCAGTACGGCGTCGACGCGGTAGCCAACGCCGTCAAGGTCACGCTCGGCCCCAAGGGCCGCTACGTCGTCCTCGACAAGAAGTTCGGCGCCCCGACGATCACGAACGACGGTGTCACGATCGCTCGTGAGATCGAGGTCGAGGACGTCTTCCAGAACCAGGGCGCGCAGCTCGTCCGCGAGGTCGCCACGGCGACCAACGACGTCGCAGGCGACGGCACGACGACCGCCACGGTC
>JAUXSD010000126.1 GCA_030681525.1 Solirubrobacteraceae bacterium
TCGGCAGGCCGAATACCTAGCGCGCGGACGGACCCGTCCCCTGGCGCTCCACATGCACCGCGACGTCCGCGCGGTCCTCGGCCGTCTCGATCAGCAGGGCGACGAGCTGCTCGGGGAGCAGGTGCTCGGACTCCAGGCGCACGGTGGCAAAGCTCACGGTCTGGCCGCCACCGGCCTTTCGGGTGTCGACGTTGCTCATGGTGATCCTCTCGTGTCGAAGTCGTCCACGTTGCACCGTCGCCACACGCGCGCGCGAACGACAAGCCCCTCCCCCCGTGCAGGGGGGAAACCGCCCCGGGTCGGGCGGGGTCGCCGCGGCCATGCCCGCGTTCAGACCGGCCGCACGCTGATCCAGCTCTTGACGAGCGGGCCCGCGCGCTCGGCCAGCGGCTCGCCGAAGAGCTCCGTCATCTCGTCACGGCGCAGCAGCTCGATGCGCTCCCAGTCGCCCGCGACCCCGATCCGCCAATAGATCCGCCGCAACCGCACGGGCAGCCAGTGGGCGAACGGCAGCAGCGCATGCGGCTCGACCGGGAAGGAGAAGGCCGGCGTCTGGACGTACCAGCCGCGCGCGACGCGCCGCAGCTCGGCGGCGAAGGCGGCGCGGTCCTCCGGCGCGATGTGCTCGATGACGCTCGAGCAGTACGCGAGGTCGAACTCGCCGTCGGCGAACGGCAGGCCGGCCAGCACGTCGGCGACGACGAGCGGGCCGGGGTACGCGGGGCGCGGCACGCGGTCGACGCCCGTGATGTCGTGGTCGGGAGCGTGACGGCGCAGGCCGAGCACGCCGCAGCCGATGTCGACGATCCGGCTCTCGCGCGTCGCGCCCGTCAGCGCGAAAAGGCGCTCGTGCCGGCGGCCCCGCGCCCGCAGCGCCACGCTCGAGGCGGCGCGCGCCCGCCAGCCCTGCTTCGACGTCGCGTACAGGTTCTCCGACGACGGGCGGGTCACCGTCGTAGCCTAGGCTCCGCCCGGGATGAGCGAGATCTACACGCCCGACAACGTGCTCGACCGGATGAGCGATCCGGCCACGCTCGCCGCCCAGTACGAGCGCGGCAAGCGGCGTGAGCGCGAGCTGCTCGGCCGCCATCTCGGGCTCACGGGCGGAGATGCGCTGTCGGTCGGCTGCGGATGGCACCCGGGCCGCCATCTGCTGCCCAAGCCCGCCTGGCGCCTCGTCGCCGCCGACCTCGACCCCGAGCGCCCGCGCCATGCCGTCGCCTCCGGCGAGGCCGACGAAGGGCTGCAGGGCGCGGCCGGCGCGCTCGACGAGCTGCCCGACGGCTCCTTCGACGTCGTCCTGCACCGCCTCGTGCTGCACCACGTCGTCTACGCGGGTCCGCTGGAGCCGGTGCTCGCGGAGGCGCACCGGCTGCTGCGCCCCGGCGGCGCGCTCGTCGCGATCGAGCCCAACCTCCTGCACCCGGTCGGCGCCGCGCTGGCCCTGGCCAACCGCGCCGGCCTCGGGGTGCGCGTGCACGGCACGCCCGACGACATCCCGCTGTCGCCGCGTCGCCTCGCCGCCGCCGCCCGAGCGGCCGGGCTGACGCCCGAGCTGCACGCCGTCTCGTACTCCTGGCGGCGGCTGCCGGTGCCCGCACAGCGTGCCGTCGGTGCGCTGGATCGCTTCGGCTCGGCGCCGGGGCTGCGCTGGCTCGGGCACACGTTCATGCTCATCGCGCGGCGCTGACGATGGACGCGCCGACCACGGCGCCGCCGCGCGGCCGCGCGGCGACCGCGCTCGCCTGGCCGGCGAACCGGCTCGCGCTGGTGATCGGGATCCTGGGGACGCTCGCGATCATCCTGCTCGACGCCTGCGTGCGCGACGCGCCGACGCCCCAGGGCGACGACCTCATCTACGCGCGGATGGCCGACGACCCCGGCGCGCCGCACACGTTCGTCTTCGCCTACCGCGTCGCCGTTCCGTGGCTCGTCCACGTGCTGCCGTTCGAGCACGGCTTCTCGTTCAGCGCGATCGCCTGGCTGTGCTCCGGCGCCGCCGGCGCCGTGCTGTTCTTGCTGCTCGAGCGCTTCGCCATCCCGCGGCGGATTTCGGTGCCGCTGGCGTTCGTGCTCGTCCTGTCGCCGCCGCTCCTCGTGGCCAGCCTGCGCCAGGGCTACAACCCCGACCCGCTCACGGTCCTCGTGATGGTGACCGGCACGCTGTTCATCGTCGACCGCCGCCCCGTCCCGCTGGCGATCACGATGCTCGTCGGTGCGCTCAACCGCGAGTCGGCGCTGTTCCTCGCGCCGCTGGCCTACGCGCTCTGGGCGCAGCGTCCACTGGACCGGGACGCGCTCGGACGCGTCCTCGCCGTCGCCGCGCCGGCCGTTGCAGCGTTCTGCGCGTTGCGTTTCGCCATCCCGACGATCGGCAAGGAGATGGTGCCCGGCTACGGCGCGTCGCTGATCGGCGGTCGCCTGGAGGTGCTCGGCGACGGGCTGCGCGCCTGGAACATCGAGGCGCGCCGCCTCGCGCTCATCTACGGCCCGCTGTGGCTGCTCGCGCCGCTCGCCCTGCGCGACCTCTCGTTCGCGCGGCGCGGCCTCGTGCTCGCGCCGCTGTGCGTACTTGCGATGACGTTCGCGCTGGACTGGGGCCGCGTCGCGTTCGTCGCGGCGCCCGTCGTCTACGCCGCCGCCGCGTGGACGCTGTATCGCCGGCCGCGGCTGCTCGCGCCGGCGCTCGCGCTGTGCGCGCTGATGATCGTCGCCTACGCCGCGTACATGCAGATCGCCGGCACGCAGAACATCATCGACGCCGGGCTGCCGCCGTACCCGCTGCGCTAAGCCTCCTAGCGCTGGTAGGACTCGACCGGGTAGCCGGACTGGCCCTCCCAGGTGAGGTTCCAGCGCCGTCCCTTGCGCCAGGTCGAGCTGACCGTGAAGTAGCCGCGCGAGTTCGTCCTGACGGTGCGCAGCTTCTTGAACGACCGGCCGCGGTCGGCGTAGGTGATCGTCGCGGTCGTGACGCCGGTCGCGGGCCGCACGAGCCCCCAGATCGAGACCCGGGAACCCGTCCGCTTGACGGCGAGCGGGAGGCGGAAGGCCTTCAGCGACGGCTTCGGCTTGCCGTCGGAGAAGCGCAGGCCCGACTCGAAGCCGCCGTACTGCTTGGGCCCGGTCGGCTCGCTGTCGGTGAGCAGGTACTGCGAGAACGCGACGACGCGCGGGTTGTTCCACGCGATCCGCTCGGAGATCGCGCGGTACTGGACCTGCCGGCGAAGCGACACGCCCTGCTGCAGGTCGGGCGTGGACTGGATGCCGAACTCCGTGAGGTAAATCGGCAGGCGCTTGGTCAGCGCGCGCGCGCTGTGCGCGCGGTTCAACGCCTTCGTAAGCCGCGAGAGCGCACCGATCGTCACGTCGTCCTTCTGCGGTGGCTTGAAGGAGGGACCCTGGCGCGTCGTGTAGGCGTGATGGGCGTACCCGTCGGCGTCCAGCGCGCCGCACTTGGAGCGCTTCTTGTACCTGCTGTCGAGGCACAGCATCCCGCGCAGGAAGCGCAGCGGCGCGACGACGTTGGAGTTGCCGCGCGGGGAGGTCTCCGCGATGAGCATCTTGTCGTCGCCCTGGCCCGCCTTCTCCAGGCCGCGCACGCCGGCGCGATAGAGGTTGCGGTAGATGCCCGGCGACGCCGCGCGGCCGCCGCGGGCGTACTGCGGGCGCAGGAACTGCGGCTGGTTGGGCTCGTTCCAGATGGCCCAGGTGTCGACCTGGCTGCCGAACTTGCGCCCGACGGCCGTCGTGAACGCCGCGAAGGCCGAGGCGCTCGGCCGCGTGAGGTTGTCGCGCTTGGCCTGCGTCGCCCACTGCGGGACGGGCCCGGAGATCGTCATGAGCACCGACCACCCGCGTGCCTTGATCGCGGCGACGAGCGGCTCGATCTCGCCCCAGCTGTAGGCGTCGGGGTCGGTCGGCTCGAAGTCCGGGCGCTGCGCGCTGTCGGCCCTGGGCGCGACGGACTGCCACGTCACGATGACGCGCATCGACCGGACACCGAACGAGCTGATCTCGTCCAGCGCGCCGGCGCGCAGATCGGGGTTCATGAGGTCGCGTGGCGCCTCGAAGGTCATCGACTGCGTGCGCGCGGCGCCGGCGGGGGCGGCCAGCGCGAGCGCGAGCAGGATGGTGAGGGGGAGCAGGAGTCGGGGCATCAGGGGCTCCAACCAGGCTAGTGGGGCAAGGTTGCGCCGCCCCTCGCATGGCAACGGGGCTGCGTGGCGCCGCCAGAACGCCTGACGTGCTCGCGACATGTGGATGCCGGTTCGGCGGGCAGTCGCGTCGTGTGGGTGGCGCGGGGAATATCCGCCACGGACAGCCCTGGCCGAACGGCCGCGACCCGCACCCTCTGACTGCCTCAGCGATGCTGTTCGGCGCGCAGATCCCAGGCCGGCTCGCCGGCCTGCGGGCGAGCGCACCGCTGAGGCGGCTACCGTGCGCGGACATGAGCCCGGCGCCGGCCTCGGACGACATCGTCGCGACGTACGCAGCGGCGGCCTCAGGCGCCCGCGAGCCGCTGCTCGTGCTCGAGCCGCTGCGCGCCTTCCTCGCCGCGCACGACCTCGTGCCCGAGGATGGCGGCGATCTGACCGCCGCGCCGCTGGGCGAGGGTCATTCGAACGTCACGTTCCTGCTGCGCTGCGGCGACCGCGAGCTCGTGCTGCGCCGCCCGCCGCGCGGGCCGCTGCCGCCCAGCGCGCACGACGTGCTGCGCGAGGCGCGGCTGCTGCGCGCGCTCGAGCCGACCGTCGCGCGCGTGCCGCGCGTGCTCGCCGTCGGCGACGACCCGGCGCTCGTCGGCGCGCCGTTCTGCGTCATGGAGCGTGTTCGGGGCGACGTCGTCACGACCGCGGTGCCGGCCGCACTGGACACGCCGCGGGAGCGCCGGCGCATCGGCGAGCAGCTCGTCGATGCGCTCGTCGAGGTGCACGAGGTTGACTGGCGGGCGTGCGGCCTGGAGGCCTTCTCGACGCGTCCGGAGGCCTATCTCGAGCGCCAGCTGCGGCGCTTCGGCGGGCTGTGGGAGCACAACCGCACGCGCGAGATCGCGGCCGTCGAGCGGGTCGCCGCCTGGCTGGCGGAGCACCGGCCGCGGTCGCCGGCGCCGACGATCGTGCACGGCGACTACCGGCTGGGCAACGTCATGCTCGCGCCGGGCGCGCCGGCCCGGGTCGCGGCGGTGTTCGACTGGGAGATGGCGACGATCGGCGACCCGCTCGCCGACGTCGGCTACCTCAGCGCGACGTGGACCGAGCGCGACGACCCGCCGCTGGGCCTCTTCGAGCTGTCCGGTGTGACGCGCGGGGAGGGCTTCCCCACCCGGGCCGACCTCGTGGAGCGCTACGAGCGCCGCAGCGGCCGGCCGGTGACCGATATCCGCTGGTATCGCACGCTGGCGATCTGGAAGGCGGTCGTCTTCATGGAGGGCAACTTCCGCCGCGTGCTGGCCGGCAGCACCGACGACCCGTGGCTGCACGGCTTCGGCGAGGGCGTGGTCGCCCTCGCCGAACGTGCCGAGCGCGAGGCGCTCGGGGAGGACTGGTACTAGGCGGCCTTCGGGCCGTCTTCGCCGTAGAGCGGCTTGTCGCCCTCCTCCTCGCCGTAGGTCGGGTTGGGCTTGTCGACCGGGTCGGCGTCGGGGGCCGTCGGCGGCGTGTCGGCCGTCGTCGCCGAGGAGGCCGGGCTTTCCTCGCCGTACTTCGGCGTGTTCGCCGCGGAGGTCTCCTCGCCGTAGGTCGGAGCGCCGTTGCCGGCGTCGTCGGCCTTCTTCTCGGCCATCTTCTGCTTGGCGGTGTCGACGTGCCCGCTGAACTTGGTGCGCGCCTCGTCGATCTTCTCGCGTGTCTTGGGGTCGTTGGCAAAGGTCTTCGCCTTCTCGACGAGGTCCTTGCCCTGCTGTGACTTGGCGAGCTGAGTGAGCTTGTTCATTAGGGACATGTCACTCAAGGTACCTCGTCCGGTCATCCTCTATGCGCCGTTTGAGCTCGCCGCCCCGCCCGGCCGCGACGGCGCGGGCCGCGCGGCGCTCGTCGAGCGCGACGCCGCCCGCCGCTGCGAGCTCGATGAGCTCCTGGCGCTCCTGGCCCTCGCGGGCGCTGCGCAGAAACAGCCAGCCGAACAGGCAGATCGTGAGAATCGACCCCTCGACCATCATCGTCGAGCCGGCGATGACCTGGTCGGTGTGCGGTGAGATGTCGTGCGCCCGCTCGCCCGCGGCGTAGACGTCGAAGAAGACGTCGTTGCTCCACACGAAGACGTTGGCCAGCACGGTCGAGGTCAGCCGCACGACGACGATGTAGATGAGCTTGGCGAAGTTGCCGAACCAGGCCGGCTTGGGCAGCGGGCCGAACAGCGCCATCCACATGTTGATCCCGAGTCCGACGAAGAGCATGTGCTGCAGCGCGTGGACGGCGTCGTTGCGCACCGCGGCCTCGTGCGGGCCGACGAGGTGCCAGAAGAACAGGTCGGCCGCCCACAGCGCGAAGGCCGGCACCGGATGGGCGAGGTGGCGCAGCCAGCCCAGCGCCGTCGTGCGCAGCAGCGGCGCCAGCAGCGGCCCGGTCAGGCCGAGCACGAGCAGCAGCGCGCCGATGTCGGCGATCAGCAGGTGCTCGGCCATGTGGGCGGCGAAGAGCTCGTCGGACAAGGCCCCGAGCGGCGAGATCAGCGTCAGCACGATCAGCGCCAGGCCGCAGAGAAAGCAGGCCCGGCGCCACGCCGCCACCGGCTTGCCGTTCGCCGCCAGGCGGCGCGCGCGCACGACGTACATGACGCCGAAGGCCAGCGCCGGCGCGATCTGCAGCGGCTCGACGGCGACGAGGGCGGTGGCGAGGGCCGTCATCGGCCCAAGGCTACGCTCGCGGGCTACGCCCCCGCCGCGATCATCAGCACGCCGGCGAGCGCCACGCCGACCCCTGCGCGCTGCACGCCCTGGACGCGCTCGCCGAGCAGCAGCGCGGCGAGCATCACGGTCACGACCGGATACAGCGAGCTGGCGACCGAGACGCTCGACAGCTCGCCGATCGTCGAGGCATGGTTGTAGAACGCGTTCGCCCCGAGGTCGAGCAGGCCGATGCCGCCGAGCGCCGCCGCGGCCCCCCAGCCGGGGCGGACCGCGCCGCCGCGGCGCAGCGCCAGCAGCGCGATGAGCAAGACGATCGGAAAGCCCATGACGCGCGAGAGCAGCAGCGTCCAGGCCACGTCGCCCTCCGAGCCGATCTCGGCGAGCACGAAGTACGAGCCGAAGCCCAGGCCCGCCAGGATCGCCAGGCCGATGCTGAGGCGCTGCTCGCGGGGTCCGATCGGCCCGCCGGGGGCCTCCCGCGAGGCGAGCACGATGCCGACGACCGCCAGCGCCAGCCCCGCCGAGCGCAGCGCGCCCGGCCGCTCGCCGCCGATCAGCCCGACGATCACCGGCAGCGCCACGCCGGTCGCCGAGATCGGCGCGACGATGCTCATCGTCCCGATCGACAGCGCGGTGTAGAACGCCCCGAGCGCCAGGATCCCGACGAGCCCCGCGCCGAGCCCGGCGAGCACGTACTGCGTCGGCGGCGCCGCCTCCCCGCGGGCGCCGACGAACGCCAGCATCACCAGCAGCGACGAGAGGTACATCCCCGCCAGCACCACCGGCACGGCGAACGTGCGGCTCTTGAAGCCGCCGAGGTAGTCCGACAGCCCCCACAGCAGCGAGGACCCCAGCGCGAACGCGATCGCGGCCATCCGGCGCGGGCCCTACGTCGTCGGCTTTCAGATGCGGCTGCGCGTCAGCGCTTGCCGCGCCCGTAGAAGAGCCGCACGCCGCGGAAGAGCGCCTTCGAGACGGCGGGCCGGTACGGGAACATGTACACGTCGTTGCGGAGGTGCACGCGGGAGATGAAGATCGACTGCTGCTTGGTGAACTTGCGGATCCCCGCGGCGCCGTGGCGGGTGCCGAGACCCGACGCCTTCCAGCCGCCCATCGGCAGCTCGACGGCGACGTAGTTCAGCAGCGCGTCGTTGACGCAGACCGCCCCGGCGTGCATCCGCCGGGCCAGCCTCTCGGCGCGCTGGCGCTCGCCGAACACCGCGCCGCCGAGGCCGTAGGGCGAGTCGTTGGCGAGCTCGAGCGCCTGCTCGGCGTCGGCGACCTTCATGATCGGCAGCGTCGGTCCGAAGGTCTCCTCGGTCATCGCCTTCATCGAGTGGTCGACGTCGACGAGCACGGTGGGCTCGTAGAACATGCCCTTGCCGGGCCGCCGCCGGCCGCCGGTCAGCGCGCGGGCGCCCTTGGCCAGCGCGTCGCGGACGTGCTCCTCGATGATCTCGAGCTGCTTGGGGAACGTCACCGCGCCCACCTCGGCGGTCGCCGGGCCGGTCGACTGGCCCTGGCGCAGCACGCCGACCTTGTCGACGACCTTCTGCACGAACGCGTCGTAGACGGGCTCCTCGACGTAGACGCGCTCGATCGAGATGCAGGTCTGGCCGCCGTTGAGCATCGAGTAGTAGACGGCGAGGTTGGCAGCGCGCTCGAGGTCGGCGTCGGAGAGCACGATCATCGGGTCCTTGCCGCCGAGCTCGAGCGCCACCGGCGTCAGCGTCTGCGCGGCGCGCGCCATGACCTTCCGGCCGGTCTCCGTCGAGCCGGTGAACATGACCATGTCGACCTCGTCGACGAGCGCCGCGCCGGTCTCGCCGCGCCCCGTGGCGACCTGGAAGACGCCGTCGGGCAGGCCGCTCTGCGCCAGGCCCTCGGCGAGCAGCAGCGAGGTCAGCGGGGTGATCTCCGACGGCTTGAGGATCACGCTGTTGCCGGCCAGCAGCGCCGGGATGCAGTCGCCGAAGGAGTTCGTCAGCGGGTAGTTCCACGGCCCGATGACGCCGATCAGCCCGAGCGCCTCGTAGCGCGTGACGAGCTTTTTGCCGAGGACGGCGAGCGTCGTGGCGCGGACCTTCTCGTCGGCGAGGAACTTCTCGGCGTGCTTGGCCCAGTAGGCGATCGCCCCGCCGGTGTAGTTGATCTCCGCCATGAAGGCGTCCTCGTAGGTCTTGCCGGTCTCGGAGACGATCGTCTCGACGAGCCGGTCGGCGTTGTCCATGACCCACTTCTGCATCCGCTTCATGACCCGCGCGCGGGCGTCGAAGCCCAGCGCCTGCCAGCCGACCTGGGCGGCGCGCCCGATGCGGGCGAGCTCGGCGACGCGCTCGGCCGAGAGATCGGCGACGTGGGCGATGACCTCGCCCGTCGCGGGGTTCTCGACGGCGATCTCGGCGCCGCCGCCGTGTCCGTTGATGCTCTGGGCGATCGTGGTGTCAGCGCTGGCCATGGCGTGGTGCTCCCTCGCGTCTCGACGTCGCGTCAAACCCTAGCCGTTCGCGTGGGGCGTCAGGCGATGACGCCGGTGCCGGCGAGCACGAGCACCACGACGCCGAGCGCGACGCGGTAGGCCACGAACACCGCGGTGGTGTGCGTCGTGAGGAAGCGCAGCAAGAACGCGATCGAGATGTAGCCGCTGATGAACGCCAGCAGCGTGGCGACCGCCGTCGGGGCGATCCCGGCGCCGCCCTCGGCGCCGCCCGACACGACGTCGCGCAGCTCGTAGGCGCCGCTCAGCACCACCGCGGGGATCGACAGCAGAAACGAGAAGCGGGCCGCGGCGACGCGGTCGAGGCCGAGAAACAGGCCGGCGGTGATCGTCGCGCCCGAGCGCGACACGCCGGGGATCAGCGCGAGCGCCTGCGCGAAGCCGATGATGATCGCGTCCTTGCGCGTGACGCTCGTCACGTCGCGCTCGCGGCGCGAGACCTTCTCGGCGACCAGCAGCAGCAGCCCGAGCCCGATCAGCGTGCTGCCGATGAGGTACAGGCTGCGTGCCCCGGTCTCGATCTGGTGTGAGAACGTGAAGCCGAAGACCACGATCGGGACCGTGCCCCAGATGAGGTACCAGCCCATGCGCGCGTCGAGCTCCGAGCGCCGGCTCGGGTCGCGCAGCGAGGCCAGCCACGCGCGCGCGATGCGGATCAGGTCGGCGCGGAAGTACAGGACGACGGCCGCCATCGTCCCGAGCTGGATGACGGCGGAGAACGCGGCGCCGGGATCCTCCCAGCCCGCCATGGCGGGGACGATCCGCAGGTGTCCGCTGCTGGAGATCGGCAGGAACTCGGTGAGCCCCTGGACGATCCCCAGAACGACGGCTTGGAGGAGGTCCAAGCCTCTTGACCGCGGCTACTCGCCGAGGTCGATGTTCGCGATGTGGATCGGCTCGACGGGGCGGTCGGCGCCCTTCGTCGGCATGTTCTCGATCCGGTCGACGACGTCCATGCCGTCGGTCACCTGGCCGAACACCGTGTGCTTGCCGTCGAGCCACGGGGTGGCCTCGGAGGTGACGATGAAAAACTGCGAGCCGTTCGTGTTCGGGCCCGCGTTCGCCATCGCGAGCGCGCCGCGCACGAGCTTGTGCTCGTTGATCTCGTCGTCGAACTTGTACCCCGCGTCACCGGTGCCGGTGCCGTAGGGGCAGCCCCCCTGGATCATGAAGTCCTTGATGACGCGGTGGAAGATCAGGCCGTCGTAGAAGCCATCCTTCGCGAGCTTCTTGAAGTTCTCCACGGTCTCGGGTGCGTCCTCGTCGAAGAGCTCGAAGACGATCACGCCCTCGGTCGTTCTCATAGCGGCAGCTGACATGCGGCGGAGCTTAGTGCCTTGGTCTGGGCTACAGCGTTCCGCGCAGCTTGACGTCGCCGATCGCGACCCGCGGGTCGTCGGGGTCGGCGGGCGTCGTGAAGTGCAGCAGCACGAGTTGGACCTTGGCGCCGTCGCCCTTGCCCTTGAGCACGATCGGCTCGCCGTCGAGCACGAACTTCTTGTCGGTCAGGTGGATCCAGCGCTTGTCGATGACGTCCTCGGGCAGCTGCTTGGCGCTCTTGGCGCCGTAGATCTCGACCGTGAAGCCGTCGGTCGGCGTGGCGAGGCGCAGCGAGCGCAGCGCGTAGGGCTTGCCGAGGTCGATCACGAGGCCGGCGGCGATCGGCTGGCCGTCGGCGGGGACGGTGACGTCCCAGACCGTGTCGGGCTTGGCGTCGATCGCCAGGGCGGCCGGCCCGAACTCGGCGCCGGCGCGCTCTGTCGGGTCGTACGTGCGCGCGGCGTCCTTCGCGAAGTCGATCGTCACCGGGGAGTCGGCGGGCGGCGACGAGGCGGCGTTGCTGCCCGTCGAGCCGCTGCCGGCAGCGCCGTCGCCGGTCGCGTCGTTCGTCGCCGCGCCGCTCCCGGCGTCGTCGTTCGCGGCGGCGGCCGGCGGCTTCGTCGGGATGATCGGCGTGTTCTGCGCGCTGGCGGGCGGCTTCGTGGTCGGGATGAGCGGGGTGCCGCCGTTGGCGGGCGGCGTCGCGGGCGGCGTGACGCCCGGCCCGGTGACGCCGGGCTGGATCGGCGTGGCGCCCGGTGCGGCCGTGCCCGGGACCTGGGCGGTGATCGGGTCGCCGCTGCCGGCGGGCGGGGCCGCGGCGGTGCGCTCGGCGTCGCTGGTCAGCGCCGCGTAGGCGGCGACGACGGCGCAGCACAGCAGCAGCGTCGTCAGGCCGACGACGGTGAACGCCGCGCGCCAGCCGGGCTTCGTGCCGAGCCGGCCGGGGGCCGCCGTGCCGCACTCCAGACACCAGTCCTGGCCGCGCTCCATGGCCGCGCCGCAGCTCTCGCAGGCGAAGTCCGGAACGGTCGCCAGAACGGCGCCGTCGGGCGGTGGGGGGGCGGCCTCGGGGGTCGCCTCGCGGTCTCTCAGGAGCAGCGCCACGTCAGCACAGGGTAACGCGCCCGCGCGCCGCGAGTTGCGCAATCGCCGTGGGCGCCCGGGCGGGCGCCGCCGTCAGCCCTCGAGCGTGCCCGGATCGGCGGGCACGTCGACGGCCTGCTCGCGCAGCGCCGCGAGCGGCACGATGTCCAGCGCGCGCTCGTGCGTCGAGGCCAGCACGACGTACGAGGCGGCGCCGTCCTCGTAGGCGCGCAGCCAGTTGACGGCCGTCACGCACCAGCGGTCGCCCGGCACGAGGCCGGGGAAGCGGTACAGCGGCATCGGCGTCGAGAGGTCGTTGCCGATGCTGCGCTGGTGCTCGAGGAACTCCGCGGTCACGACGGCGCAGATCGTGTGGCTGCCGAGGTCGTCGGGACCCGTGCTGCAGCAGCCGTCGCGGTAGAAGCCGGTCAGCGGATCGGTGCCACAGGGCTCGAGGGGCTCGCCGAGGAGGTTGCGTTCCGAGGCCATCGAGGCGCGACCCTAGATGATCGGTCGTCGGCGAGGGGCCCGGCCCCCCCCCGGGGTCAGACCTTGGCGGGCTCGACGCGGATGCGCCGGCCGCGCACGCGCTCGCCGTCGACCGCCGCCGCGATCCGCTCGGCCTCGGCCGCGGGGACCGACAGGAACGCGAAATGCTCGAGCACCTTGACGTCGCGGACCGCCTCGCCGTCGATCGACGCCGCGTGCGTGACGGCGCTGACGAGATCGGCCACCTCGATCCCGGCGGCCCGGCCGCCGGCCACGATGAGCTTGGCGTAGTCCTCGTCGCCGTTGCGCGTGACGTGCGGCTTGGTGTGACGGCGCGGCTTCTCGACGATCGGCGCGGGCTCGACGTGCGCGCCGGCCGCCCAGGGCGAGACCTTGACGCCGGTGTGGCGCTCGATCGCCTCGAGCTCCTTCTCCTGCTTGGGCTCGACGAACGTGATCGCGCGCCCCGCGCGGCCGACGCGGCCCGTGCGGCCGATGCGGTGCACGTAGACGTCGGGCGAGCGCGGCACGTCGAAGTTCACGACGTGCGTCACGGTGGAGATGTCCAGGCCGCGGGCGGCGACGTCGGTGGCGACGAGGATCGGCACGCGGCCGCCCTTGAAGCCGAGCATGACGCCGTCGCGCGAGCCCTGCGACATGTCGCCGTGCAGCGCCTTCACGTTGAAGCCGCGGTCCTTCATCTTCTTGTAGAGCTGGTCGGTGCGGATCTTCGTGCGCACGAAGACGATCGCCTGGTCGGGCCGCTCGGCCTCGAGCACCTCGACGAGCTTGTCGGCCTTGTCGGCGGTCTTGACCGTGAGCTGGAACTGCTCGACGGAGTCGACCGTCAGCGTCGCGGACTGCACCTTGACGTGTTCGGGGTCGTAGAGGTAGTTGTCGGCGAGCGCGCGGATCGGCGGCGGCATCGTCGCGCTGAACAGCGCGGTCTGCCGGCTGTTGGGCGTCAGGCGCAGGATCTTCTCGACGTCCTCGAGGAACCCGAGGTCGAGCATCTCGTCGGCCTCGTCGAGCACGACGAAGCGGCAGTGGTCGAGCACCAGCGAGTGGCGGCCGATGAGGTCCAGCACACGCCCGACGGTGCCGACGACGATGTGCCCGCCGGCCTTGAGCTGGGCCTGCTGCGTGCGGATCGGCGCGCCGCCGAAGACCGCGACGACGTCGGCGCCCTTGCGGGTGGCGTAGGCGCGCAGCGCCTGCGTCACCTGGATGCACAGCTCGCGCGTCGGCGTCAGGACGAGCGCCTGCACCTCCGGCTCGGTCGGGTCGATGTACTCGATGATCGGAAGGCCGAAGGCGGCGGTCTTGCCCGACCCCGTCTGGGCCTGCCCGATGACGTCGCGGCCCTCGAGCATCGGCGGAATCGCCTGCTCCTGAATGGGACTGGGCTTCTCGTAGCCGACGTCCTCGAGTGCCTCTAGCGTGCTCTCTGAAAGTCCAAGATCGGCGAATGTGGTCACGCGGTGAGCTTAGTCGGTGCCGTGGCGCCCCCGATATCGCGCAGAACGCCGCACGCCGCAGCTCATCCCGCGACGACGACGCGCGCTCCGACTGTCTCGTAGGTCGCCTTCGCGCGGATGTCGCGGGTGGCGAGGTCGGCGTCATGCTCGACAGCCGCGAGCCCGACGAGTGCGTCGTAGACGGCGCCGCCGGCGATCCCGAGTCCGCTGAGAACCTCGGGGAGGCGCGCAGCGCTGTCGGGTCCGAGCAGGAGAGGCGGGCCGAACCAGGCGCCGAGCAACCGCGCCGCATCGACCGGCGAGAGCCGTACATCACCCGGCAGGCGCGTGAGCACGGAATATGTCTCGGCCACCGCGTGGCCGCTCAGCACGAGCGGCCGGCTGCCACACCAGCGGACGACCGCCGCGTGCTCGCGATGCGTCTGGACGAGCAGCGCGATGGCCACGCTCGTGTCGAGCGCCAGGCCCGTCAACGGCGTCCGCTGTCGATCAGGGCAAAGACGACGTCGTCGTCGATCGTGGTCTCCCCGGCGGCGACGAGCCTGCCCCCCTCGTCGACCAACCGCGCGGTGCGGCCTGCCGGGATCAGCTGCAGGCCGGCGCCGTAGCGCGAGATGTCTAGCTCCGCGCCCGCGGTGAGCCCGAGCGCGTCGCGCAGTGGCTTTGGCACGACAATCCGGCCGGCGGCATCGATCGAGGTTTTCACTGGTAGGACGCTACCAGTCATCTACCACTCGCTCCAGCGCACCGCAGTGGTTCTCCGTGGCGCAGCCCTCACCCGCCGAACTCGGCGATCACCTCGTAGAGCAGCGTCAGCGACGGGCGCCACTCCACGCGGGCGGCCGACGCCTTGACCGCCGCGATGTCGAGCAGGCCCATCGCGCGGGCCCGCGCGAACGTCGCGCGCAGCTCCTCGCAAGACATGACCTCGGCGAGATCGACGAGCGTGCGCGCGATGGACGTGCAGGGGATCCCGTCGATCACCGTGACGTCGTCGGGATGCAGCTCCGGCACGCGATGGATCACGACGCCGGGCGGAGGCTCGGGCTCGGACCGTGGGTCGCCGGCGTAGCCGGGCACGGTCACGTGGATGGGCTCGTGGTCGTACATGGGTCCGAGTCTCCGGCGTCCCGTGTGACGACTCAAGACCGCTGTGTCACATAAGTGCGCCGAACCTGCGACGGCGCTCACGCGCGCAGCCGCGCGAGCGCCGCCGCGCGCACCGACGCGGCGTGCGCCTCGTCGGCGGCGAGCTCCTCCAGCCGCTGTGCGGCGAGCCGCACCCGCCGGTCGACGTGTGTGACGGCCAGCCGTCGCGTCTCGGCCTCGCAGTCCCACAGGCACTCGACGGCGACGTCGCCGTCGAAGGTGGGATCCGATGCGGCGAGCGCGGCGACGACGTAGCGCCGGCCGTAGGAGTAGGGGATCTGCTCGTAGGCCTGCTGGAGCTCCATGAACGGGCCGTGCACTCCGCTGCGCCCCAACGCCTGGGCCAGCGAGCAGATGACGTAGACGTCGCCCTCCAGGCCCTCGTCGAGCTCGCGCTCCAGCGCCCGCCGCGCCGGCGCCCGATCCTCGTCCTCCGACCACGTCGCGAGCATGCCGGCCGCCTTGCGCCGCCGCGCCCAGTCCGGCGAGGCCAGCCAGTCGTGGGCGAGCGCTCGCGTGTGCGAGAGCGGCATCGCCTCCAGCGCCAGCGCGATCGCCCCCTGCAGCTTGTCGCGCTCGCCCTTCGTGTGCTCCTCGGCGATCTCCAGCAGCTCGCGGCGGCCCTGGCGGCCGAGCGCGAGGATCGCCGCGCGGCGCATCGGGACGGCCGGGTCGTGGGCGGCGTGTACCAGCTGCTCGACGTCCTCCGGCGCCCGGCGCGACGCGAGCTCGTCGGCGATCTGCGTCCAGCGCGAGTCCTCGGCGATCTGCAGCAGCTCGGCGGTGCTCATCTCGCGCGGGCGCGTGCGCGCGGGCATCGTGCGCTCGCGCGGTGTGCGCCGCTTGGACGCGGACGACGGCGCCGGCGCGGCCGGCACGCCCCCGGCGCCCTTCGGCTCCAGCGCGAAGGCGCGCGCGATCCGCGGGTTCTCGACCGACCACATCGTCCACGGGCGCTCGCGCGGGTCCAGGCCGGACAGCGCCTCGGCCAGCGCGTCGTCGGTCGCGAAGCGCTCGACGAGCACCGCGTCGAGGCCGCCGACGACCTCCGGCCACGGCATCGCCGAGCGCGGCGCGTCGTAATCGCCGATGAGCTGGTCCAGCGCGCGCTGCCAGTAGCGGCCGTAGCCGACGTAGGCGCGCAGCACACCGCGCGCGTCGGCGTGGCCGCGGACGGCCATCCGGCCGAGCATGCCGAGCACGTCGTAGGTCGTGTCGGGAATGGCCTCGTCGCTGTCGCGCAGCCACAGCTCGAGCGCGTCCGTGTGCAGTTGCAGGTCGAGCGCGAGCGTCGCGTGGTAGTCGTCGCGGTCGTCGAGCTGGCGGTCCCAGCGCGGGTCGTTGAAGACGCAGTGCATGAGCAGTGCGTGGGCGACGGTCCGGTCGGCGTCCAGCGCCCACAGGTAGCCCGCGCCGAGGCCGCGCTGCAGCTTTCCGAGCGGGTCGGACGCATCGGCCAGCGTGGGGACCCCGGGTCGCACCGCACGATCGTGGCAGGGATGGGTCGGGCGCGCGCGGAGCGGCGACGCGCCGGGCGCGCACCGACGCGGCGGGCCTTGCCCGGCCTGTGGCTAGGCTGCCCGGCATGCCGACTCGGCCAGCGTGGTATCGCCGCCGCGGTCCCGACGGCCCGTCGCCGTTTCAGCCTCTGCTCGACAGCGCGGCGAGCGCAGTCCACCGCCGCATCCGCTCCGGCTCACGTGCGCCGATCGTCGTCGCGGCGGCCGCCGTGCCGCTCACGGTGGGCGTGATCGCCGCGCGCAGGCGGCTCGGGCTGCACCCGGCCGTCACGCTCACGCTGGGCTGCCTGCCGCCGCTGGGCCTGGCGATCGCGGTGCCGAAGGGCCGCCCGCGCTACGCGGCGGTGGCCGCGGGCTACCTGCACCTGTTCAAGCTCGGCTGGGAGCTGCCCTACGACCATCCCGACAAGCTGCGCCGGCGCCTGTGGATCGACCGGCCGATCCGCTTCGACACCGTCGTCGGGCTCGGGGTCCCGCCGGGCCTGCGGCTGCAGCGCGCCCTGCGCCGCCGCGGCGAGGTGACCGCCTTCGACAAGCTCGTCACGGTCGTCTACGGCTCGTGGTTTCTGCCGCACATCCTGCTCATCTACCTCGCCGCGCGCCACGAGGAGTTCGTGCCGCGCGCCGGGGCACGGCTCGCCGCCGCCTACCACCTGACGTGCCCGTTCTACTTCTTCGCGCCGGAGGCGCCGCCGTGGTGGGCGTCGGAGAAGGAGGGGCGGATGGGCGGCGAGGTCGAGCGCGTCGCGCGGCTCGTCGTCTGCGACGTGCTCAAGCGCCCGCCGCCCAAGGAGGGCGCGGCGCCGGGCAACCCGTGGGGGTCGATGCCGTCGGACCACATCTCCTCGGCCGCGATCACCGCGATGGGACTGAGCGAGGTCGGGCCGGTGTACGGCGTGATCGGCTGGTCCTACGTCGCCGCGGCGTCGTTCGCGATCGTCTACCTCGGCGAGCACTACGTCGCCGACATCGTCGTCGGGCTGGCGATCGCCGAGCTCGTCCGCCGCAGCGAGCCGCTCGCGGCGCCGTACGTGCGGGCGGTGGCCCACGCGGTCGACTACGAGTAGCGGCCGGCGAGGCGCTGGACGCGCGCGTTGACCTGTGCCGCGGAGGCGTTCGCGTGCACGGGCGTCGCGAGCAGCCCCGCCGCCTCCCGGGCGGCGCGCCCGAGCAGCTCCTGGACCGTCCTCGTCACGAACGCCGGGCGCAAGCCTGCGTCACGGGCGAGCTTGATCCAGGCATCGTCATCGACCTCGTCAAGCTCGCGCGCGCCGCCGATGCTCATGGCCAGCCGGGTCGTCAGCTCGGGGTAGACCACGCGCCGGAACCGGCGTGCAGCTGCGCAGCAGCTCAGCCGATTGGGCAACCGTCGGACCGCCTTCCTGCCGGTACTTGCGTTCCGCCGGAAGCCCGAGGGCCTGGCAGAAGTCCTCCTGGTGCAGGCGGCGGATCGGATCGGTGGTGAGATCGCGGTCGTAGCGCTCTACGACGAGAAACGGCACGCCAGATGCCGCGCTCGATTTGCGCACCGGCGCGACGGACAGCTCGCACGCACGGGCCAGCGCCCTGCAGAACGCCTCGTTGTCCACGAGGCCGGGAAAGCGCGCCGGCTGCGGCTTGAGGATGTGCGTCGTGGGCGCAGCCGAGTTCGTCGGAAGCGCCATGCGACCGTCGTCGTCGATGATCACGGGAACCTTCGGTTGGGCTCCGGCGAGCGACAGGCGGATGCCCTCCTTCGCGTCGGCCGCCAGCGGACGCTGGGGCAGTTCGCCGAGCAGCTGCGAGAGGGCCGCGTCGTCGAGCGCGCGCGAGGCGGGCTCGGTGGGCGGCTCCACGCCCTCCGGCAGCAGCGTGATCGCGCCGGCCACATCGCCGCCGATGGCTTTCAGCAGCCCGTAGTCGTGCCTTCGGACACCCCGATGTTGCGGGCCAGGACCTTCCGAACGTCGCCTTCCGGAAGCAGGCCGCCGAAGACCGCGTGCACCGCCTTGTGCCCGTGCGCCTCATCCCGGAGGGGCAGCGCCTGCGAGGCCGGCGGCCCGTCGTGGGCCGGGTCGTAGGGGAATTGGACGTTCCCGTTCGGCTTGCGGATCAGCTGTCCGACGGGCCGTCCCGCGATCCAGACGACGAGCGTGCTCATCGCGGACGCTCCACAAGCGCAACGTCCAGGCCCACCGCCACGGCGACGCGCAACGCGATCCCGACCTGGACCGATGCCTTGCCTCGCTCGAGCTCGCCGATGACCCGGCGGTTGACGCCGACCACGTCGGCGAGCGCACTCTGGCTGAGGCCGAGTTCCGTGCGCCGCCGGCGAATCTGCTGTCCGAACTCCCGTGGTGTCGAGGCGTTGATGGTACCGATCGGTAACCGTAGCAGCTCGGGGCGAATGCTGCTACCGATCGGTACCAGCTCACTGCGCAAAGGGAGATGGGCACCGATCGGTACCAGGTCACCCCTGTGACCCCTTCTGCTACCGACCGGTATCGATACCTAGCCCTTCGGAGCGCATGCGCGGCGGCGTCAGCCCGGGCTGACGAGGCCGATGAGGTGACCCTCGGGATCGGTGAACTGGGCGATCGTGGTGCCGGGCATGATCTCCTCCGGCCCCATCACGCGCTTGCCGCCGAGCGTCTCGGCCTGCGCCAGCGCGGCCGCGACGTCGGGCACCTCGACGTAGAACGTCACGAGGCTGCCGACGCCCTCGTAGCCGGCGACGCCGCCGCCGATCCCGACGCCGTCGGCGTTCACGTTGCCCTCGCGGGCGACGATCCCGTAGTTCATCGGGTTGTCGGCGTTGATCTCCCAGCCGAAGAGCTGCGCGTAGGGGCGGTGCAGCGCCGGGCCGTCGGCGCCGATGATCTCGAAGTGCACGACCGGCTGTCCCATGGTGTCTCCCTTGTGCTTTGAACGAGACGTCTAACGCCGGCCGCCGCGCGCCGAGTCCAGCCGCCGGCGGTCGCGCTTGGTCGGGCGCATCCCGAGATCGGCGCCCGGCGGCGGCGACATCAGCCGGCGCTGCTCGGCGGCGGCCTCGCGCGCGGTGATGCTCTCCGGCGTCTCCTCGTACAGGGACTGCGCGACCTTGGCCGGCCCGCGCTTGTCCGACACGTCGCGCACGATGACCGTGCGGCGGGTCTGGCCGATCGTGATCCGCAGCTCGTCGCCCGCGGCGACCTCCTTGCTGGCCTTCACGCGCGCGCCGCCGAGCTCCACCCTCCCGCCCTTGACCGCGTCCGCGGCGAGCGTGCGGGTCTTATAGAAGCGCGCCGCCCAGAGCCACTTGTCGATCCGCACGCACTCCACGGAGGCGATCATCGCAGCCATATGCTGGATGCGATGGCGATCGCGGCGGACTCGGACCTGAAGATCACCTATCCGCCCGAGCTGCCGGTCAGCGCGCGCCGCGACGACCTGCTCGCAGCGCTCGGATCCAACCAGGTCGTGATCGTCGCCGGCGAGACCGGCTCGGGCAAGACGACGCAGCTGCCGAAGATCTGCCTCGAGCTCGGCCGGACGTCGATCGCCCACACCCAGCCGCGGCGGATCGCCGCGCGCACGGTGGCCACGCGGATCGCCGAGGAGCTCGGCGTGCCGCTTGGCGGGGCCGTCGGCTACGCCGTGCGCTTCGAGGACAAGACGAGCCGGCACACGCAGGTCCGCCTCGTCACCGACGGGCTCCTGCTCGCGGAGATCGGGCGCGACCGCTTCCTCAAGCGCTACGACACGATCATCCTCGACGAGGCGCACGAGCGCAGCCTGAACATCGACTTCCTGCTCGGCTTCCTCAAGCAGCTGCTGCCGCGCCGCCCCGACCTCAAGCTCGTCATCACGAGCGCGACGATCGACACCGCCCGCTTCAGCGAGCACTTCGGCGGCGCGCCGGTCGTCGAGGTCTCCGGGCGCACGTATCCCGTCGAGGTCCGCTACCGGCCGGCTGCCGAGGAGGACGATCCCGTCGACGCGATCGGCGACGCCGTCGAGGAGCTGCTCGACGACGCGCCCGGCGACGTCCTCGTGTTCCTCTCCGGCGAGCGCGAGATCCGCGACACCGCCGAGGCGCTGGCCGCGCGGCTGCCGCAGGAGGTCGGCGTCCTGCCGCTGTACGCGCGGCTGTCGCCGGCCGAGCAGCAGAAGGTCTTCAAGCCGCACGGCGAACGTCGCGTGGTGCTGGCGACGAACGTGGCCGAGACGTCGCTCACCGTGCCCGGGATCGGCGCCGTCGTCGACCCCGGCACCGCGCGGATCAGCCGCTACAGCGCGCGGCTGAAGGTCCAGCGGCTGCCGATCGAGCCGGTCTCGCAGGCCTCGGCCAACCAGCGCAAGGGCCGCTGCGGGCGCACGTCGGACGGCATCTGCGTGCGCCTGTACTCCGAGGAGGACTTCCTCGAGCGCCCGGCGTACACCGATCCCGAGATCCTGCGCACGAGCCTCGCCGCGGTGATCCTGCAGATGGCGTCGCTGGGCCTCGGCGAGGTGGAGGACTTCGGCTTCCTCGACCCGCCCGATCGCCGCCAGATCCGTGACGGCAAAGCCCTGCTGCACGAGCTCGGCGCGCTGAATCCGGACGCGCAGGACGCGCGCAAGCGGCTGACGCCGCTCGGGCGCAGGCTGGCCCAGCTCCCGGTCGACCCGCGGATCGGGCGGATGGTGCTCGAGGCCGACCAGGCCGGCTGCGCGGACGAGGTCGTCGTCATCGCCGCCGCGCTGTCGATCCAGGACCCGCGCATCCGCCCGACCGACAAGCGCGCCGAGGCCGGCGAGCAGCACGCCCGCTTCGTCGATCCCGACGCGCGGTCGGACTTCCTGGCGTACCTGAACCTCTGGCGCCATCTGCGCGCGCGCCAGAAAGAGCTGTCGCGCAACGGCTTTCGCAAGATGTGCCACGCCGAGTACCTGCACTACATGCGGGTGCGCGAGTGGCAGGACCTCGCCGGGCAGCTGCGCCAGGCGGCGCGCAACGTCGGTGTGACGATCAACGAGCAGCCCGCCGCGCCGGACGACGTGCACCGCGCGCTGCTGGCCGGCCTGCTGTCGCACATCGGCCTGCGCAACGGCGCCTCGCGCGACTTCGACGGCGCGCGCGGCGCGCGCTTCACGCTGTCGCCGGGGTCGGCGCTGGCGCGCAAGCCGCCGGTCTGGGTCATGGTCGCCGAGCTCGTCGAGACCGCGCGCCTGTACGGCCACACCGCGGCGCAGATCCAGCCGCGCTGGATCGAGCCGCTGGCCGGGCACCTGCTCAAGCGCACGTACGCCGAGCCGCACTGGGAGCGCAAGCGCGCGTCGGTCGTGGCGATCGAGCGCGCGACGCTCTACGGCGTGCCGGTGGTCGGCGCGCGCAAGGTGCCCTACGGGCCGATCGACCCGGTGCTCTCGCGCGAGCTGTTCATCCGCCACGCGCTGCTGGAGGGCGACTGGGCGGCGAGCCATCGCTTCCTGGCCGACAACCGCCGTCTGCTCGAGGAGGCCGAGGAGCTCGAGCACCGCGCGCGCCGGCGCGACATCGTCGTCACCGACGCCGAGCTCTACGACTTCTACGACGCCCGCATCCCGGAGAGGGTCGTGTCCGGCGCGCACTTCGACCGCTGGTGGAAGGACGCCCGCAAGCGCGAGCCCGAGCTGCTCCGGTTCACGCGGGAGCTGCTCGTCGGGAACAAGGGGGTCGACGAGGCGGCGTTCCCGGACGTGTGGCGCCAGGGCGAGCTCGAGCTGGCGCTGACGTACCGCTTCGAGCCGGGCAGCGCCGACGACGGCATCACCGTCCACGTCCCGCTGCACGCGCTGGAGCGGGTGAAGCCGGCGGGCTTCGACTGGCTCGTCCCCGGCCTGCGCGAGGAGCTCGTCACGGCGCTCGTCCGCTCGCTGCCCAAGGACCTGCGCCGCCCGCTCGTGCCGATCCCGGAGACGGCGGCGCGGGTCGTGGCCGGGCTGCGGCCGCGCCGCGGCGCGCTGGCGTCCGCCGTCGCGCGGGAGATCGAGGCCGTGCGCGGCGTGCACGTCGCGCCCCACCAGTTCGACGCGCGGCGCCTGCCGCCGTACCTGCGGATGCACTTCGCGGTGCAGGACGCGAGCGGTGAGGTGCTGGCCGCCGGCGAGGACCTCGACGCGCTGCGCGCCCGGTTGCGCCCGCGCCTGCGTGCGCAGCTCGCGGCGGCCACCGCGCCGTTCGAGCGCAGCGGCCTGCGCGACTGGACGATCGGCGAGTTGCCGCGCTCGATCGCGCTGCCCGGCACCGGCGAGACCGTCCGCGCCTATCCGGCGCTGGTGGACGAGGGCGACGGCGTCGCGGTGCGCGCCTTCGAGACGCCGGGCGCGCAGGCCGCCGCGATGCACGCCGGCACGCGCGCCCTCCTGCGCTTCGCCGTGCCCTCGCCGCTGCGGACGGTCCAGCGCCGGCTGTCGAGCAGCGCCGCGCTCGCGCTGGCGGGAGCGCCGCACGGCGGGGCCGCGGCCATCCTCGACGACGCCCTGAACGCGGCGTTCGACGAGCTCATCGCCTCCGGCGGAGGCCCGGCCTGGGATGCGGCCGCGTTCGCGGCCCTGCGCGCGCACGTCGCCGAGCGCCTGCCGGCGACGACCACCGCGATCGTCGGCGCCGCCGTGGAGGTGCTCGACGCCGCCGCCGACCTGCGCGCGCGCCTGGACGCGCTGTCCGCCGACCCCGCCCTCCAGCCCGCGCGGCTCGATGTCGCCGGCCAGCTCGGCAGCCTCGTCCACCCCGGCTTCATCAGCGCCACCGGCAGCGGCCGCCTGCCGGACGTCGTGCGCTACCTGCGCGCCGCCGGCCGACGCCTGGAGCGCCTGCCCGACGCCGTCGCCGCCGACCGCGACCGCCTGAACGCGATCGGAGCCCTCGAGCGCGAGTACCGCGCCCGCGGCGGCCGCGCCGCGATACCCGACGTGCACTGGATGCTGCAGGAGCTGCGCGTCGCGCAGTTCGCACAGGGGCTCGGCACGCGCGGTCCGGCGTCGGCGAAGCAGATCCGCCGGGCGCTGGCGGCGGTTGAGGCGTAGCGTCCGCAGCGATGCCCTGTCTCGCCCTGATCCTCGCGCTCATCTCACCGCGCCTGGCGCTCTTCGCCACCTGGCTTCTGAGCGACATCCTCGGCCGCGCGTACGACGGCTGGCTGCTGCCCGTCCTCGGGTTCTTCCTGCTGCCGTGGACGACGCTGGCCTACGCGTTCATGTGGAACAACGGCACGCGCGAGGTGACCGGGCTGGAGTGGTTCATCGTCGGCCTGGCGTTCCTCGCCGATCTCGCCTCCCACGGCGGCACCGCCCGCGGCCGCGACTGACGCCGCCGGCGTTCGAATCCACAGAGCCCGGGTAGCCCACGGCAATGCCGCGCATCGCGCTGCACTGCTCGCACGAGCAGATCCCGCCGAGCCGGCTGCTGCACGCCGCGCGCCGTGCCGAGCAGGCCGGCTTCGACTCCGCGATGTCCTCCGATCACTTCGCGCCGTGGAGCGAGCGGCAGGGCGAGTCGGGCTTCGCGTGGTCGTTTCTCGGCGCGGCGCTGGCCACCACCAGCCTGCCGTTCGGCGTCGTCAACGCGCCCGGCCAGCGCTACCACCCGGCGATCGTGGCGCAGGCGGCGGCGACGCTGACCGAGATGTTCCCGCAGCGCCTGTGGATCGCGCTGGGCACGGGGGAGAACTCCAACGAGCACATCACCGGCGACCCCTGGCCGCCCAAGGACGAGCGCAACGCTCGGCTGCGCGAGTGCGTGGACGTCATGCGCGCGCTGTTCGCCGGCGAGGAGGTCACGCACCACGGTCGCGTCAGCGTGGACCGCGCCCGCCTGTACACGCGCCCGCCGCAGCCGCCCCCGCTCATCGGCGCCGCGGTCAGCGAGCAGACCGCGCGCTGGGCGGGGTCCTGGGCCGACGGCCTGGCCACGGTCAACGCCCCGGCCGAGCACCTGCGCCGGATGATCGGCGCCTTCCGCGACGGCGGCGGAACCGGGCGCCTCGTCCTCCAGGTCCACCTCTCCTGGGCGCCCACCCATGAGGAGGCGCTGCGCATCGCCCACGACCAGTGGCGCACGAACGTCTTCGACCCGCCGGTCTGCTGGGACGTGGCGACGGTCGAGGAGTTCGACGCCCGCGCCCGCGACGTCACGCCCGAGGACGTGCGCGCGAAGGTGCTCGTGTCCTCCGACCTCGAGCGCCACGTGCAGTGGCTGCGCGAGCTGGCCGGGCTCGGATTCGACGAGATCGCGCTGCACCACGTCGGCCAGGACCTCGACCCGTTCATCGACGCCTTCGGGGAGCACGTGCTGCCCGCGCTGCGATGAGCCGCAAGGCCACCAGCGACCTGTGGTGGAAGAACGCGGTGATCTACTGCCTCGACGTCGAGACGTTCTTCGACTCCGACGGCGACGGCTGGGGCGACCTCGCCGGCCTGACCGAGCGTGTCGACTACCTCGGCGGCCTCGGCGTGAGCTGCCTGTGGCTCATGCCGTTCTACCCGTCGCCGCACCGCGACGACGGCTACGACATCGTCGACTTCTACGGCGTCGACGAGCGCCTCGGCACGCTCGGCGACCTCGTCGAGCTCGTCCGCACCGCGCGCGACCGCGGCATCCGCGTCATCGCCGACTTCGTCGTCAACAACACCTCCGACCAGCATCCGTGGTTTCGCTCGGCCTGCGAGAGCCGCGACTCGCCGTACCGCGACTTCTACGTCTGGCACGACAAGAAGCCCAAGGAGAAGCCGGGCGACGTCGTCTTCCCCGATCGGGAGGACTCCAACTGGGCGTACAACCGGCAGGCCGGCCAGTGGTACCTGCACCGCTTCTACTCCCACCAGCCCGACCTCAACATCGCCAACCCGCGGGTGCGCGACGAGATCGCCCAGATCATGGGCTTCTGGCTGGACCTCGGGCTGTCGGGCTTCCGGATCGACGCGGTGCCGTTCCTCATCGAGCCGGTCGGGCTGTCGCAGGACGCGGTCGCCGACCCGCACGAGCTGCTGCGCCACCTGCGCGCGTACCTCAACCGCCGCCGGGGCGACGCGATCCTGCTCGGCGAGGTCAACCTCCCGGCCAAGGAGCAGCGCACGTTCTTCGGCGACGAGGACGGCGACGAGCTGCACATGCTCTTCGACTTCCTCGGCAACCAGGCGCTGTACCTGTCGCTCGCGCGGGGCGACGCCGGGCCGCTGCGCCAGACGCTGCAGGCGGCGCCCGAGATCCCGCCGACGACCGCGCTCGCGCGCTTCGTGCGCAACCACGACGAGCTGACCCTCGACCAGCTCGGCGAGGCCGAGCGCGGCGAGGTCTTCGCCCGCTTCGGCGCCGATCCCAGCCTGCAGCTCTACGGCCGCGGGCTGCGCCGGCGCCTGCCGCCGATGCTCGACGGCGACCCGGCCGCGCTGCGGATGGTCTACTCGCTGGCGTTCTCGCTGCCCGGCGCCGCGGTGCTGTTCTACGGCGAGGAGATCGGAATGGGCGAGAACCTGGCGATCGAGGGCCGCATGGCGGTGCGCTCGCCGATGCAGTGGTCGTCCGAGCCCAACGCCGGGTTCTCGCAGGCCGGGGATCCGGCCGACCTGTCGCGGCCGATCACCGAGGGCGCGTTCGGCCCCGAGCACGTCAACGCCGCCGCGCTGCGCGCCGACCCCGACTCGCTGCTGAACTGGTTCGAGCGCCTGATCCGGCGCCGGCGCGAGTCGCCCGAGATCGGCTTCGGGACCCTGACGCTGCTCGACGTCGATGCGCCGTCGGTGCTGGCGCACCGCTGCGACTGGGAGGGCGCCACGATCGTCGCCGTCCACGAGCTCGCCGGGCAGGCGGCGCACGTGACGCTTGCCGTCGAGGACGGCGAGGCGCTCGTGGACCTGTTCTCCGGCGACGAGCACGCGCTGCCGGCGACGCTCGCGCTCGAGCGCTACGCGGCGCGCTGGTTTCGCGTGCGGCGCGCCGGGCAGCGCCTGCCGCCGTAGCGCGCGCTACTCAGCCGCCGCCGCGCAACCCGCGTGCCCGCACTGGCAGGAGTGTCCTTCGTGGTCATGCCCGGCGTGCTCCTTGCAGTGGTCCGAGCAGAAGCCGTCCTCGCGCGCGGCGCACGTGCAGCCGGCCCCTCCGCAGGTCTGTTCAGCCATGACTCGCTCCCCTCGAAACTCGCCGTTGCAGGTCTGATCCGGACCCTACCGGGCGGGTCAAAACGAGGGCGTTCATGCAATCGCTTGACGCGTCGCCGTGGCGGGTAGGTGCGCATCGACACAAGCCCACACGAAACGGGGGGAGCCGATGTCGACACCGGAACGGCGAGTCGATTGGGACGCGGTTGAGCAGTCGCCCGAGTTCAAGGAGCTGGTCGCCGCTCGAAGGCGGTTCGTGCTGCCGGCGACCATCTTCTTCCTCTCCTGGTACATCGGGTTCATCCTGCTGACCGGCTATGCGCCGGACTTCATGGCCGAGTCGGTCTACCAGGGCCTGACCGTCGGCTACTGCCTGGCGCTGACGCAGTTCGTCATGGTCTTCGCGCTGGGCTACATGTACCTGCGGCGGGCCGACAAGGTCTACGACCCGCTGGCCGCGAAGGTCGTGCGCAACGCGGTCGGCGACCCCTACGCGGCGGCGCCCCGCGCGCCGCTCACCGATGGCGCGGCCCCCACCGACCCGGAGGGCTCGCGATGACCATCATCGCCGCCGACGTCAACGTCGAAGCGCTCGTCATCTTCGCGATCGTCCTGTCGATCACGCTCGTCGTCACCTACTGGGCCTCCAAGCGGATGACGGGGGCCAACGTCTTCTGGGCCGCCGGCCGCTCGATCAGCGGCGTGCAGAACGGCCTGGCTATCTCCGGCGACTACCTGTCCGCCGCCTCGTTCCTCGGCATCGCCGGCCTGATCTTCATCTTCGGCTTCGACGGCTTCCTGTACTCCGTCGGCTTCCTCGTCGCGTTCCTCACGGTGATGTTCCTGCTCGCCGAGCGGATGCGAAACGCCGGCAAGTACACGATCGCCGACGTGCTGTCCTTCCGGCTGCGCGAGCGCCCGGCGCGCGTCGCGGCCGCGCTCGGCACGCTCAGCGTGGCGGCCTTCTACCTCATCGCGCAGATGGTCGGCGCGGGCGTCCTCATCCAGGCGCTCGTCGGCATCGACTTCTCGCTCGCCGTGCTGATCACCGGCGTGATGATGCTCTGCTACGTGATCTTCGGCGGGATGCTCGCCACGACGTGGGTGCAGATCATCAAGGCCGTCCTGCTGATGGTCGCGATCTTCGTGATGTCGGTCTTCGTGCTCGAGCGGGTCGGCTTCAACCCGATCGAGCTGTTCAACCGCGCCGCCGAGAACGTCACCGACGAGTCGACGTTCAGCCTCGGCCCGGGCACGTTCCTGGCCAGCCCGATCGACACCCTGTCGCTCGGCGTCGCGCTCGTGCTCGGCACCGCCGGCCTGCCGCACATCCTCATGCGCTTCTTCACGGTGCCCGACTCGAAGGCCGCGCGTTCGTCGGTGGTGTGGGCGATCTTCATCATCGGCACCTTCTACGTGCTGACGACGTTCGTCGGCTTCGGCGCTCGCGCGCTGCTCGGTCAGGAGGGCGTCGAGGCGGCGGGCTCCGGCGGCAACCTCGCCGCCCCGAACCTCGCGCAGTTCCTCGGCGGCGGCGACGGCACGTTCGGCGGCGACCTGTTCCTCGCGGTCGTCGCGGCCGTGGCGTTCGCCACGATCCTCGCCGTCGTGGCCGGGCTCGTGCTGTCGGCCTCGGGCGCGGTCGCCCACGACATCTGGTCCAACGTCATCCGCAAGGGCCACGACTCCGAACACGAGGAGGTGCTCGTCGCGCGCATCGCCGCCGCGTCGATCGGCGCGCTGGCGATCGCGATCGCGATCATCGGCGGGGAGGGCCTGAACGTCTCGTTCATGGTCGGTCTCGCGTTCGCCGTGGCGGCGAGCGCGAACTTCCCGGCGCTGCTGCTCGCGCTGACCTGGAAGCGCTTCAACACCGCCGGCGCGGTGACCGGCGTGGCGTTCGGCGTGCTGAGCTCGATCATCCTCGTGATCATCTCGCCGAAGGTCTGGCCCGGGCCCGACGCGGAGGGCGGGCTGCTGTCGTTCTACGACCTCGCCAACCCGGGGATCATCTCGATCCCGCTCGGCTTCATCGGCTGCTGGCTGGGCACGATGCTCTCCACCGAGCGCGGCAACGAGCGCGAGTTCGCCGAGCTGCGCGTCCGTTCGGAGACCGGGCTGGGCGCCGAGAAGGGGGGCATCCCGGTCGGCGCGCCGGCTCCCGAACAAAGGGCTCAAGTCCCGGTGCCCTGACGCCGATAGGAACCTCGAAAGGAACCTCCCCTCTCCTTTCAAAAGGGATCTCCTTCAAACCCCTACCCCCCGCAGTACCCCTCCCTCAGCAGTTCCTCCTCCGAAGCGAAGGCCCGCTCCCAGAGCGGGCCTTCGTGGGTTTGACGGCCTACAATCGCCGGCGGGTGACGCTGTACGTCTACAAGCGCGAGGACGGGACCACCGTGGAGATCCGGCACTCGATCCACGACGAGCCGCTCACCGTCTGCCCGGAGACCGGCCAGAAGATGGAGCGTGTCCTGCAGGCGTTCGGCTCCGCGCAGCTGCCCAACCGCTTCTACAGCGAGGGCATCGCGCGCAAGCGCACGCCATAGGCGCGGCGTCAGTTGAACGGGTTCAGCCGCCGCCGCAACGGCGAGTGGCGGAAGTTCACCTGGCTGAGGGCGGCGTTGACGCCGACGATGCCGACCTCGGCCGCGATCGTCGTCAGCCCGAGGACGTTGAGGCGCTGCTTGCGCTTGCGCGCGGACTCCGAGGCGGCGGGGGCGGTGTGGTCGCCGTCCTCGAGCGGCACGGCCCCGTCGGGCGCCGCGCGCGAGAAGCGGATCCCCTCGACCGCCGACGCCACGCCCGAGACGACGAGCGTCCCGACGAGGATGTCCTTGGCGCGCGCCAGGCTGCGCTCGCGGCTGTCGAGGTTGCGAAAGCGCAGTTCGCCGCCGCGGGCGCCGATCCAGCCGGCCGTGACGGCGGCCAGGCCGGCACCGTTGACCGCGCCGTAGCGGCGCCACGCGGCGTTGACGACCTCGCCGCGCTCGCGCGGCTCGCTGATCGCGCTCACGGCGGGGTGAAGCGCCATGCGTCCGAAGAGCTGACCGCCGAGCAGGCCGGCGAGGCCGAGGTCGCTGACCGCGCGGCCGACGCTGCTGACGGTGTCGGTGGAGGGCTGCAGAACGTTGGGCATGCGATCGGGTTCTCCCGCGCTCAGTTCATCCAAACCCCTGCGGCACGCACGAGCGATCGTCGAAAAGACGGTCTTGCTGCGGGCCGCGGAGTGCGAGATGGTTGGCACGCAGGGACACCATCACCGAAGGGAGCGACCATGGCGGTTGCAGTCGTCCTGGAGTTCAAGAACGCGACGCTGGAGCAGTACGACCAGGTCATCGAGCGGATGGGATACGAGCCCGGCGGCAGGGGCCCGGAGGGTGGGCTCTTTCACTGGGTCACGGCGACCGACGGCGGGCTGCGCGTGACCGATGTCTGGGAGACCCGCGAGCAGTTCGAGCAGTTCGCCGAGACGAAGATCGGGCCGATCACCCAGGAGGTCGGCGTCGAAGGCCCGCCCGAGATGACGATCTACGAGGTGCACAGCTACCTGACCGCACCCTGACGGCGGCGCCGCTCGGCGTCTACGCCGTCGGGTCGAGCGTGACCTTGCCGGTCGTGCGCCGCGCGGCGAGATCGGTCTGCGCCTGCGCGGCCTGGTCGAGCGGATAGGCCGGTCCCGTCACGACGCGCAGTTCGTCGCGGCGCACGCGCTCGAAGAGGTCGGCCAAGGCGGCATCGATCATCGCCGGGCGGCCCAGGCAGTGCGCAAACCAGAACCCCACGACCGCGCGGGAGCGGCGCATGAGCGAGCCGCTGCGAATGGTGTTGTTCTCGCCCGAGGCGATCCCGTAGGTGACCAGGCGCCCGAACGGCGCGAGCGCCGCCAGCGAGGCGTCGAATACCGCGCCGCCGGCCATCTCGAACACGACGTCGACCGGCTTGCCGCCGTTGGCCTCGACGAGCCGCTCGGTCAACCCGTCGGCCGCGCCGTCGACCGCGACGTCGGCGCCCAGCTCGAGCGCGAGGTCGCGCTTGTCCTGCGTCGAGGCCGTCGCGATCACGCGACCGGCGCCGAGCGGCCGGCCGAGCTGGACGGCGAGCGACCCGACGCCGCCGGCGGCGGAGTGCACGACGACGCTCTCGCCCGGCGCCACCCGGCCGGAGGTGCGGTAGAGGTGCCAGGCGGTCAGGCCCTGGAGCACGAGCGCCAGCGCCGTCTCGTCGGCCACCCCGTCGGGGATCGGAAAGGTGAGCGGCGCCGGCGCGACCGCGTACTCGGCGTAGCCGCCGGAGCCGACGAGCGCCACGACGCGCTCGCCGGTGTCCTCGCGCACCCCGGCGACCTCCGATCCGGGCACGAGCGGCAGGTCGTCCTTGGCGAGGTACGTGTTCGTGCGCCGGTGCGTGTCGGCGAAGTTCAGACCGGCGCGGGTGACGCGGACGAGGACCTCGTCGGGCCCCGGCTCGGGGACCGCCAGCTCGACGAGCCGTAGCACCTCGGGCCCGCCGTACTCGGACATCTGGATCGCGCGCATCTCGGCGGGGCACCATACTTCGCGCGCTGCGCCCGAGCCGCGGTTTCGCCGCGCGCGCCCCTCGCAGCACGAACCCACTCCGAATGGATACCGCCGAACCATGAGCCTCACAGTCGTCGGATCGATCGCGTTCGACGCCGTCCAAACACCGCACGGCGGCCGCGAGCGCATGCTCGGCGGCGCCGCCGTGCACTTCTCGCTGGCCGCCTCGTTCTTCGACGAGGTGCGCGTCGTCGGCCCCGTCGGCGACGACTTCGGCGACGAGGAGTACGCGGTCCTGCGCGGCCGCG
>JAUXSD010000127.1 GCA_030681525.1 Solirubrobacteraceae bacterium
CCGGTCTGGACCGACGTCGCCGAGCACGGCGTGCTCGACCTCGACGCCGCGGCGGCCGCCATCGGCCCTGCGACGGCCGCGGTCGTGGCCGTCTCGCTGTACGGGCGCCCGGTCGATGCGGCCGCCTGGGAGGGCTTTTCCGCCCGCCACGGCCTCGCACTCGTCGAGGATGCCGCGCAGGCGCTCGGCGCGTCGCACCGCGGGCGTCCGGCGGGCGCCGTCGGGCACGCCGGCTGCATGTCGTTCGACCCGACCAAGCCCGTCGGCGCGCCCGGCTCGGGCGGCGCGGTCCTCACCGACGACGACGCGCTCGCCGACACGTGTCGCGCACTTCGCCTGCACGGCCGCGACCCCAGCGGGCGCTTCACGCGCCTGGGCTACAACTCTCAACTTCCGACGCTCGCCGCCGCCGCCCTCGAGGTCAAGCTCGCGCTCGAGCCCGCGTGGCGCGCCCGCCGGCGCGCGATCGCCGCCACCTACAGCGCGGCGCTCGCCGGCACAGTCGGCCTCGCGCTGCCCGCCGATCCGCCGGGCGGCGAGCATGCCTACTCGAAGTACGTCGTCCGGCTCACCGACCGCGACCGCCTACGCAAAACCCTCGCCCAGGCAAAGATCCCCGCGCTCGTCCACTACCCGCAGCCGCTGCGCGCGCACCCACTGTTCGCCGGCTACCCCGCAGCCGACGCCCCGCGCGCCCGCGAGCTGACCCGCAACGTGCTCACGCTGCCGCTGCACCCGTTTCTCACCGACGACGAGGTCGCGCGCGTCGCCGCAATCACGGCGAACGCGACCAAGACCCTCACAGCGTCAGCACCAGAACCACTCGAACCGCGATCCGAATGAACCTCCCGGCCGATGATTGGCTGCTGATCTCGCGCATCAGGTCGCGGAGCTCAAACGCGTTGTCTCGTCGCCCGATTCCTGTCTCAACACCGTGTACCGGGTTGCTGTGACGTACGGCCATCGGGGTGCCTCAGTGCGCTCCTCGGAGGAGACGCGGGCGTCTCGACGATGAGGCGGCCCATCCGCCGGGGCGCGTCTTGCTAGGGGTTCGTCGGGTGTTTCAGCGCCGACGCATAGGTGCTGGCAAGCGGACGGTCTTCAGAGTGTCAGGCGCGAGGATGAACAGCCGTCGTCCGAGGGCAGCCAGAAGGTGCTGTGACGGCTGCGCGGGAATATCGACGCGCCAGCGCCACGTCCGACCGCGGCCGAGTAGGCGGACGTTGAGGGTGCGCGTTCGCGAGGTGCCTTCCATCCAGGCGACGAACCCGTCGCCGACGACCGGATCGGAGCAGGTGCGCGCACACCCTGACAGGACGGTGAGGCGCCGTGCTCCGCAGCGCCCGATCAGCAGTCGCGAGCCGCTGCGAGTCGCGCCGTAAGGCGACCGGTAGGCCAGCGGTGCGACAACCACGTCAGCACGCTCCTCCCCTGGAACGAGCTTTGGCACCAGCGGCGCGCAGAGCGATCGCGTCAGATCGTCCTGGTCGACGTCGGTGATCAAGCGCACGTGGCGCCTGGCGCGCAGGACCTCGCCCGGCGAATAGACGACCCTACCGGTGGTGCGGTTGACGTACGCGCGGGTGTCGGCGTCGTAGTAGACGGTCATCCAGTGCAAGCCGACGCCCCACCAGATCGGCAGCTCGCCATGTCCACCCGGCGGGAGCGGCGGCGGCCCGAGAACGATCCGCTGCCTGCCGTCCAGCGCGACGAGCGGGGAGTACCCAAACGGATAGCCGGGCGCCGCCGCGTGACAGTTCCACAGCAGCTGCCCTGCGCCGAAACCGCGCCACGCGCAGCCGGCCTCGGTCACTGACGCGGCCTCGGCGAGACGCTCGTTGATGACACGCACGCGGCCGCCGCCCAGCGTGTACGCCACGCGCCCGCGATTTGCGATCACCTGCGCCGTTCCGGAGGCGGGGTCGGTGCTCGCCGGCCCCACGTCTCGCAGCGGCGGCTCAGCCTGCGCTGCAGAGACCTGCAGGGCGAAGGCAGCAGTGATGATTGCCACGAGCGTCGAGGTCGTTCTCATGCCCCTAGAACGCGCCAGCGAGGCAAACGACGCTGCGATAGGCGCAGATCCAGCGTCACGGCACGCCCGTGCTACGCAACTCGGGCATCCGAGCGTCGTCGTTCGGCGGCTGTCCGCGCGTCCCCGCAATTAGGCTTCAGCCGGGCGCAGTCGGCGTCCCGGTCGCGGTTCGTGCACAAGACCCTTACGTTCATGATTTTGCCCGAGTGACGGCGGGCTCATCGTTGTCAGACTCGTCGTTCGATTATCGCGAGCAAATGCCGCTGAGGAGAGACATCGCCGACGCGAATTGGCCTCGTCTTGCGGCTCGACGCTCACGCGATCAAGTCCCCGCGGTCACACCTTTGGCCGTCGCGCTCCTGTAGTGGTGGAGTCCGAACTCGTTGCCTCTTGATGCTGATGACATCTCAGATCTGTACGCGCGTCATGCGCGTCGTCTCGTGGCGTTCTTCGTGCGCCGCACGTACGACGCGGAGATCGCGGTCGAGCTGATGGCCGAGACGTTCGCCGCCGCGGTCGCCGATCGCGGGCGCTTTCGCGGCTCCAGCGATGAGGAGGCGGTGGCGTGGCTGTACGCGATCGCGCGCCATCGCCACAGCGACTGGTTGCGGCGCGGGCGCGTTGAGCGCAGGGCGCTGTCGCGCCTGGGGCTCGAGCCGCCGCAGCTCTCGGACGCCGAGATCGAGCGGATCGACGAGCTTGCGGGCACGGCGGCGCTACGCGCCGAGGTCGCCGATCAGCTTGTCGCGCTTGCGCCGGACCATCGCGTCGCGCTGCAACTGCGTGTCGTCGAGGAATGCTCGTATGAGGATTTGGCCGTGCGGCTCGGGATCAGCGAGCAGACCGCGCGGGCGCGGGTTTCGCGGGCGCTGCGGGCGCTCGGTCAAGCGGTGACGGAGGCGCGCAACTGTGCCTGAGCGCGACGACTTCGTCGACCTTCCGGCCCTCGCGCGGTTCGGCGTCGCGCTCGACGAGGCCGCGCGCCGGCCCGAGCCGCCGCGGCGGCCCACGCTTCGGCTCATCGTGGTCTGGTTGCTGGCGCTGCTGGGGATCGGCGCGACGGCTGCGGCGACGGTCGCAGCGCTGCGCAGCACTGTCATCCAGCCACCCGACCCGGCCATCGTCGCCGCCGACCAGACGCCGCTTGCGAGCTCGGTCGCGCTCACGACGCCGCACTCGCCCGACCCGGCCGGGGGCCCGCCGTGGGGGCTGCGGCTGACGCGCAGCGAGACGGGCCAGACGTGCACGACCGTCGGCCAGATCCGCGACGGCGTCTTCGGGATCGTCGGCCAGGACGGGACCTATCGCCAGATCCCCACCCCGATCGCCGACGCCTGCGGACGCGGCCTGCTGCTCGGCAGCCGGATCGTGTCGGCTGCGACGCCCGGTGCGACACGCTCGATCGTCTACGGCGTCGTGGGCACCACGACTCGTCGGGTGACGCTCGTGACGACACGCGGGCGCCGAACGCTCACGCTCGGCGAGCGCGGGAGCTTCGTCGCTGCGCTGCGCGGCTATCCCGAGGACAGCGCGTCGAGCGTCGAGCTGACGGCACCGGACGGCCGCGTCACACGGCATGATCTCGGCGCGCGGCCCGGACTCGTGCCCGATATCGCCGGTGCGCCGGCCTGGCGGCTGCAGCGCTACGTGCTTGGCACGCGCCGCTACTGCGCGCACCTGAGCGACGCGCGCGGACCGGCGGACCGCTTCAAGGCCGCCACGACGGCCGGCGGCGGACGCGCAAGCGTGCCGACGGCATGCATCGCGCCGCACGGGCGCTTTGACTGGGCGGCAAGCGCGCTGCGGCTGCGCCCGGGCCAGAAGGGCAGCGCCGGATTTGACCGCTGGGACTACGGCCAGCGCCCGCCACGCACGCTGCTGCTCGGTGTTGCGCGAGCGTCGAGGACGATCGCCGAGGTGATCGTCACCGGCGCGGGTGCACCTCGCACCCTGACCCCCACGTCCAGCGGCGTCTTTGCGCTGCTGCTGCCGGCGAGCGTCGATCCGCAGCGACTGCGGCTCACCGTGCGCCTGAAAGACGGCACGACGCAGCGCGGCCGGCCCGGCCATGGCGTCGTCGCCGACGTGGTCGCATCGCGGAGGCCACGATGACCCGGCGGTTCGTGATCACCGTGCTCGTCGCCGGGATCGCGATCGGCTGCGGCGCCGCGCTGCTCGGCGACCGCGTGCCGGCGCGCTCGGTTCCAACCGTCGGAGCCGCGGACACGGCGCCGGCGCAGCGCGTACCGCTGCCACCGCACGGACCGGTGAAGATCGCGGCTCGCGCAGCGGACCCGGGCGGTGGTGCCGCCTGGGCCGTGCGCCGCTTTGTGACCCGCCAGCGCGAGGCGACGTTTGCGTGCCTGCAGCTCGGCCGGCTTGACGGCACGCGCTTTGGGTGGATCGCGCCCGGCCGGCCGTTTCGCCTCGCGCGCTTTGACCAGGTTGACATACCGACCAGTTGCGGCGGCAAGTTTCACGCTGGGATGCCGTCGCTCTCGGTCGCCACTCTGACGACCGACGCAAGCAACGGGCTACCGCAGCCCGATCGCACGATCATCTGGGGGGCGCTGCCGCCCCGCGCCGCCAGCGCCCGTCTCAGCGACGGAACGCGTCTGGATCGCGGTGCCGACGGTGTGGTCCTCGTCGTGCTGCCCGGACGGCCGCTCGGGACGCCGCGACTAACCGGCACGCTGCGGCTGACCAGTGGCGCCAGCCGCCGCTTCGCCTACCCGCGGCCGGGCGTCTTCCCGCCTCGCACGCTGCGCGGCCGCGACGGCAAGGTCCGGCCCGTACCGCCACGGGGCGGCTCGCCGCTGCGCGACCGCGCGCGCGTCGCGGTGCGCGCACCCGACCCAGCGGGCGGCGCAGCCTGGGGCATCGTCACCGCCCCCAGCACCCGCGGCGGCACATGCCGCTCGGCGCCGGCACGGATCGTCGGGAACCGCCCCGCGAGTGTCAACCCACGGCTCGGCCTCGCTACGCCCGACCCGTTCGCCGACCTGCAGTGCTCCGACCGGCGACCGCCGAGCGCGGCCCACCCGTTGCGGATGGACGTGCATCTGACCTCGATCCCGCAGGAGGACCCGACGGGCACGGTGCAGCTGCGGCGGCTGAACGATCGCACGGTGCTTCATGGCCGCACGACGGCCGATGTCAGGGCGGTGACGATCACGACCTCGCGCGACATCCGCACGCTCGTCCCCGACCCGCGCACGCACACCGTGCTGGCGGTCTACGACGGGCGGCTTCCCGGCGAGCAGGTCAAAACGACGGCCACGTTGCGCAACGGTCGCCGCGTCACCGTGCTGCAGTCAAGCGGCGGCTGAAGCCTCGATTCAGCCGACGTTGCGTATGCCGATCGCGTGCTCGGGCAGCAGCTGCGCGAGGAAGCTTGCCGCCACGACGGGACAGTGCGCTGTCGGCGTGTCGAGTCCGAGGCGGCGCAGGCTGACCGGTTCGACGTGGCCGTGGAAGCGCAGCCGCGCGAGCTGGCGGTATGCGATCGCCTCGAGCCAGGCGGCGGCATCGTCGGGCGTTTGGCCGCGAAATCGCTGCCGTGCGAGGACGCAGTGAGCGAGTGTCTCGGCCCATAGCTCGACGGCGACGCGCGGGTCGCCGGTGAGTCGCTCGAGCAGCTCGAGCAGCGGCGTGGCGCGCGCCGCGTAGAGCTTGGCAAACGCGTCGTCGTCGAGTCCGCGGGCGCGTCGGCGCGAGGGCGCAGGCGCGCCGCAGCACGGGCATTCGCCGCGCGATGAGTACATCCCGGACGTGTAGAACCGCACTGCGCAGCCAGCGCAGACGAGGTACGGCACGGCTCAACCGTCCCTAATGATCATGGCACCGGAAATCGCATCCTTGTGGGTTAAGTGCCGGACCGCGCAGATTTGTGACAGGCAGTCATTTCCACCACTCAAGCTCGCACCGGCCACGCAGTCGCTGATTGACCCGCCGTCTCGTAGCGCGAGCCGGCGGTCGGTGCCGGACAGCTCACGCGTTCTTCGGCCACGACGCGCGGCGCCCCCAACCGCGCAGGTAGCCGCGTCAGGGCACGTCGAGGTGTGCTTGTCCGACGAGGAGCCCGCGGTGGCCGAGGGTGGGGTAGGGGCCGGGGCGAGGTGGGAGGGTGCGGTATCTGACGACGATGCGGTAGGTCCCGCGTCGCTTGTTGTAGAGGTCGACGGTGGTGCGGACGAGGTCGCCGGCTTTGACGTTGCGCGAGTAGGTCTGTGTCACGTATCCGCGCACGCCGACGGGGCGGACCTCGATGGTGTAGCCGCTGCGGCCGTCGATGACGGCGTGGCGGGCGCGGAAGCGCACGCGGATGCCGCGGCTGTCTGGTGCTGCGAAGGCGCGGATCGGCGCGCGGACATCACGCATGTTTGGCTGTGGGATCGGGACGAACCCCGCGATCGCGTTGCAGGAGCCGTATCGCGACATCGTGACGCGCACGCGGCACGTGCCGCCGGTGTACGTGACGCGCTTGATGACCTGTGAGGCCGGCGTCAGCGCGATGTATGGCTCGGCCGGCCCCCGAATATTGAGCTTCGGGTCGCGGTGGTGAAAGCCGTACTCGCGGATGACGGGCTTGATGCGCTTCTGGACGACCAGGTATGCACCGACGCCGCCAAGCGGCCTTGTCGTGCGATTCTTGCCGCCGATCCGGGCGGTGAAGGTCGTGGCGTTGGGCCCGAGCAGCCCGAAGTCCACCGTGCGGTCCGGGGTCGTGCAGCGGATGACGCGACCGCCTCTTCCGGGCAGCATTGAGCCGACCCGAAAGCCGGTCGCGCACGCCGCCGGCCGAGCGCCGCGCCAGGCATCGCTGTGGATCGCCGTGAAAGCGTGACCCGCGCCGTCTTGCACGAAGCAGCCGCCGAGCGCCCCTTGCGCGACGCCGAGGCGCAACTCGTGAAAGACCGTTCCCTTGATCTGGCCGAGCTTGCCGTCGTAGACGCGGCCGACCTGCACGCAGGCGTACTTGCGATCGGTCTCCCAGTAGCGCAGCCCCCACGGTGGACCACCCGCAGGCTCGGCGACGTTGTCGGTCAGCAGCTTCACCGTGCCGGGAATCGGGGCGCCCTGCGCGCGACCCGCGATCGGCTCCCCCCGCTGAAACGGCACCGGCGACCCCGAAGACAGCAGCGACGTCGCGGCCCACGCCACCCCCGCGCCGGCAACCACGGCCACGACCGTCATCCCGAGCGTGCCGCGCCGCCACCGCCGACGCTGGGGAGCCGCGTTCGGCAGCGCGAGTTGTCGCGCGGCAGCCGCGTCGAGCTCGCGTCCCAGACGGTCGTATGGCGTCTGCTGTGACATCAGCGGCCTTCCTCCAGGCGGGTTCGCATCGCGCGCAGCCCGCGGCTGACGCGCTGACGCGCGACACTTTGCGAGCACTCCAGACGACCAGCGATCTCCGCATACGAATCGCCATCGACATGCCGCGCCTTCACCGCGGCGCGCTGCTCATCGGGCAGCGAAGCCAGCGCCTCGACCGCCGGCGTCTCGGCCAGCAGCTCGAGCATCGCAACGTCGGCGTCATCGAGCACGATCGGCTGCATCGCCAGCGCCCGCCGCGCACGATCCTGCACGCGCCCATGGCGAACCGCCTCAGACAGCGTGTTGCGCGCAATCCCGAACAACCATGCCCGTGCCGGCGCCGGCCCGGGCTCGTAACGCGGAACGGCCCGCAGCGCCGCAGCAAAGGTCTCCGCCGTCAAGTCAAACACCGCCTCGACATCGAAGACACGACGGCGAAAGTAGCCGTGCACCGCACGCACGTGGCGGCGATACAACACCCCAAACGCCAGCGCGTCCTCACGGGCGAGCACCAACAAGTCCTCGTCACTGTGTTGCTGCAGATCCATCCACCCGTGTATGACGCATCCGCCGCGCCTGTGACAACAACCCCCTGAGCCTCCTGCACGCGGGTAGGCGCAGGTCCACGCGCCCGAAGCACGGCAGCGACAGAACCACAGCCTGCGGCGTATGCGGTGGTCGTGCCCGGCTATCGCAAGCGTGCATAGGTGGCTCTTGCAGGGATGGTGCCGTGGCTGCCCGGTCGGAAGCAGATGTCGTTGCAGACGAGGACGCTGAAGGGGTACAGGCGGCCGCGGGTGATGGGGCGTTGTGCGCCGCGGGTGCCGTCGTAGATGCCGCGGTAGACGGGGCTGCTATTGGGGCCGCCGGTGCGGCGCATCCTGATCTCGCGCCCTAGGAACGTGATCTCAAAGCGCTTGGTGACCGGCGCGGTCAGCCGCGCGGTGAGGATCACGCGGCGCGGGGCAGCGGGGTCTTGGCGCAGGCTGACAGGGCCGTGCAGGCGCGGCGTCGGGTTCTTCGTGGTCGCGCGGTTGACGGCGACGGGGTTCGGGAAGCGCTTGACCTGGCCGTTGTCGAATGTGACCTCGAGCGTGAGCTCCGCCGGTCGTGTTGCGGCTGGGAAAACGGCAAGAAACGCGCGTCCGGCATCAGCGAGCGGGAGTTGCCGGCGGCCTGCGGGTGAGCTGACGGCGACGCTCTTGACATCGTCGGAGACGGCGCCGGCGATGATCGTGCGGCGCGGCGCGAAACGCGTCGGCCCGAACGTGCTCGGCCTGCGTGACGGCGTGAGCTGCACGGTCCGCGCGAACACCGGCGCGCGCGAGAGATCGCCACAGACCGGCGCGAGGAAGTGGCCGCCTCGCCGGCCGGGTGCCGTCTCGTGCAGCGCATCGTCTTGCTGGACCTGCAGGCACGTCTGGCCGCGTCGCGCCCCGTCGGTTCGCTTGTGCGCTGCGGTGAACCAGGTCGGCAGGCCGCCGGGGTCGGCGGCTGTCACGGCGCCGTCGGGTCGGCGTGAGGGCGGGATCTGGCTGCGAAAGAAGCGTCTTGATCCGTCCGTCAGCGTCGCGCTAAGCACCATCCGCCCGCGAGTGGTCGCCGCGTAGGCGACGGCGAACGCGCCGTGCTCTGAGCGCGGGAGCACGAAGGTGCCGCCGGGGCCGGCCGCCGTGAGTCGCTTCACGCGAGGGCTCGTCCAGCCGTTGACGATCACGGGGCCGCCTGCGCTGGCGGTGATCGAGATCGACCACGGCTCGGGCGCGGTGCTCGGTCTGCACGAGCCTCCCTCGCGGACGGGGTAGCGGCGCAGCTGGCGCTCGCGACCGCCCTCCAGGCACTGCTCGCGGATCGTGCGGCCCTGCCGGACGCGCTGCGAGCGATGAAACAGCACGGCGAGCGGTGCGCCGCCGGTCGGATCGGCGATGCGCAGCTCGATCTGCCCCGTCGCGGGGTCGCCCGCCGGGTAGGGCGTGATCGGCCGGCCGATCGCGACGACCCCGGGCACGTCACGGCTCGCGGCCGGTGGCGCGGGATCGCGCTCGTCATGCGACGTCGCCAGCGCGACCATGACGCCGCCGCCGAACGCCGTCGCCGCGAGCACGACGAGAGTGGGTGCGATCGGCCAGCGCTTCATCGACGGACCTCCGGTGCGGTGATCGGGGACGGTCGCGCCGCAACCGGTGGCGCAGGACGAGCGGGCCGGCCGAACACGGCGACCGTGCGGCCGGCTTGGTCAAGCGCCCTGATGCCGGTCGTCTCGGCGCCAAAGCGGGTGAACAGCACGGCGAACGGGCGCAGATCGTCGGGCAGGCCACGCGCGCGCAACGCGTCGGCGGGCGCTGCAGTGGGTGTGATCGCGACGACCTGGCGCACGCGTGGCTGCGTGTAGGAGCGCAGCGTGACCTCCAGTCGCGCCACGGGCTCGCGCACGACGCCACCGGCGATTCCCGCGAAGCCGACGTCGCCGCCGGAGGCGACCGTCAACGCTCCGATCCGGTCTTCGGGCACGCAGCGCCCGCTGCCGCCGTCGCGGCGACTGGCAAACACACAGACCCCCACGCCGCCGCCCGCGCCGCTGAGCTTCGCACGGTAAGCCTCCACGCGCCAGCCTCCCCGCTCGTCGCGGCCTTCGTGCAGCGTCGCGCGCAACTGCTCGCGCACCTGCGTCGGAAGCGCTGTCTCACCACCCGCAAGCCCCGCCCACTCAGTCACCGTCCCAGCCGCCGGAACCGCGACCAGCACACTCAGCACGGCTGCGACGAGCAGCGCCCGGCGCCGCCGGCGGACACCGGGCAGCTCGCGGCGCAACGCCGTTCCGAGCTGCGCGCCGAGACGATCAAGCGCCGCGATCTCGCTCACGGCGATCCCTCAGTCGTGGCGATCGCGCGGTTCAGGGCGCGCAGCGCCCGCGACACTCGAGCTCGCGCGGTCTGCTCGCTCGTGCCAAGCGCCGCGGCGACCTGCCCATAGTCGCGCTCCTCGACGATCCGCAACCGCAGCACCTCGCGCTGGCGCTCATCAAGCTGCTCAAGCGCGACGCGCACCGCCTCACGCAACGGTGCGCTGCGCGCGAGCTCCTCGACGCGTGCGTAGGACTCGTCGTCGAGGACCTCGCGCTCAAGCCCCAACCGCGCCGACGCGCGCCGCCGCACCGCCGCATGGCGATACCAATGCGCCAGCTGCCGCCGCGCGATCCCGTACAAGAACGCCGCCTCATCCTCCGCCGTCGACCCGCGAAAGCGCCGCCGACCCACGAACGCCGCCGCGAACGTCTCCGCCACGAGATCCATCGACGCCTCCGCATCCAGCGTGCGGCGCACGAAGAACGCCAGCAACCGCTCCGCGTGAGCACCCCACAGCACCTCAAACGTCGACGATCCCAACCGCGGCTGCACACCCCTACTGTGCCGCCACCACCAAACCTGTGACGAACACCCGCCCAGACGCCGTACCGGTCGCGGCGGACGCCGTAACCACCGCGGCACAGAGCTCCGGCTCGTTCGGCGTGCTCGGCAGAGCGTTCCCAAATCGGTCCGTCGATCCGGACGCTTTACGCAGCCAACCGATCGCCGTCTTGTCCCGCGATTTGCCTCCGTCGAAGCCGTGTCTAGTGCTGTCCCGTCACGGCTTCGTGGCCGGTTGTGCCGAAGCGTTGGCCGCCGGCTGTCGTGGAGGCGGCATACGGTCGCTGTCGGCACGCGGAGTCGTTGCCGGTCGGCGAACGCTGGTGATCTGCGTGTACTGCTCCTGTTGCGCGGGCGGGAGGTCAGGCAGGATTTCCTGGCGCACGATCACCGCGTCCTCTATGAGCGAGCCGCTCGGCTGTGTCTGTCGCACGGCGAGCAGCGCGCCATCGTCGCTGAGGATCAGGGTGTAGCGTTGGTCCTGGCGTGAGCGCTCCACGTAGGAGATGCCCACTCCGCGCCGCCCGAGCGTGTCGGTTGCCGGACCGGTGAGCTGGAGTCCAGGCACCTCAGCCAGCGTCCGTAGGAACGTCGCACGCAGCCGCGGCGGCAGCGGCACGTCGCGTAGCGCGTCGACGAGTTGGACGAAGACCTCGGCCACGGGCGACGAGCCCTGCCCGCGCGCCACGCCATCCAGCAGCCTGCGATACAGCTCCTGCGGGTCTGGATCGAAGCTCGCCAGCCGCGCATGCGAGAAGCGTTCGTTGCCGATGACGTAGTGCCGGGTCGGCGCCTTCGGGATCACGCCCCCAAGGGGGGTCTGTCGGCTGCCCGTCTCGATCAGCCCCGGCTTGGTGAGCGACTCCCAGCGTCGATAGGTCCTCGTGTTGAGCTTGGTCTTGCTCTCGTCACCCTCGACCGCGCTGCCGTCGCGATACGTGCCGTGGATCTCCAGGAAGTAAAACTCGTCGGGTTCTGGCAGGCGCGTCAGCCCGCCATCGCGAGCGCCGGCTGCCGAGCTGGCGGCATCGACGAGCACGGCGTGCGCGTCGGCTGGCCGAGGCACCAGGCCGCCGTTGTCGCTGGTTGATCCGATGCCGATCAGGATCGCTGCCACTGCGGCGACGATGGCTGCGCCCGCCGCGGCCGCGACTCCGATGCGACGGCGCGGAACTCCGCGCCGCCGTATGCCGCTCGCGCCCTGCGCAGCGCGCAGGCGCGTGCGGGCGCGCTCGAGCGCCATCGGGTCGCTCTCGTCAAGATCCGAGCGGAAGTCCTCGAGCTGCGTCATGACGCCTCGCTTTCGTCGAGATGCGTGCGCACGTGCTGTCGCGCGCGGTGTAGTCGTGAGCGCACCGTGCCGACCGGGACGCCTGTCGCGATCGCGATCTCCTCATAGGACAGTTCGGCCCAGGCGTGCAGCAGCAGCACCTCGCGCTCCGGGCGGCGCAGCGCAGCCAGCGCCCCGGCCAGTGCCTGGCGCTGCACGCCGGCGTCGACACGATCGTCCGCAGAACGCGAGCCGGCGTCGGCGCGATCAAGCGGATCGACGCCGCTGCGGGCGAGCGCCTGCAGCGCGCGCCGTTCCTGGCGATGGTGACGCCGTGCGAGGTTGCTGGCGATGCCGAACAACCACGGTGTCGCATCCGCGAACCGGACGTCGTAACGGTCCCGACCCGCCCATGCCTGCACGAACACCTCCGCCGCCAGGTCCTCAGCCGTCGTCGGCGTCAGCCGGCGGCGCAGCCACCCGTGAATGCGCGCATGGTGACGCTCAAAGAGCTGCTCAAATGCCTCCGGACCCGCGGCGATCAACTGCGCGTCGGTGCAGGCCGGTGCCGTGCTCACACCTGCTACTTGCCCGTCGCGCGACTTTGGGTTCCCGCCAGCGGCCAACCAACGCAGCATGGCGCGCCGACTCAACCCGCGCGAGCTCTCGACGTCCCTGACAAGCCGGCCGCTCAGCCGCTCAGCGCCGACTCGCCGGAATTGCGCGATAAGCCGCGGCGCCGAGCGACCACACCGAGAAGCTTCCGCCCGGACGCATCCACTGAAGCTAAGCAAGGACAGCGGCCCAGCTTGCCGTTCGCTCGCGGACACGGGAGTTCCCGCACAGCTGGCTCTGACGAGTCGATCGTGACGGTCGCTACTCGCCGTGGCTTGCAGGGTTGGTGACGAGGATGATGGGTTCGATTGCAGGCACAGCGGCGGGCCGTTCGCTTCACCGGCGGCTCGCTCGCGCGGGTCTCGTCGTGGGCGCGCTCGCGGTCGTACCTGCCGTTGGAGGAGGTGACGCCGCGGCGCAGCAGGCGAACGCCAGAGTCGTTCAGGCCAACGTCGAAGTCGATGATGATCAGCGGTCCTATCGGCTGTTTGTTCCGCGGTTGGCCGCTGGCGAGCGCTACGCGGGAACCGTCGTGGTGCTGCACGGAGGCGGCGCTCGCGAGTCGGGTGCGAGCATCGCGGGTAGCGTCGGCTTTGATGACCAGGCAGCCGCTCGGCGTCTGATCGCGGTGTATCCGGATGCACGCGGCGGCCGATTCCATGCCGGGCACTGCTGTGGCATTCGTTCGACCCGCGGTGATGACGTGCGCTTCGTCGCGCGGCTGCTCGATCTCGTGCAGCGGCGCTATCGCGTCGACACGCGACGGACGTTCGCCGCAGGCTTCTCAAACGGCGCGTTTCTTGCCTATCGGCTGGCATGCCAGCGCTCGCGTCGCTTTCTGGGTGTCGCGTCGGTCGGCGGAACCGAGGTGCTGCGTCGCTGCCGGCCCAAGCGACCGGTCTCGGTGCTGCACATCCACGGCCGCGAAGACCGCAGGGTGCACTTCGAGGGGGCCATCCTGGGCCGGCCCTGGATCCCGGGGGCGCTTGAGCTCGCGCGACGCTGGCGGATGCGAAACCACTGCCCGAGTGGGCGCACGCTGACGCTGCGAAATTCAGAGCTGCTGATCCGCCGAACAACGGGCTGTCGCCACAGTGCGCAGGTGCAACTCGTCGCACTTGAGAACTTCGGGCATGGCTGGCCCGGCGCCGACGCGCCCTACGGGGAGCCGTCGCCGTACAACGCCAGCTCCGAAATCGGCCGCTTCTTCGCGAGCCTCAGGCCGCGCCAGCGCTGATCACCTGGCACGAGCAGTTCAGTTCCGTCCCGGTCCCGCGATCGGCACGGGTCACGCGGGCCGGTCGATCGCCACAGCGTCCCCCCGATTTTCTGCCTTGAACGGTGTGTCAGGGTCCGTCCCGCAAACCAGCGGATGTGGCCGCGAGAATCGACGGCCTTCGCGCTTCCGGTCGCGGTTTGGCAGCGGGACGGGCCGCAGCCCATTGCGCGTCGGTCGGCGCCCGCTGAACGACTGGGTTGCGGGCGTGTGTCTCTATGACCGCGGGCAGTCGGTGCCGGCGCCGCTGTGGGATCTGCTTCATGGTTGGCGGCGTGCCGTCGGGAACGCAAGTGGCCCTGTGCTGCTTCGGCCGTACCGGACCCATCTCGCGTGCGAAGGAGGTGTTATCCGGTTGCGCCGCTCGTTGACCGGTCGACGTGTGCGCGGGGGTGGTTGGACATCCGCAAAGCGTTGCGTGAGGCGTCATTGAGTGGAAGGCGTTCGTAGCGAAGGATGTGCAGGATCTTGGTTGTCGTGGTGCCGTTGATCGTGTGCGTTCGGCTCGTTGCGACAGGTTCGCCGCCTGTCGGCTTGACGAGGTAGGTCAAGCGATCGGGAGCGTTGCGCAGCACCAGTCGCAGCACCTCTTGGCCGTTCAAGATCTCGCGGCCATCTTCGACCATGCGGCCCGCCTCGTAGAAGCGTTTGAAGTCTTCGACCTCGTCTAACCCGTGCGGCACGGTCCGGTCGCGAAGGAGCGGAGGCTGCGGCGCGTCGATGACGAGCAGCGTGTTGCGCCTGCTGTCGTAGCTCTGCCAGCTCGTTGGGGAGATCGCCGCCTCACGGATGTGTGCGGAGCGTCGCTGCTCGGACGAGTAGGTGCTGTAGATCGCGTGCAGGCGTTCACGCGAGTAGGGCCTTGAGGAGCATCGGAACGAAAAGTCACGATAAGGATCGCGGCGCGGGCGACCGCGGGCGTCGTCAGTGGGTGCGTCGGGGCGGGTCGAGCAGCTGGGTGACGTCGGCGATGGCTGCGGGGCCGGGGTTGACGTAGCGCATCGCGGTGCGGGGCGACTTGTGGCGGGTCTTGGCCATGATCAGCTGCAGCGGAACCTTCTGGTTGCCGAGGTGGGTCGCTGCGGAGTGGCGCAGCTGGTGCAGGTTCCATCCGGTGAGCTGCTTGACCAGGATCCGGGCGCGGTCGTAGCCGAGCCTGGGCCGGCCGGTGTGGGGGCAGATGTCGCGCGGGCCGGGGCGACGCGCCGGGACGGGCGCGCGGCTGGCCAGGAACAGGGGCCCGCTCGAGCGGCTGGCGCCGTCGGGGAGGCGCAGGAGCCGCGGGAGGAGGTGGGCGGTGCCGGTGCCCCAGTAGATCCATTCGAGTTCGCCGCCCTTGGAGCGGATCGGTGCGCGGCGGTCGTCGAGGTCGAGTTGCTCGACGTTGAGGGCGAGGATCTCGCTGGCTCGGGCGGCGGTCTCGTAGAGCATCCGCCACAGCGTCTTCTCGCGCAGCGCGATGTCGCGGCGCGAGAGTTGGCGCTCGATCGCGGCCTTCGACAGATCCTTTGTGGCGTCGACGTGCTCCTTGCGCCGCTCGCAGCTGCCGGGGACTGCCGGCGCCGGCCAGCGCTGGCGATCGCGACACCAGCTCAGCCAGGCATTGACCGCGGCACGGTTGCGATTCCACGTCGACTCCCCGGCCGTAGCCCAGAGGGCCTCGAGGGCCGCGGCGATCTCATCGTCGGCGATGTCGGCGAGCTCGCGGCCGGCGCCGAGCTCGGCGGCGAGCTTGTCGATCACCCCCGCGTACGCGCGGCTCGTGTTCGTGTTCTCGCATCGTGGTGAGGACAGGAACGCGTCGGCTGCGCCCAGGAGCGTGACGCCGGCGCCTCGGCCGCGAGGCTGCTTGATGTCGACGGTCACCGTCGGGTCCCGTGGATGTACCGGATAACGTGCATGAGTGCCGCGGCCGCGACGGTGGCTCCGGCCGTGCGCCGCCTCGTTCTTGGGCCCAAGATGTACGTGATAATAGTCCGTTATCACGTACATGCGTGGGTGTCTGTGTGACCGGGATGTCAGGCCGCTGACGCGGCTGCCGGGAGGGGTACGGCGAAGCGCCCCCGGTTATGACGGCCGGCATGTGTGGGCGATTGCCGCGCCGGGCCGGCGTGCGGTACTGCACGGGCGTCATCGGTTCAAGGACCTCAAGCTCCCGCGGAAACGAATCCGGCCTACTTGGCACTTGGTGCGACGTTCCTTTACGGCACCCGTACTCGTCGGCTGGTGCCGCCTTTGTCGCACGTGCATCCAGCGGCGGGACCCAGCGCCCGCGCGAAGCCCAAGGGAGCAGAATGCAACCGACCAGATCAGACCGGTGGCCGGCAGAACCGTGATCGGAGGCGCTCGATCCCGCTCAGGCTCCAGCCTTGCGCCGGAACACGGACTACGGAACCGAGTTGTCCTCCTTGCTGGCGCCTGGGTCGATGGCGCAGAATGCGAGGACGACGAACGCGCACAGCGTGATGACTCCCACGGCATGGGTCCAATCGGCTTCGCCG
>JAUXSD010000134.1 GCA_030681525.1 Solirubrobacteraceae bacterium
CGCTCGGCCTCAGCCTGGTCGAGAGCCCCCGCGGCGCGACCCTCGCCGTCGCCGAGACGAACGCCGACCGCCTCGCGCGGCTGCATCTACGGACGGGCTCGTACGCCAACTGGCCGGCGCTCGCTCGCGCGACGGCGGGAACCCTCCTGCCCGACTACCCGCTGATCAACAAGAGCTTCGAGCTCTGTTACGCCTGCGTGGATCGCTGAATGTTCGTCCTCCTGCGCCAGCTCGCCCGATTGCGCCGTGACTCCGGCCTGGAGCGCGGGCCGCGACGATCGCTCGCGCTGCGCCACGTCGATGCCGGCTCCTGCAACGGCTGCGAGCACGAGCTGGCGCTCGTCGGCAGCCCGATCTACGACCTCGCTCGCTTCGGCCTGGACATCGTCGCCTCCCCCCGCCACGCCGACATCCTGCTGGTCACGGGGCCGGTGACGACGAGGATGGCCGATGCGCTGCGCACGGCCTACGGCGCCATGCCCGAACCGCGTCTCGTCGCGGCGCTCGGGGACTGTGCCCTGGGGTGCGGCATCCTCGCCGACCCCGACGAGATCGCCGGCCCGCTGGAGGCCCTGCTCCCGGTCGACATCCGCATCCCGGGATGCCCGCCCACGCCTCATGCGATCGCGGAGCACCTGCGCGCGGCGCTGGCTCGTTAGGGCCCGAGACCTGCGGCGGACGCCTGGACCGGCTCTCAGTGGACGTAGGCCTCCGCGACGCAGTTGGCCAGGACCCCCGCCTCGGTGTTCGTGGCGTCGTCGTTGTTGCGAAACTCGACGCGGCCGAACGGTATGGAGTTCACGCCCTTCTCCTCGCCGACCTTCTGGGCCGCGCCCGCCGCGTCGTTCTTGTTGGAGTGGATGATGATCTCGGCCTTCTTCTTGCCGCCCGCCTCGACCGTGTAGTTCGTCGCCTTCTCCTCGTCGTCGCCCTCGTGCGACACCTCGAAGCCCTCGTCCTCGATGCACGCGACCATCTCGGCGCGGGCGCTCTTCTTCTTCGGCTTGGCGGCCGCCTCCGAGCCGTCGGCCTTCTCGCCCTTCTGCGCCTGCTCGGCCTGCTCGGATGCGCTGCCGCCGCCGTTGGACGGTTCGTCGTCGTCGCCGCAGCCGACGGCGAACGCGGCGGCGAGGAGGAAGGCGAGACAGAGCTTGGGGGGCTGGCGCATGATCGATCTCCTGGTGGGTCGGACCAGACCCACTATGGCCCTAGCTGATGCGTACGTCGATCCCGAACAGCAGCAGCGGCCAGATGATGACCGCGATGATCGCCGACAACAGGCGACCGAGCGTGCTCAGGTGATCGAAGTAGTTCTGCGACGCGGCCACGAGCAGGCCGAGGACCAGATAGACGATGCCGCCGATGCTCACGGCGTGAAGCTACCCGGGCGCCGGAACTCCCACGCAGGACCCAACGAGTGTTCGAGCACGCGGTGTCGCGCTAGCTCAGCGTGCCGGCGGGCAGCACGTACCGGGCCACGCCCGGCACCGCGGTGGCGCTGTTGCCGCGCAGCCCGCCGTGCAGGCCGCCCGACGAGCGGGGTGCCGCGGCGGGCGCCTCGGCGACGCCGCCGTGGGCCTCGATCCACTTGACGATCTCGGTCAGGTGGGTGCCCTCCGCGCGCAGCGTCGCGCGCTCGATCGTGTGGCCGCCGCGCCCGTCGGAGCGTGAAAGGCGGATCACCAACTCGCGAATCGCATCGTCGTCCATACCGACGAGCCTACTCCCCTGGTGTCGCCCGGACCTCGTCGGCGACCAGCGCGAGCAGGACGTCCGCCACCCGCGGGTCGAACTGCCGGCCGGCCTCGCGCCCGACCTCCGCGATCGCCTCGTCGAGCGTCAGCGCGGCGCTGTAGACGCGCGCGCTGGTCATGACGTCCCAGGAATCGGCCACCGCGAGGATGCGCGCGCCCTGCGAGATCGCGTCGCCCGCCAGGCCGTCGGGATAGCCGTCGCCGTCCCAGCGCTCGTGGTGGCCGCGCACCCACGCCCGCTGCAGGTCCGACAGGACGTCCTCGACCATGTCGTTGCCGACGACCGGGTGCGTGCGCATCTGCGCCCATTCCTCCGCTGTGAAGCGGCCGGGCTTGAGCAGTACCGACTTGGGCACGATGATCTTGCCGATGTCGTGCAGGATCGCCGCCTCGCGCAGCGCGCTGACGTCGACCGCCGCCCAGTCCAGGCGCTCGGCCAGCGCCGCGGCCAGGTCGGCGACCCGCTCGGCGTGGCCGTGCGAGGTGGGGTGGCCCTCCTCGACCATCCGCGCGATCGCGTGCAGCGCGCGCAGGCGCAGCCGATGCTCGGCAGCGGTGTTGTTGTGCGACCGCGACTTGCCGGCCAGGCGCGCGGCGGTCTCGGAGGTGTAGCGAAAGACGATGTTGCGCCCGTGGTCCTTGGCCCAGTACAGCGCGACGTCGGCGAGGCGGTAGAGCTCGTCGGCGTCGGCGTCCGCGGCGGCCTCGCAGACGCCGATGCTGACCGTGAGGTGGCCGACGCCGTCGAAGGGCTCGCGCTCGATCGCCTGGCGCGCGCGCTCAGCCGCCGCGTAGGCGCCGGCGCCGCCCGTGGCGGGCAGGATCCAGGCGAACTCCTCGCCGCCGACGCGGGCGATCTCCTCGCCGACGCGCGTCAGCGCCCGGAAGCGCGCGCCCACCTCGGCGAGGACGCGGTCGCCGGCCGGGTGACCGCAGGTGTCGTTGATCTGCTTGAAGTGGTCGAGGTCGAGGATCGCCAGGCTGAGCGGGCTGCCGTGACGGCGCCCGCGCGCGATCTCCTCGTCGAGCCGCTCGCGGAAGCGGTGATGGTTGAGCAGACCGGTCAGCGTGTCGTGCGTCGCCAGCCGCGCGAGCTCGGCCTCGTGGCGCTTGCTCTCGGAGATGTCGCGGACGGTCACGACGTAGCCCAGCGACTCGCCGTCGGGCCCGGTGGCCAGCGCCGCCGTGACCGACGCGTCGAAGCGCCGGCCGTCCTTGCGGCGCAGGACGAAGCCCTCGGACTCGCCGTAGCGCGCTTCGTACCAGCGGGCGCGGCTGCGGCCCTGGTGTTCGATCTGGTCCTCGGGCACCCACGGGTACGGCCACCTGCGTCCGACGATCTCCTCGCGCGACCAGCCGACGAGCGCGCACATCGCGTCGTTGACCTGCACGACGGTGTCGTCGTCGATGAGGCAGAAGCCCTCGTGCATCGCGGCGAGCATCGCCGACGACAGGTCGCGCTCGCGGCGCAGCTCGTGCTCGACCGTCCGCAGCGCGGTGACGTCCTGCCACTGGCCGACCCAGGCGATGCCGGTTCCCTCGTCGTCGCGCAGGTAGGTCATGTTCGAGATGACCCAGACGGCTGCTCCGTCGGGCCGCACGAAGCGCTTCTCGAGCTGGACGGAGTCGAGCTCGCCGCGCAGGATCCGCCACGCCAGCTCGACGTCGCGAGCACGGTCGTCGGGGTGCGTGATCTCGTTGTCGCGCGTGCCCAGGAGCATCTCCCGCTCGCGGCCGAGCATGGCGCACAGCGCGTCGTTGACGCGCACGTAGCGGCCGTCGGCGCCGAGGATCGCCATGCCGATCGGCGCGTGGTCGAACGCCGTGTCGAAGTACGAGCCGAGGTCGTCGACGAGCTCGTCGCCGCGCACCTCGCGCAGCAGGCACAGCGTGGTGCCGTCGATCTGCTGCGAGCGCAGGGTCTTCAGGCGGATCGGGGTGCCGTCGGGTCGCGAGCCCTCGACGACCTCACCGAACGGGCGCCCCACGAGCGTCGCCTTCGGCTGGCGCAACAGCCCGAGCGCGAGGTCGTTGGCGTCGACGACGAGGCCCTCGTCGTCGAGGACGAGCGAAGGGGCGAGCAGCGTCGTCGGCACTGCCCTTCTATCGGGCTGCGCCGCCGCGAGCTTGAGCGCGCTCAGTGCTCGGCGGCCTCGGAATCGGGGCCGAGGGCGGCGCCCGACTGCGGCCCCTCGACCGGCCGCACCGCGACCCGGTCGCCGTTACCGGCGTCGCTGCCGGTCCGCGTCGGCGGCAGGACCTCGAGCCCCTCGAGGATCGTGAAGAACGCCATCCCGTACGGCGTGTGACGCACGCGCTCGCGCACGGCATCCCAGTCGACCTGCTCGCGCAGCGCGCGCGCCATCTTCAGCAGGCCGGCGTATTCGAGGTGATGCTCGTTGAGCGTCTGCAGCCGCAGGGCGAACATGTCCTCCAGGCCCATGACGTTCATCGCCATCGACATCACGGTGAGGTCCTCACCACGCGCGATGACGTCATCGGTCACCTCACCCTCGACGGTCTCGAAGATGAGATCGACGAGCACGTCGCCGTCCCACGCCTTCAGCAGCCACTCCTCGGGCGGGCGCTCGGGCCTCATGCCGGCCTCGACGAGCACCTCTTGCGCGCGCTCGGCGTCGGACGGGCGCAGCATGATGTCGAGGTCGCTGGTCACCTCGGGGCCGCCGCGCGCCCAGGCGGCGAGGCTGCCGCCGACGACGAACGGGATCCCGGCATCGCGCAGCAACGCGACCGTGCGGCGCAGCGTCGCGAGGATCGGGCCGAAGCGCTCTTCGTCGTCGGGCATCATCGGCCACGCTGTTACCCGCCGTGCCCGACGGGGAAAGCACGGGTCGAGATGACGCTCGCCGACCAGCCGTCGCGGCCCGTCCGGATCGCCGCCGTCGGCGACGTGCACTGCCGCGAGTCCCAGCGCGACGAGATCGCCGCCGCGTTCGCGGCGGTCGCCGGCGACATCGACCTGATCCTGCTCGCCGGCGACCTGACGACCCACGGCGAGCCCGAGCAGGCGCTGATCCTCGCCGATGCCTGCCGCGGGCTCGACACGCCCGTCCTCACCGTCCTGGGCAACCACGACTGGCACTCAAACCGCGCCGACGAGGTCGTCGCGGTGCTGCGCGAGGCGCGGATCGTCGTGCTCGAGCGCGACCACGAGATCGTCGGGATCGGCGGGATCGAGGTCGGCGTCGCGGGGCTCAAGGGCTTCGTCGGGGGTTTCGACGGCTACCGGATCCCGGACTTCGGCGAGCCGCAGCTGCGCGCGATCTACGACGACACCTCGGCCGACGTCGAGGCGCTCGACCGCTCGCTGCGCGAGATCGCGCTGTGCGCGCTGCGCATCGTGCTGCTGCACTACGCGCCGATCGCGACGACGCTGGAGGGCGAGCCGCCGGAGATCTGGATGATGCTCGGCAGCGAACGGCTCGCGGCGCCGATCGCCGAGCACCGGCCGCACATCGTGCTGCACGGCCATGCCCACGCCGGCACGTTCGCGGGGGCGATCGGCGAGGTGCCGGTCTACAACGTCTCCGCGCCGGTCATCGGCCGCGACTTCTGCGTGTTCGAGCTCACGGGGGCCGGCGCGGCGAGCGCGGCCGTCCACTGAGCCGACCCGGCGCGCCAGGCCGCCGGCACCCGGCGAATCTGCCGCCGCGCGCGGCTACCATCGTCGGCGTGACCGGTGTCTCGCCGTGGCGGTGCTTCGCGCTCGCGGCGCTCCTCGCCGCGCTGCTCGCCACGCCCGCAGGCGCCCAGGCTCCGTCGCTGCCGCCGCTGCCGGCGAGCGGCTGCAACGTCGGGCCGATCACGAACTTCCTCGCCGCCGACGCCACCCGGCCGGGCGTCATCAACCTCGTCTTCTTCGGCGCGCAGGGCACGAGCGTCGAGTTCTTCGAGTGCGTCGACGACAGGCTGCGTCCGCTGGGCAGGCTGGCCGCACCGCCCGACCAGGGCACCGAGCTGCTCGAGGCGACCACCTGGGACTGCGCGCGCGCGTCGCGCAGCTTCGTCGCCCGCGCGATGCTGCCCGACGGCACGCTCGTCGCCGGCGCCTACGCCGTGCGCACCGGCTCGTGCGCGACCCGCTTCGAGCTGCGCGTCCCGCGCCGGGCGGCGGAGGGCCGGGTCGCCCGCGTGCGGGTCGTCGACCGCTGGGGGATCGGCGACTTCAAGCCGCGCCTGTGCATCGCGCCGCCGCGCGGCGACAAGGTCTGCTCGGTCATCGGCTTCCGGAAGGCCGTCACGATCCGCACGCGCCGCTTCCGTGCCCGGATGGCGGGGCGCTGGCGCATCGAGCTGCGCGTCGACCGCCACCGCGTGCGCCGCACCGTCACGGTCGGCGGAGGCGCCGCGCCCAAGGCGCCGCCGGTCGTGCTGACGACCGGCGACTCGACGATGCAGGGCATCGACAACTTCCTCGCCGACGAGCTCGGCGACGCGGGCACCGTGCGCAGCGACATCCGCGTCGGCACGGGGATCAGCAAGTCCGACTGGCTGGCGATGGCCCGGGCGCAGGTCAAGCGTTACAAGCCGCGCTTCACCGTGATGTCGCTCGGCGTCAACGAGGGCTTCGACATGACGACCCCCGGCGGCACGAACGTCGTCTGCTGCGACGAGCCCTGGCTCGCCGAGTACGTGCGCCGCCTGCGCGCGATGATGGTCACCTACCGTCGCAAGGGCGAGGGCCGCGTCCTGTGGCTCACGCTCCCGCTGCCGCGCGGCGGCCCGCTGACGGCCACGATGACCGCCGTCAACGGGGCGATCGTCCGCGCCGCCGCGGGCATGAAGTACGTCAGCGTCCTGCGGATGGACTCGCTGTTCACGCCCGGCGGCTACGCCGACGTGATCCGCTACCGCGGCCGCTACATCCGCGTGCGCACGGCCGACGGGATCCACCTCAACGTGTCCGGCACGGCGATCGCCGCGAGCGTCATCGCGGCGGCGATCAAGCGGATCGGCCGCTGACGGCTACCGCACGCGGTGCGTGATGGCCCCGGCCGCTCTCATCGCGCTCGGCGCGAGAGCGTACGCGACTCGCGGGCTTTCAGCTCGGGGCTGCCGTTGAACGTCGCGGTGACCCGCAGGCGGCTGCCCCGCCGCGCGCGCAGCGTGACCTTGCGCGCCGCCCGGCACGGCCGCGGCGTCAACTGCTCGTGGAAGACGTGCGGGCGCTGCGTCGTGCGGACCACGAACGTGATGCTGCCCGCGCACGGGCGCACCGGCAGGCGCACGCGCAGGCTGACGCGCGCGTCGCGTCCGTCGCGCCGCGAGCGGCGCGATGTCACGGTGACCCGCGGTCGGGTCGGCGTGCGCCGCACCGCGCCGTAGCCCGAGCGCGTCGCGTCGACGAGCGGCAGCGCGCCGTACGCGCCGTAGATGCTGACCCGGCCCTTCGAGCGCTGCAGCTCGTACGTCGCCGCGCCCGGCATGATCTGCAGCCGGTACAGCGAGGCGGGCCCGCCGTGCTCGGCGATCGCCTCCAGCGGGCGCTCGACCGTCCGCTGGCGGCCGTCGAGGATCACCGGCAGCGGGGTCACGAGACCGCCGAGGACGCGGTCGCGCTCGTCGTCGACGAGCTGGGCGTAGAGGAACGTGCGGGTCGGCTTGGCGCGGCCTCGGTAGACGAGCCGCACGCGCGGGTTGCCGACGAGGTCCGCCTCGGCGGACGGCGCCGGGAAGCGCACGTCGACGGCGTTGCGGGCCGGGGTGGAGGCGCGGCCGAGGCCGCGCAGCGGGCTGTCCTTCGCCGCGATCTTCAGCGAGCCCGAGCCGACCGCGTCGAGCGCGCCGAGCGAGGCCAGCGGGAAGTCGGGGCCGGAGCGCCAGACGCCGTCGTCGGCGAGCCACTGAAACGGCGCCCCGGTGTCGATCGTCGGATCGCGGCGCAGCCAGCGCTGCAGCCAGGCCAGCCCCGCGCGCGCAAGCGTGCGCGGGTCGCCCGGGTCCGACGTGCAGGCGACGTGCCCGCCGCAGTACCACAGCATCTGCGCCGGGACGCCGTTGCGGCGCAGCGTCGCGAACACCTCGCTGGCCTGGTCGAGCGGAAAGAGCGTGTCGGTGGTGCCCTGCATGATGAGCGCCGGCGCGCGGATGCTGCCGATCAGCGCGCCGGGGCCGTGGTCGGCCAGCCACTTGCGGCTGTCCTTGGAGAGCCGGCCGCGGACCCCTTCCAGGCACGCCGTCTTGAGCGCGTCGGCGGCGGTGGCGGGCTTGACGTCGGCGGGCTCCGCCTTGCCGTCGACGGCGCCGGGCACCGTGTCCAGGCCGCACAGCCCGGCCAGCCAGCCGGTCTTGACCGCGCCGCCGCGGCGCAGCGCCGTCGTGAGCGACTCCCAGCCGATGTCGGGGACGATCGCGTCGACGCGGGCATCGAGCGCGGCCGCGATGTACTGGATCGTCGCGCCGTAGCTCGTCCCGCTCATGCCGACGCGCGGGTCGCCCGGTCCGTCGAGCTGGGCCTCCGGCTGGGCGGCGACGAAGTCGATGATCGCGCGCACGTCGCGGCCCTCGACCGCGGGCGAGTCGAACATGATGCTGCCGGCCGACGCGCCGATCCCGCGCGGGTCCCAGGTCAGCACGTTGTACCCCGCCCCCCGCAGTGTGGCCAGGCCGATGCGGTCGCCGACGTCCTGGTCGGCGCGCGTCTCGCCCGGGCTCGGATACGGCGAGCCGACGAGCACGGTCGGCGCGACGCCGCCCGGCGGCGGTGTCGTCGGGCCGTAGAAGTGGACCGCGATCCGGGTGCCGTCGAAGGAGGTGACGACCGCGTCGCGCGCGGAGGCCGGGGATGCGATGGCCGCCAGCGCCGCGAGCGCGCACGCGCACGCCAGCACTGCGATGACCGCTCCCCGCGCAAGCACGCCCGCAACCCTAGGGAGAACCCGCGACGGCCGCGCCTGGTGCCGGAGCATCGGCGGGCGGACTGACCTGCGCGTTGGCGAGCGGTCAGGCTTCAGGGGGCGTGGCGAATTTGGGCCGTCTGGGCGCCCCGAAGACGCCAAGGATCGCCGGGCGGAGCCGGATCCACCCGCGTTGGCACGTTTACCCCTCCATGCGGGGAAAGGTGCCATAGACGCCGGCCCTGGTCGAGACGATCTCGCCGAGAGTACGTGACGCTCTCTTCAGATGCGGTTGAACGCCGGCACGACCACGCCGCAGCGCGATTAGCCCGCTCGGTGGACCGGCTCAGCCGGGGATGCCGGCGTGCTCGAGCTTCCCGTGCCCGTTGCTCGAGAGCGTGTGCTCGAACCTCGGGACGTCGGGGTCGGGCGGCGCGTTGAGGCGCCGCTCGAGCTCGCCGAGGACGACGCCAAAGACGAGGTGGCGCCAGGTCGCCTGGGCGAACGCGCGAGAGCTGCCCGCCAGGCGCGGCATCTCGCCGCGCGCGGGGTGGACGCGGTCGACGGCGATCGTCAGCGGCCAGGTCGCGAGGTGCTCGGCCAGCGCCACCAGTGGGCCGCGGCTCCACGACGGCAGCGGCAGCCGCGGCGCGACGTTCGTGTACGCGGCACCCATCGCCGCGCCGTTGGCGAGGTGGATCGCCGCGCCGACCACCGGCCACGAGCGCCCGCGCGTGAAGGCCTTGCCGAGCAGTTCGCTGTCGTCGTAGTCGACGCCGAAGATCGGCTTGTCGAGCGGCTGCTGCGCGAGCCAGACCGCGGCGGCCACCGCGCCGGCGAAGGCTCCGCGAACGGTCTTGGCGCGATCGATCACCATGGCTCTCGCTGACTGTAACGCCCATCTGCACCGCGGGTATCCCGTGGCATGGATCGAAGCCGACTGTTGGCGCGTGCCCAGGGCCGCGGAGTCAATCCCGTCATCTACTGGCTCGCACGCGCCGTCCTGCAGCCGTTCTTTTGCGTGTACTTCCGCATGAAGCGCATCGGGATGGAGCACGTTCCCAGGGACGGGCAGCTCATCGTCGCCGCCAACCACCGCTCGTTCATGGACCCGTGGGTGATCGGCATGATGCTGCGCCGGCCGGTCTACTACGTCGCGAAGACCGAGCTCTTCCACCACCGGCTGACGGCGTGGCTGCTCAGCTCGCTCGGCGCGTTTCCCGTCGACCGGGGCAACGGCGACCGCGACGCGATGGGCGCCGCGCGCCGGATCCTCGAGCGCGGCGACGTCGTCGTGATCTTCCCCGAGGGCACCCGGACGCGGCCCGGCGCGCTCGGCCAGCCCAAGCGCGGCGTCGGTCGCCTCGCGCTCGAGACCGGCGCGCCGGTCGTGCCGATGGCGCTGATCGGCACCGAGGCGATCCGCCGCGGCTGGCGCATCCGCCCGCACAAGGTCCGCATCCGCGCCGGCCGGCCGCTGCGCTTCCCCAAGGTCGACGAGCCCTCGCCCGCGCTGGCCCGCGCGGTGACCGAGCGCATCTGGCCGTGCGTCGAGCTGCAGTGGGAGTGGCTGGGCGGCACGCCCGCGCTGCGCCGTGCGGCGATCATCGGCGCCGGCTCCTGGGGCACCGGCCTGGCCGTCGCGTTCGCGCGCGCCGGCCTGGAGGTCGAGCTCGGCTGCCGCACGGAGGCCCAGGCGCTGGCGCTCGAGCGCTCGCGCGTCAACCACCACTACCTGCCCAGCGTCCGGCTGCCCGACGGCGTGCGCGTCACGAAGGCCAGCCGCCTGGCGCTCGATCGCGCCGACGTCGTCTGCTTCGCCGTCCCGGCCGCCGCGCTGCCGGCCGCCGTCGGCGCACACGCCAACGCGATCCACGCCGGCACCGGCGTCGCCGTGCTCTGCAAGGGGCTCATCGCCCCCAACGGGATGCTGCCCAGCGACTACGTCGCCGAGCGCGCCAGCGCCCGCGCGGTGGCGTGCGTCGGCGGACCCGGCCACGCGGCCGACGCGCTGCACTGCGGCGCCTCGCTGGTGATCGGCTGCAAGGACCCGATCTTCGCCGCGCAGCTCGCGCGCGTGTTCAAGGACGCGGGCTTCGGGGCGGACACGACGACCGACGTCGCCGGCGTCGAGCTGGCCGGCACGGCGAAGAACGCCGCCGCGCTGGCGGCCGCCGTGGCCGGGGTGAGCGGGCCGAACGCCGCGGGCGCCGCGGCCGGCCGGGTCTTCGCCGAGGTCGACGCGTTCGCGCGCAGCCGCGGCGGCCACGAGGAGACGTTCGCGGGGCTGGCCGGCGCGGGCGACCTCGTTGCGACCGTCGTCGCGGAGGGCAGCCGCAACCGCCGCGCCGGCGAGCTGCTCGGCCAGGGCGTGCCGGCCGCGACCATCGGCGACGAGCTTGGCCAGTCCAGCGAGGCGCTCGACGGCGTCGGCCTGCTGGCCAAGACGATGCGCCGCGAGGGCGTGCCCTCGCCGACGCTCGACCGCCTCGCCGCGCTCGTGGACGGCCGCATCGACGCCGACGAGTTCACCGCCGCGGTGACGGCGTCCGGTGGGCGCTTCCGGCGCTCGGGCACGACGGCCGCGCCGCTCGCCACGGCCGCGTCGGGCGCCACGGACCGGGGCGCCGGCCCGGGGTAGCCTCATGCGTTGTGGACCGACCGGACAAGGCGCGCCTGGACGCCGACTTCACGGAGCTGTACCGGGCGCACCTGCGCGACGTCTACAGCTACGCGTACTACCGGGTCGGCAACCACCACGACGCCGAGGACCTCACGGAGCAGACCTTCCTGCAGGCCTACCGCCACTTCGAGCGCGCGCAGGCGGAGTCCGACGGCCGGCCGCTGCGACCGTGGCTGATCCGCATCGCCCACAACCTCGCCGCGAACCTCTACCGCGACCGCTCGCGCCGTCCTCAGACACCATTGGACGACACGACGATGCTCAGCGCGATGCACACCACCGAGGACCTCGTCGAGGGACGCGATGAGCTCGCGCGGATCATCGCGGGCATCCAGAAGCTGCCCGACGAGCGCCGCGATGCGCTCATCATGCGCTTCGCGCTCGGCATGGACAACCGCGAGATCGCACGCGCGATGGGCAAGACCGACGGCGCGACGAAAGTCCTCCTGCACCGCGCGATCAAGCAGCTCGAAGGGATCGTGACGCCGGCATGAGCCCCGACGCCGCCAACATGGACTTCGAGCAGATGCTGCGCATGGCGCTGGCGCCGGTCGACCCGCCCGAGTCGCTGCAGGTGCGCGTCGAGACGACGCTGCAGGAGCTGACCGACGCCGCCGTCGACGAGCTCGAGGGCTGGGAGCTGTCGGCGATGCGCGACCCGCGCAACTGGGTGCGTCCGGCTGCGGCGGCCGTCGTCGGCGCATCGGCCGGCACCGCGCTCGTCGTCCTGCGCGTGCGCCAGCAGCAGCGCCGCCGCGCCGCGCAGTCGCGCAACCCGCTGGACCTCGCGCAGCGCACGCTGCGCGCGGCCGCCGGCGAGGCGCGCAAGCTCGCGCGCCGCGACTGATCCGCGCGCACCGGTCCGTCGTAGGACCCGGCACATGTCACGCCTGCGCACGAACGCCGAGCACAGCCCCACGGAGCTGCGCGACCTCGCCGACGAGGACCTCATGCAGCTCGTCCGCCGCGGCGACGCCCAGGCGTTCGAGGTCGTCTACGAGCGCCACTCCAGCGCGGCCTTCTCGCTGGCCTACCGGATGTGCGGCACACGCTCCGCGGCCGAGGACGTCGTGCAGGAGTCCTTCCTGTCGCTCTGGCGCAGCGGCGCGCGCTATGACCGCACGCGCGGCTCCGTGCGCACCTGGGTGCTGGGAATCGTCCACAACCGGGCGATCGACTCGCTGCGCCGCTCGGTGGTCCACGACCGCCGCCGCGCCAGCGACGAGGGCATCGAGGAGCGCTTCGAGGCCCGCGAGCGCACCGACATCGAGGTCGGTCGGCTCGCGGAGTCCGCGGAGATCCGCCAGGCGCTCACGACGCTGCCCGTCGAGCAGTCGCGGGTGATCGAGCTCGCCTACTTCGGCGGCTTTACACAGAGCGAGATTGCGACGATGATCGACACGCCGATCGGAACGGTGAAGGGCCGGATGCGACTCGGCCTGGAGAAGATGCGCGCCCAGCTCGGCGGGCTGCGCGAGGTGATGCCATGACCATCGAGACCTGCCCTCGGATCGACGACGCCGCGAGCTACGTCCTGCGGGCGATCCCCGACGGCGAATGGGAGGGCTACGCCGCCCACGTGGCGGGCTGCGCCGCCTGCGCGGCGAAGATCGACGAGCTCGGCTTCGTCGCGGACGCGCTGCTCAGCGGCGTCCCGCAGCTCAGCGCACCGCCGGAGATCCGCTCGCGCGTCATGTCCGTCGTGCAGGCCGAGGCCGAACTGCTCAACGCGACCGGCGCGATGGCCGACCGGCCGATCCGCCGCGCCCCGTCGCGGGGCCTGAGCCTGCAGTGGCTGCGCCCGTGGCCCGCGGCGGTGCTGGCCGCCTCGCTGCTCGCTCTCGGGATCGGCGGCGGGGCGCTGCTCGTCGGCGGTGGCGCGGGCGACGACCCGGCGAAGTCGATCGCGTGCGCGCAGGCGCCCGGTGGCGCCTCGTGCCAGATGCGCGTGACCGCAGACAACGCGAAGCTCGTCGTCGCGGGGCTGCCGGCTCCGCCGCCCGGGCGCATCTACCAGGTCTGGCTGGACCGCGACAACGGCACGGCGCCCGAGCCGACCGAGGCGCTCTTCTCCGTCCGCAAGGGGCGCGCGTCGGTCGACGTGCCCGGGAACCTCGAGGGCGTCAAGCAGGTCCTCGTGACCCACGAGCCGCTCGGCGGCAGCGAGGTCCCCACGCGCCAGCCGATCATCGCCGCGCGCATGTCCTAGCCCCGGCCCGGCTCGGCCGGGCCGCCGGTGCGCGGCTGGTAGCGTCAATCACCCGTGGAAGCATCGACCGCAACGACCTGTTATCGCCATCGCGATCGCGAGACCGGCGTCTCGTGCTCGTCCTGCGGGCGGCCGATCTGCCCGGACTGCATGACGCCGACGCCGGTCGGGATGCGCTGCCCGGAGTGCTCGCGCCAGAAGACGAAGGTCCGGACCGCGGCGACGATCCGCCGCGACCCGCAGCTGACGTACGTTCTCATGGCGATCAACGTCATCGCGTTCCTCGCGATGTCTCTGGGTGGTGGCGGCCTCGACGGCCGCGGCGGCACGGTCTACTCCAACGGCTTTCTCTTCGGCCCCTACGTGGCCGATGGCGAGTGGTGGCGGATCGTGAGCTCCGGGTTCCTGCACGCGGGCCTCCTGCATCTCGCCTTCAACATGTACTTCCTGTACTTCCTCGGGACCCTGATGGAGCCCGAGATCGGCAAGCTGCGCTTCGGGGCGATCTACGTGGTCTCGCTGCTCGGCGGTTCGTTCGGCGCGCTGCTGATCTCGCCGGACGCCGTCACGGTGGGGGCGTCCGGCGCGGTGTTCGGCCTCATGGGCGCGGCGATCCTCGCGATGCGCGCGCGCGGCATCGACTTCATGCAGTCGGGCCTGGGCGTCACCCTGCTGCTGAACCTCGGCATCACGTTCCTCATCCCGAACATCTCGATCGGCGGCCACATCGGCGGTCTCGTCGCGGGCGGGATCGTCGGCTACTTCATGTTCGAGATCGCCGATCGCCGGCGAATCTCCATGACGCCCGTGCTCGGGCTCTGCGTCGCGCTGGCCGTCGTGCTGGCCATCGGCTGCGTCGCGGTCGCCTCGCGCGCCACCGCGCTCTGACGCGGTCCGCGGGCGACCTCCTGCCGCTGCACGGCATCTTGCAGAATGCTGTGATCGTGCCGATTTGCAGTACAAACGCGCTCTTTCGTGCGCGCGTCATCACCCCAACCCGATCCACTCACCGCGGACCGCGAGAGCCGCGTGACCGGCTGCGAGCGCGTCGAAGTGGGGGCTCGGTCGGCGCTCGTTCGCGTGACGCTGACGCTGGCCGGCGACATCGCGCCCGAGCACGCCGCGGACGCGCAGCTCGTGGTCCGCATCGACGGGACCCGCGAGCGCCGTCAACGGGCGCTGCCCGCAGCGCCTGACGCCGGCGCGGCGGAGCTGACGCTGGGCTTCGCGGTCACCCGCCGCGCCGAGCCGCTGGCGCTCGAGCTGGGCGGCCGCTCGCTGCCGCTGCCGCCGCCCCTCGTGCGCGCGCCCGCATCGCTGCCGCTGCCGGCGGGGGCCGTATCCGTCACGGCTGGCGGCGCCGGCGCCGGCGCCGACGCCGACGCGCTCCGGCATCAGCTGCGCACCACCCGGGCGCAACTCGTCGAGGCGCGCGCCGCCGCCGCCTCGCTGCAGGCCGAGCGCGACGACGCGCGCCAGGCCGCCGCGCGCGCCGAGGCCGCAGCGCACGACGCCACCGCGCGCGCCGAGGCGCTCGCGGGCGATCCGGGCGCGACGGTCGCCGCCGGTCCGCGCATGCGTCGCAGCCCGCGCCGCACGTTCGCCATCGCGTGCACGATCGGCTCCGCGGCGATCGTCGGCGGGATCCTCGTCTCGCCGGGCGGCAACCGGGCCGGCGACGGTGGCGTGGCCACGGCGAGCCCGACGGGGGCCGGCGTGCAGGTGCCGGTCGTCTTCGACGCGCTGGCCCAGCGCCTGCAGATCCCGGCGGACTACTTCACGCTCTACCGTCAGACCGCGAGCCGCTACGGCCTGGACTGGTCGCGCCTGGCGGCGATCGGCGCGATCGAGTCGCGACACGGGCAGTCGCGCGAGGCGGGCGTGACGTCGGGCGCCAATCTTCACGGCGCGAGCGGGCCGGCGCAGTTCCTGGCCGCCACATGGGAGCGCTTCGGCGTCGACGGCGACGGCGACGGGACACGCGATCCGCACGATCCCGCCGATGCGATCGCCGCGATGGCGAGCTACCTGCGCGCGTCGGGCGCGCCGCAGGACTGGCGCCGCGCGCTGCGCACGTACAACCGCTCGGACGCGTACGTGACCGCCGTCGAGCGGCTCGCCGCGTCGTACCGGCTCGGCGCGCGCTAACGGCCCGTCAGCAGACCGTCGTAGAGCGCCTGCGTGCGCTCCAGCAGGCGCGCGGGGGAGAAGCGCGCGCGGGTCGTCGTGGCGGCGGCGCCGCCGAGCCGTTCGCGCGCCGCCGGGTCACGGCGCAGCGCGGCGAGCGCGCTGGCGAGCGCGGCCGGGTCGCCCGGCGTGACGAGCCGCCCGGTCACGCCGTCCTCGAGCATCTCGGGCAGCCCGCCGTGGTTGGCGGCGACGACGCAGCAGCCGGCCGCGGCGGCCTCCAGAGCGGCGTTGGGAAACGGGTCGGGCTGCGTGGAGGGGACCGCGACGACGTCGGCCGCGCCGTAGACGTTCTCGACGTCGGTCCGAAAGCCCGCGAAGCGCACGCGATCGGCGACACCGAGCTGGGCGGCGAGGTCGCGCAGATCGCGCAGGCGCGCTTCCTCGCCCTGCCAGGGATCGCCGGCGACGAGCGCGATCGTCTCGCCGTCGCCGATCGCCGCGAGCGCGCGGATCAGGACGTCCTGGCCCTTCCAGGAGGAGATCCGCCCGAGGATCGCCACGACGAAGGCGTCGGCCGGCAGGTCGAGCGCCGCGCGGGCCGCGCCGCGCTCGGCACGGGCCGGCACGAGCGGAAGGCCGTCGTGCAGCACGCTGGCCTTCGCGGTGTCGCCGAGCTGGGCGCGCGTGGCCTGCGAGACGCACGGCAGGGCGTCGGCGCTGAGCAGCAGTCGCCGGTAGGCCGGCCAGTAGCGCTCGAAGCCCGTGTAGATCTCGCGCAGGTGCCAGACGTGGGGGATCCGCGCCACGCGTCCGGCGGCGCTGCCGCCGAGCGTCACGGAGGTGTTCGTGTGTACGAGCGCGGCGTCGCGCGCCCGGGCCAGCCGCGCCAGCCCGCCCGCGTCGCGCGCCAGCGCCGCCCCGATCCGCAGCAGGCCGGCCGGCGACATCGACGCGCGGCGCATCACCGCCAGCGGCCGGACGACCACCTCGACGCCGGCCGCCGCGAGGTCCTCGCGCAGCTCGCCGTCCATCGCCAGCACGACGAGCGGGCGGTAGCGGGCAGGATCCAGACCGGACGCGAGCAGCGCAAGCTGGCGGTCGGCGCCGTAGCGCCCCGCCGACGAGTGCAGGTACAGGACGGTGCGCGGCCCTGCGCTCAGGGCTGCCCCAGCTCGACCGGCAGCGCCTCGGCGGGCGCCTCTGGCACCCGGTCGGGGTGCAGGATGTGGGCGAGCAGCTCGAGGCCGTCGATGAGTCGCGGCCCGGGCCGCGAGAAGAACGCCGACGCGTTGACCGCGACGACCTGGTCGGCGCCCAGTGTGCGCAGCCGGTCGGCGAAGTCCTCGGCCTCGACGAGCGCACGGGCGGCGTCGTAGCCGCAGGGCATGACGATCACGATCTCCGGCTGCGCCGCGGAGACCTCCTCCCACGTCGCCTGGCGCGACGGCTCGCCCGCGAAGCCGAGCACGTCGTCACCGCCGGCCATCTCGATGAGCTGCGGCGTCCAGTGGCCCGCGACGAAGACGGGATCCATCCACTCCAGCGCGGCGACGCGCGGGCGCGGGGCGCCGCGCACGGCGAGCCGCACGACGTCCGCGCGCCGCGCGGTGCGGGCGATGAGGTCCAGCGCCGCGTCCTTGGCGTCGGTCGCCTGGGCGATCGTGCGCACGTCGCCGACGGTCTCGCCGTAGGTCGTGGGATCGAGCGCGATGACGCGCGGCGGGCCCGGCAGCGTCTGCGCGAGCGCGTGCACCTCGTCGACCGAGACCGCGCAGACGTGGCAGAGCGCCTGCGTGACGACGAGATCGGGCTCGAGCTCGCGCACGAGCTCCTCGTCGAGCTCGTAGATCGAATCGCCCGCCGCCGTGCGGTCGCGCACCGCGGCGTCGATCTCGGCCGGCGACAGGCCCGGCTCGAGCACGTCGCGGGTAACCGCAGGCAGGTCCTGGGCCGCGGCGGGGTAGTCGCATTCGTGCGTGACGCCGACGACGTCGTCACCGAGGCCGAGGGCGAAGAGCAGCTCGGTAGCGTGGGGCACGAGGCTCACGATCCGCACGAAAGGACAGGGTATGGCACGACTCAGCGATGCAGAGATCGACGAGCGGCTGACGAGCAGCCAGTGGCGCCGCGAGGGCGACAGCATCCTCCGCGACATCGAGCGCGACGGCTTCACCGCGGCGATGGCGCTGGCCAACGCGGTGGCCGAGGCGGCGGAGGCCGCCAACCATCACCCCGACATCCTCGTGCACGGCTACAAGCACGTGCGCATCACGCTCTCGACGCACTCGGCGGGCGGGATCACCGAGAACGACTTCGCGCTCGCCGGGATGATCGACGGCCTGATCTGAGCGTCACCGACTGCGGTCCGGGCGAAAGTTCGCCCGGACGGCTGCTACTCTCGGCCACGCAGCGTCAATGAACGACGAACGACCTCGAAGTCGCGGCCCGCACCCTAGGCCCGGCCGCAACCATCCCTCTTGATCGCGCTCCTGCTCAGCGCGGTCATCGTGCTGATCTTCCTGAACGGCTTCTTCGTCGCGGCCGAGTTCGCGCTCGTGCGCGCGCGGCGCGCCAAACTCGAGGAGCTGGCCGAGGCGGGCGACCGCAAGGCGCGGCTCGTCGTCGCGCAGCTCGACGACCTCAGCGAGTACCTGTCGGCCTGCCAGTTCGGCATCACGCTCGCCTCGCTGGGCATCGGCTTCCTCGGCGAGCCGGCGATCGCCGACCTCGTCGAGCCGGCGCTCGGCAGCCTGTCGCACGCGGTCGCGGCGCCGGTCGCCATCGCGATCGCCTACATCCTCGTCACGATCGGCCACATCACCGCCGGTGAGCAGGTGCCGAAGATCTACGCGATCGTCAACGCCGAGCAGGTCGCCCGCTGGATCGCGCGGCCGCTGAACATCTTCAACACGGTCATGCGGCCGTTCATCCACCTGCTCAACAAGGCCTCGAGCGCGATGCTGCGCCCGCTCGGCATCAAGGGCGACCACGACTTCGAGGAGGGCGCGAGCCCCGAGGAGGTCCGCGCGATCATCGCCCACGCGCACGCCGGCGGTCACCTCGACCCCGGTGAGGCGGGCATGCTGACCGGCGTCTTCCATCTCCACGACCAGCAGGCGCGCCAGGTCATGACGCCGATCCCCGCGGTCGTCACCGTCGACATCTCCGAGGACGTCGGCACCGCGATGCGGCTGTGCATCTCGACCGGTCACACCCGCCTGCCGGTGACCGAGGACCACAACCCCGACCGCGTCAAGGGCGTCGTGCACTCCAACTCGCTGGCGCGGATCCTCATGGCCGAGGGCTCGGAGGCGTCGATCGAGCCGGCGATCAAGCCGGTGACGATCGTGCCCGAGACCAAGCCGCTGGACGACCTGCTCGCCGACCTGCAGCGCAACCGCTCGACGATGTCGGTCGTCGTCGACGAGTACGGCCGCGTCGCCGGCATCGTCACCGTCGAGGACATCATCGAGGAGATCGTCGGCGAGATCGACGACGAGACCGACCCCGCCGGCGGCGACGTGCGCCGGCTCGCCAACGGCGACTGGTACGTGCGCGGCCACGTCGCGATCACCGACCTCGCCGACTACGACCTCGGCCTGCCGGTCGACAGCGACGCCTACAACTCGATCGGCGGCTTCGTCTTCGCCAAGCTCGGGCGGCTGCCCAAGCGCGGCGACACCGTCAACGCCAACGGCTACTCGATTCGCGTCGAGTCGGTTCGCGAGAACCGCATCGAGGCCGTCCGCATCCGCGAGCGGCGCGCCGCCGCGGCCGCCGAGCAGGAGGCCGGGACGGCGTAAGGCGCGTGGGTGCGCTGTCGCGTCGCGTTCGCGTAGCCGTCGGCGAACTGCGTCTCTGACGGGTGAGTTTGCCTGGCGGCGGCGTGCGCGCCGGGTTCGGCGTGGTCGTGACGCGCCGGGTACGGATATCGGACCGGGCGCGTCACGATGCCCCGCCCGAGGAGGGGTGAGTCGGTTTACTCGCGCATAGCGCGATCTAGCCGACTCACCCCCGACGCCGAACCCGGACGGAGCGCCCGCACACGAACAGACCCACCCCTCATCGTGCCGTTCGACCACGTGATCGCGGCGACATGGCGATGCGAAGCGCACCCGATGCCACGCCGTTTACGCAAGTTCCGCCGCCGGGTCGCGTTGGAAGCCATATGCCGCCGCCCGTGGGAAGGCGGTGGTCCGGCACGGTGGACCGGGGTGGGTCCGCCGCAGCCAAAGACATGACGGGCCCGCTCCTGGCGGGCCCGTCGTGCCTTACCTCAGCGTGCGTAGAACTCCGGCGGGTACAGGCCGCGGCCGGCCTTGCGGCCCAGCGCGCCCTCGGCGCACAGCGCGCGCAGCGAGTCGGGCACGGCGGCGCCGATCGCGTCGCCGATCGCGACCGACACGTCCAGCCCGATGTAGTCCAGCAGCGCGATGGGACCCATCGGGTGCGCCGCGCCGAGTTGCATGCAGGTGTCGATCGATGCCGGCGGCAGGCCGGTCTGCTCCATGAAGTCCACGGCGCTGAAGAGGTAGGGAAACAGCAGGCGATTGACGACGAAGCCGGCCAGGTCGGGCACCTCGACGGCCTCCTTGCCGAGGTCCGCGCACAGCGCCGCCGCGCGCTCGCGCGTCGCATCCGATGCCGCGGCGGGATAGGCGAGCTCGACGAGCTTCATGCGCGGCACGGGGTTGAAGACATGCAGCCCGACGAACCGCTCGGCGTGGCCGGAGGCCGCGGCCAGCTCGGAGACCGACAGCGACGAGGTCGTCGTGCTGAGGACGGCGTCGGCCGAGGCCAGCTGACCGAGGCGGCCCAGCAGCTCGCTCTTCAGCGCGGTGTCCTCGGAGATCGCCTCGACGAGGAACGTCGCGTTGGCCAGCGCGTCGAAGTCGGTCGTGACGGTGACGTTGGCCGGGTCATAGCCCTCGCCGAGCTTGTCGCAGGCCTTCGCGATCGCCTTCGTCGCGCGCGACGCCGAGGCGTCCGAGCGGGCCCACAGGAGGTGGCCTGCGCTCGTCGTCGCGCAGGCCGCCAGACCGGTCGCGATCGCGCCGCTGCCAGCGATTCCCAGCTTCTCTCCCACGTTTCCTCCCCGGATTGACCCGCCAGTCAGTCGCGTACCTTAGCCTTTTGGCATGAGCGCACAACAGGGCCGCGAGGTCGTCATCGTCGAAGCCGTCCGCACGCCGATCGGACGCGGCCATCCCGAGAAGGGCTACTACAAGGACACGCACCCCAACGAGCTGCTGGGGACCTGCTTCACCGAGGTCATCGAGCGTGCCGGAATCGACCCCGCCGAGGTCGAGGATGTCGTCGCCGGTTGCGTGCAGCAGATCGGCGAGCAGTCGTGGAACGTCGCGCGCAACGCGTGGCTGCAGGCGGGTCTGCCGATCGAGGCGGCCGCGACGACCGTCGACCGCCAGTGCGGCTCGGCCCAGCAGGCGGTGAACTTCGGCGCGGCGCTGATCGCCGCCGGCATCCACGACGTCGTGATCGGCTCGGGCGTCGAGCATCTCGGCCGCATCCCGATGGGCATCGGCCTGTCCTTCACCGAGCAGGTCGGCTCGCCGTGGCCGCCCGCCCTGATGGAGAAGTACGACCTCGTCCCGCAGGGCCTGAGCGCCGAGCTCATCGCCGAGCAGTGGGAGATCCCGCGCTCGGAGCTCGACGAGCTCGCGGTGCGCTCGCACCGCCTCGCCCATCAGGCGACGGAGGAGGGCCGCTTCGAGCGGGAGATCGTCCCGTTTGCGACCAACGGCGACACCCGCTACGTCGACCAGGGCATCCGGCCCGACACGAACCTCGAGACGATCGCCCAGCTCAAGCCGGCGTTCAAGCCGGACGGCCGGATCACGGCGGCGACCTCGTCGCAGATCTCCGACGGCGCCGCCGCGCTGCTGCTCATGTCGCGCGAGAAGGCCGACGCGCTGGGGCTGGCGCCGCGCGCGCGGATCGTCGACCAGACGACCGTCGGCGTCGATCCGGTGACGATGCTGACCGGGCCGATCCCGGCGACGCGCAAGCTGCTCGAGCGCAACGGGATGACGATCGGCGACATCGACCTCATCGAGATCAACGAGGCGTTCGCGTCGGTCGTCGCCGCCTGGCAGCGCGAGCTCGATCCCGACATGGACCGCGTCAACGTCAACGGCGGCGCGATGGCGCTCGGCCACCCGCTCGGCTCGACCGGCGCGCGGCTGCTGACGACGTTGCTGCACGAGCTCGAGCGCTCCGACCGGGAGATCGGCCTCGTGACGATGTGCTGCGGCGGCGGCCTCGGGACGGGGACGCTGATCCAGCGCGTCTGAGCGTCGGACCGAGAACTGGACGAACGTATGAACGTCGAGCCGGCTGGGGTTGTGCGCCGAGACGGCCGGGTACGTCCCAGACACCTGACCTTGTCCGCGCCGCCCGAGGAGAGACGTCACATGATCGGAATCCTGATTGCCATCCTGCTTGCCGCCCTCGTCTACTGGATCTGCCTCGTGCTCGGCCTGCCCGCGATCGTCGCGATCATCGCCGCCGTGCTCGTGCTGATCAGCGGCGTCGGCACCGGCGGCTACGGCTACGGACGTCGCGGCGTCTGACCGCCGCAGCAGCGGGCCCGCAGCGGCCCGCCCCCTCCAGAGAACGAAGCCCGGCCCTGCTGCCGGGCTTCGTGCTTCCGGGTCGCGCTCAGCCCCAGCGAAAGCCGGTCGCCGACGGCACCGGCTCCAGCGGGCTGGCCGGCAGGCCGGGCGGCGGGTCCATGACGTGAAAGCCCGACGGCGACGTGTCGTTGGGTGTGTCGGGATGGAAGATCGAGGCGAGGTACTGGATCTGCCCGCGGCCGACGCCGAGCTCGAACTGACCGCCGCCGTAGGCCCCGATGCCGCGCTCGGCGGTGTAGTCGTAGGCGTCGAACAGCGGCTTGATCCCGCCGAGACGCGACGGCTTGAGGTTGACCATCCGCGGCGCGAACGGCAGGCCCTCGATGTCGGCGATCGAGTGGATGTTGGCGTCCCACGTGATGCGGTCGCGGTGCGGCTCGAGCACAGCGTCGATCTCCGGCGTGAGCTTGGGGTCCTCGATCCAGGCGTCCGGGAAGGCATCGACGACGCGCAGATAGAAGTCGGGGTCGGCGGGGTTGTCCACGGGCGTGCCCTCGTAGAGGCCCTTGAAGTCCACGGAGTCCACCGAGCCCGTCGCGATGAGCCCGGCGATCAGCTCGGCGTCCCACGATGGCGTCGGGTCGAGCTTGAAGCGCAGCGTCGGGTAGCGCTCCAAGCGCGAGGTGACCGGCTGCAGCGACGGCGGCTCGCCGAGCCGCAGGGAGACGACGAAGGTCAGCGGGCGCGGCTGGCGTCCCAGCACCTCGTGCAGCGGCCTTCCCGCCTGGCGCAGCGCGAGGTCCAGCGCCGCCGACTCGTAGGCCCACGTCCGGTACAGCGGCGAGACCTCGCGCTGGGGCGGCTCCGGGAAGAGGTCGAGCGTGGCGAGATGCTCGGAGAGCGAGCGGATCGTCCAGTCCCCGGCCAGAGCCAGCGTGGGGCCGGCCTTCTGGGCGATCTCGTGGTCGACGGCGTCGTACACGACGTCCTCGCCGACGCCCTCCTCGCCGCCGCCGCGCAGACGGATGATCGTCGTCTTGCGCTCGAAGTCGCTGGAGACCATCTGGACGAGCCCCTCGAGCTCGTAGGCGTCGATGTGGACCGGCAGATCGGCGACGAGGTCGTAGGTGCTCATGCGTGCGACATTACCGAGCGACCGTCCGTAGCCTGGCCGCGTGCCAGTCCCTGCGCTCGGCGCCGATCGCGGCTTCTCCTTCGCGGATCCGTACGCGATCGCGCTCGCGTTCGCCGGCCTCGCGATCTTCGCGGCCATCGGCGCGCTGTCGCATCAGCGCGAGCGGGCCTTCTCGGCGAGCCTCGTCTACCTCGGCTTCGGACTCGTCGCGGCCACGATGATCGACGTGCTCGGGGTGCGCTGGATTCGCCCGTTCGAGGACGCGGCGCTGATCGAGCACCTCGCCGAGTTCGCGGTGATCGTGGCGCTCTTCGGCACGGGGCTGAAGCTCGAGCGCGCGCTCGACCCGCGCGCGTGGGGCTCCGTCGCGCGGCTGCTCGTCATCGCGATGCCGCTGACGATCGGCGCCGTCACGCTGTTCGGGACGACCGTGATGGGCCTGTCGCTGGGCGCCGCGATCATGCTGGGGGCGATCCTCGCGCCGACAGACCCGGTTCTCGCGGGCGACGTCGGCGTCGGTCCGCCCGGCGAGGAGGACGAGCGCGAGCCCAACTTCGCGCTGACCGCGGAGGCGGGCCTCAACGACGGCCTCGCGTTCCCGTTCGTCTTCCTCGGCGCCTTCGTGGCAGCCGGGGAGGCGTCCGACGCGACGGACTGGACGGACTGGATCGGTGAATGGGTCGCGGCCGACGTGGTCTACGCGGTCCTGGCCGGAGCGGCGCTCGGCGCTGCGGGCGGGTACGCGGTCGCCGCCGGGATCGTCCGCCTGCGCGAGCGGCGGCTCGTCATCGAGGCGCTCGACGGCTGGGTGGCGATCGGCGCGGTGCTGCTCGTCTACGGCGCCACGGAGATCGCGGGCGCCTACGGCTTTCTCGCGGCGTTCGCCGCGGGCATCGCGTTTCGCAGCTACGAGCACGGCCACGAGATCAACCGCCGCGTCCACGGCGGCGCCGAGGTCGTCGAGAAGTTCTGCGAGCTCGCGGTCATCCTGCTGCTCGGGTCGCTGGTGACGCTCAGCGGGCTGGGGGCGGTCGGCGCGGCCGGCTGGCTGCTCGTCGCGGTCCTGCTGCTGGTCATCCGCCCGCTCGCCACTGCCGTCGCCTTCCTCGGCTCGAGCACGGCGCCGCGCGAGCGCCTGTTCATCGGCTGGTTCGGCGTGCGCGGTATCGGATCGCTGTACTACGTCGCGGTCGTACTCGGCATGGGCATCCTCTCGGCCGACGAGGCGCGCTCGATCTTCTGGACCGTCGTCGCCTGCGTCGTCGCGTCGGTCCTCGTGCACGGCGTGACCGCGGCGCCGCTCAGCCGCCGCCTCCTACCCGAAAGCCGACCATGACCCCAACGCCATTCGCCCGCCTGTCCTGCATCGTGATCTGCGCCGTGGCGCTCGCCGTGGGAGCGTGCGGGGGCGAGGACGGCAACGCCGGCGACGGTGCTCCGGACACGTCCGCGCAGCGCTCGTTCGTCGTCGGCATCGGCGAGCAGGGCAGCGCGATGTTCGCCGACAAGCGGTTTCGCGACCTCGGGGTGAAGCACGCGCGCCTCGTCGTGCCCTACGACGCCGTCGCGCGGACCACCGAGCGCGAGCTCGCCGACCTCTGGCTCAGCGAGGCCGCGCGCGCCGGCGTCGAGCCGTTCATCACGTTCGGCCATTCCCGCGCCGTGCCGGAGAAGCTGCCGACGGTCGCCGAGTTTCGCGCCGCGTTCGGCGCCTTTCGCGAGCGTTATCCGGGGGTGACGGTCTACGCCCCCTGGAACGAGATCAACCACGCCAGCCAGCCGACGGCGCGCGCGCCGCGGCGGGCGGCCGAGTTCTACAACGTCGTCAAGGCCGAGTGCCCGGACTGCACGGTGCTCGCCGGCGACGTCCTCGACCAGCGCGGGATGACGCGCTACGTCCGCCGGTACGAGCGCCATCTCGACGGCGAGCCGGCGATCTGGGGCCTGCACAACTACGCCGACACCAACCGCTTTCGCACGAGCGGGCTGCGCGACCTGCTGCGCACCGTCAGCGGCGACGTCTGGCTGACCGAGACCGGCGGGATCGTGAAGTTCGGGCGCAGCTTCCCGCGCGACGAGCAGCGCGCGGCGCGCTCGATCGCCTACGCCTTCAAGCTCGCCCGCGACAACGAACGTGTCAAGCGCGTGTACCTCTACAACTGGACCGGCGCGAAACCGACGGATCGCTTCGACTCCGGCCTCATCGCGCCCGACGGGACGGCGCGGCCGGGCTTCGACGCCCTGCGCGCGGAGATGGCGAAGTAGGCAGACCGGCGGCCCGCATCGCTGCGGGCCGCCGGGGAGCGTTGATCTGTCCGCTGCGCGACTACTGGTCGCCGCTCACGACCGCGCTCGTGATGAAGCCGGGCAGGCACTTCAGCGCGGGATTGAGCGGTGGGTAGACGCGGTTCCAGCCGGACGGGCAGGCGCCCGGGGGCAGCGGGCCGGTCGCGCTCTGCAGGCCGCTCGTGATGAAGTCCGGCACGCACTTCAGCGCCGGGTTCAGCGGGCGGGTGGCCTGCTTCCAGCCGGCGGGGCAGCCGGCCGGCGGGGCGGACGTGGTCTGCACGGCGCTCGTGATGAACGTCGGCAGGCAGCCGAGCGCCGGGTTCAGCGGGTACGACGCGTGCTTCCAGCCGGGTGGGCAACTGCCCGGGGGCGGCGGGCCCTCGACGCCGCCGCGCGCCGCGCTCGTGATGAACGTCGGCAGGCAGCCCAGCGCCGGGTTCAGCGGGTACACGGCCGGCGCGAAGCCGGGCGGGCACGTGCCGGGCGCGACCGATGCGTCCGTCCGCGCCGAGCTCGTGATGAACGTCGGCAGGCAGCCGAGCGCCGGGTTCAGCGGGTACACGGCCGGCGCGAAGCCGGGCGGGCACTCGCCGGGCGGAGGTGGTCCCTCACGGGAGGGCAGCGCCGCCACGATGAAGTCCGGCACGCACTTCAGCGCCGGGTTCAGCGGGTGGACGGCGGCCTTCCACATCGGCGGGCAGCCGGTCGGCTTGACCGTGGCCTGCGTCTGGGCGTGGGCCGGGGCGGCCGCCGCGCCGAGCGCGACGGTGGCGGCGAGCGCCATGCCCGTCGCGAACAGCCGTCGGGCGAGCGATCCATGGGGTCGGGCGGGGGTGTGCTGGCACATGCTGGGCTCCTTGGGGTTGGGGGTGGAGGTGCCTTGCCGGGCCAGCATCCGCGCCGCGACCGGACGTCGCATGAGGGGCGACCCCTCATCTCACGCGCCGCCGGCCGGCGATCTGAGGGGTCACCCCTCATGCGGTCCCGGTGGCATCGGCGCACAGTCCGGCGCGGTGGCAACCGGCCACCGACCCCTGACCACAAGGAGCACGTCATGTTCAGCCGCAACCCCCGCCACACCGCCCGCACCGGTACCCGTCGCAGCGCCCGCCGCGCCCCGTCGGCCGCCGTGATCATCTCGTCGATCGCGCTGTTCGCCGGTCTCGGTGGAGTCGGCTACGCCGCCTCGACGATCGGCTCGCCGCAGATCAAGAACAACTCCGTGCAGGGCCTCGACATCAAGGACGGCACGATCAAGGCCGCCGACATCGCCAAGGGCACGCGCAACGGCCTCAAGGGCCAGAAGGGCGCGGCCGGCCCGCAGGGCCCGCAGGGCGACAAGGGCGATCCGGGGGCGCCGGGCGCGCCCGGCGCTCCGGGGCTCAGCGGCCTCGAGCGCGTCGTCGCCAACACCGCGAACGACTCGGAGTCCGGCAAGTCGCTCGTCGTCGCCTGCCCGGCCGGCAAGCTGGTCGTCGGCACCGGGTTCGACATCGTCGGCGCCGTGGCGGGCGTCAGCCCCAACCAGACCAAGGAGGCGACCGTCGACCGCATCGCCGTGGCCGCCGACCTCACCTCCGCGACGTTCAACGCCTACGAGCAGAAGGGCGGCAGCGCGCTGAACTGGTCGCTGTACGGCACGGTCCTCTGCGCGATGGTCGCGTAGCGCGCGGCGCCTCGATCACCCATCCGCAGGTCCACGACGGCCCGCCCACCCGGCGGGCCGTCGGCGTGCCAGGCCACGGTCGGGTGACAGGCCGATCCCTCAGAGCCGAAGTTCGCCGACGTCGCGGCTCAGCCGGACGCCGCCCCGGCCCCGCCCACCGCGGGCCCTACGCGCTCGCTCCGCCCTCCAGCCGCGCGACGAGCTCGCCGAGCTGAAGCTCCTCCAGCCCCTGACCCACGGCCTCGAGCTCCGCGGCGCACAGCTCGACGAGCGTGCGGCCCTCGCGGCATAGCTCGAGCGTCTCGCGCAGCCCGGCCCCGCCGGAGTCCAGCCGCTTGATGATCTCCTCCAGGCGCGCGGTGGCCGCCTCGTAGGTCAGCGGGTCGGCGGTCAGCGGGATCGGCTCAGGCTCGTTCATCGTCGCCTCGGATCGTCGCATCCACCGCGGCGTCGGAGAACTTCAGCCGCACGTCGCCGGCGCGGCGCGCGGCGGCCGCGCTCGTCACGAGCTCGCCCGCCGGATCGGTGACGAGCGCGTAGCCGCGCTCGAGCGTGCGGGCCGGGTCGTGCGCGGCGAGCGCGAGCGCGAGCGCACCCAGCCGGGTCGCCCCGTGCGCCTCGGCGCTTGCCGCGTGCGCCTTGCGATCGAGCACGAGCGCCTTGCGCGCGGTGCGCCCGACCTCCGTCTGCACCCGCCGCCGGCCGGCGGCGCGGATCTCGCGCATGCGCTGGTGCAGGCGCCGGCGCTCGCCGGCCAGATGCTCGCCGGGCGCGCGCGACAGCCGCGCGAGCGTCTGCGCGCGGTGCAGCAGCGCGCGTCGCCCGTGCACGTCCAGGCGCCGTGCGACCGCCAGGACGCCGCCGCGCGCCTCGGAGCAGTGCACGGGCACCGCCGACTCGGCCGCGTGCGTCGGCGTCGAGCACGACAGCGCGGCGACGTCGTCGATCAGCGTGCGGTCGGTGTGGTGGCCGACCGAGGCGATCACCGGGACGTCGAGCAGCGCGATCGTGCGGCAGAGCGTCTCGTCGCAGAAGCAGAACAGGTCGGCGAGCGACCCGCCGCCGCGGGCGACGACGATGACGTCGACCGCCCGCGTCGCGGCCAGATCCTGCAGCGCCGCGGTGATGCGCGGCGCGGCGTGGCGATCCTGGACCGGCGCGAACGCCCACACGAGCCGGCCCTGCCAGCCACGGCGGCGCAGGCCGGCGAGGATGTCGTCGCGCGCCTTGCCGCCCTCGCCGGTGACGATCCCGATCGTGCGTGGCAGGGCCGGCCGGTGCAGGCGCTTCTGCGGTGCAAACAGGCCCTCGGCATCGAGCGTCTTGCGCAGCCGGTCGAGCTGCGCGAGCAGGTCGCCCTCGCCGGCGACGCGCAGCGCCGTGATCGCAAAGGAGAACGACGGCGACGACGTGCGGCTGCCCGCGTAGTAGTCCAGACCGCCGGCGACGACGACCTGCGCGCCGTCGCCCAGCGCGCCCTCGCCGAGCCGCAACGCGTCGAAGTCGTCGCGCCACATCGAGCACGGCACCGCGCCGTCGGAGTCGCGCAGCTCGAGGTAGACCTTCGACCGGCTCAGACGCAGGTTCCACACCTCGCCGAAGAGCTGCACGCGCGAGCGCTCGCGCAGGAACTCGCGCAGCTTCGCCGCGTAGGCGCCCACGCCGTAGGGGCCGGGCAGGGTACTGCCGTCGATCCCCGCGGGGCGCGTCTGCGGCTCGGCCATCGTCCGGTCAAGTCTAGGTTCGCAGCGGCCGGACCCGCGCCGCGATCACGCGGTCTTGGCGTATTCGTCGTGCAGGTTCCACCACTCGTACGGCGCGGTCTGCGGGTAGCCCTCCGGCGAGTCCTCCCACTGCTCCTGGCGGCCGAGCGCGGTGATGTCGAGGTAGCTCCACGTGCTGCCCATCGCCTCGTCGCCGCGGCTGTTGACGAAGTACGTGCGGTAGATCGCGTCGCCGTCGCGCAGGAACGCGTTCGTGCCGTGCCACTCGTCGACGCCGAAGTCGGCATCGAAGGCGTCGGTCAGCGTGTACCAGGGGATCTCCCAGCCCATCCGCGCCTTCCAGCGCTCGATGTCGGCCTGCGGGGCGCGCGAGACGAACGCCAACGTCGTGTCGCGGGCGTTGAGGTGCGCGACGTGCGCGACCTGGTCGCCGACGAACGAGCAGCCACGACAGCCGCGCTCGGGCCAGCCGCCGACGCCGGGCTCGTAGAAGAAGCGGTAGACGATGAGCTGGCGACGCCCGTCGAACAGGTCGAGCAGGCTCACGGGCCCGGCGGGACCCTCGAAGCGGTAGGTCTGCTCGACGGCCATGCGTGGCATCCGGCGGCGCTTGGCGGCGAGCGCGTCCCGGGCGCGCGTCAGCTTCTTCTCCTCCTGCAGCATCTCCTCGTGGGCGGCGGCCCACTCCTGCGGCGAGACGATCGGCGCCATCTGCACGGGGATCCTCCTTCAGGCTCGTGTCGGCAACATCCAGCGCAGGGGCGACCGCTGTTGCCTGTCGCTACTGAGACGGGCCACGGCCGCCGAAATCATCGCTCGCGGCGGTTGGCGGTGTACGGCGCGGCGGCCGGGGCGGTCTAGTGCGGCGCGTCGGCGGCGCGCGCGCCGTCGGTGACCGACGGCAGCGTCGCCAGGCCCGGCTCGGCGGCGCGGCCGCGCAGCTCGCCGTCGTAGCCGAGCGCGGTGAGGCGGGCGATCTCGCGCTCGCCCTCGATCCGCGCCGGGTGGTCGGCCGGCAGGCCGCGGATGAGCTTGGCGATGCGGTTGCGCAGTTGCAGCGCGAAGTGCGGTGTCGAGGCGCCCATGAGCTGGCGCACGTCGGCCAGCGTGACCTCGTGGCCGGGGCGCTGGCGCTCGGGATGCTCGGCTTGGCTCATCAGCGGGGCGCGACGTCGTCGAGATTACCCGGAAGCTGCTCCTGGACGATCTCCAGCAGCGCGTCGATGCGCGCCTGGGCGGTCACCGAGATCGTGTCGGTCTTGCCGATGATCCAGCCGTGGTTGTAGACGCCGGCGACCGGGTCGGTGCGGTAGGCGGGCTGCGTGTCGAGCAGCTGGCTCTGCAGCGCGGCCGGCAGGCGCGCGCCGTCGTCGAGCAAGAACAGCGGCCCGTAGCTGCCCGCGCCCGACAGCGGCGCGGCCGCCGCCGCGTACAGCGGCCGGCCGGTGCGCATGAACACCATGCCGTGGCCGGGATTGGCGACGCCCCAGCCGAACGTCCCGTCGCGGTAGCGGGCGAACTCGATGGCGTTCGTGATCGGGTCCTGGCCGCCCACCCGCTTGACGGTGCCGAAGCGCTTGAGCTGCTTCGTGACCGCCGGTGAGATGAGCTTGGACGGCCCGAGGACGAAGATCCGCGGCTTGGCCAGGCCGCGCAGAGCCGACAGCGCGGCGCGCGTCTCGGCCGGGATGTCGTCCTTCGTGACGAACAGGATCGGGTCGCCGGTCTTGGCGGAGTAGCCCGCCGCCGGCATCGCGAACGACGCGTCGTCGGAGCTGGCGATGACGATCTTCGGCGCGACGCCTGGATGCGCGGAGCGGATCAGGCCGGCGATCGCGCGCGTGAGCGCCAGCGGGTTCGTGCCGCGGATGTCGGTCGTCTTGTAGCCGGCCGGCCGGGCTACGTTGCCGACGCGGATGACCTGCGCGTTGCCGGCGGCCTTGGAGCCGGTCGGCGCCAGCCGGTCCAGCGCGGTCTGCGACGGACCGGGCAGGGTCGTGCCGTCGCTGAAGAGGATCGGCGCGCGGAAGGGATCGGCCATGAGCGCCGAGGCGGCGAGCGCCACGCGCCAGTCGCTGCCGTCGACGATCGTCACCGCGCTGGGCTTGCGGGCGGGATCCGGGAAGACGGCGCGCGCGATCGCCGCCGCGGTCTGCGTCGGGTCGGTGCCGGGCACGCGGGTCGTGTTCTTCGTCGCCGTCTCCGGGAAGCCGAGGTTCTCCTTCGCCTGGCTGGGCGGCGCCAGCAGCGCCGGCTGCGAAGGATCGTCGGAGCGCACCTCGCGCCCACAGCCGGCCACGACGAGGGCGGCGAGCAGGACGAGAACAGCGCGGCCCGGGAGGCCGGTGGGGCAGAGCATCGGCGGCACATTAGCGGGCCGTCGCGCGAGCAATCGCCACCGCCGCGCGCCGGCCGGTCCGCGCCCGCGCGAGTTACCGATGCGCGGGCGGCGGGGTACCGATCGCCGTGACGCGTCGACGCCTCGCGCTCCTTGCCGGAGCGCTGCTGCTCTGCACGGCGCCGCCATCGGCGGCCGCCGCCACCGACGAGACGCTGCTGCGCCGCCACGCGCCGGTGCTCGTGCTCGACGCGCGGGAACCCGGCCCGCCGGTCGCCGTCGAGCCGTTCCTGGGCGGCGCCCGGGGCGCCGATGCACGTGATGCACCGGCCCGCGTCTACGGTCACGCGGTCCGCGACGGCGGCCGCCGGTGGCTGCAGTACTGGTTCTTCTATCCCGACAACCCGCAGGACCGCGGCATCCTGCGCAGCGGTCGTCACGAGGGCGACTGGGAGATGCTGCAGGTCGGGCTGGACGCCCGCGAGCGGCCGCAGGCCGTGACGTTCGCCCAGCACGCATGGCGCCAGGGCTGCGGCTGGCCGGACGTCGCCCGCGACGGACCGGCACCCGTGGCCTACGTCGCGCACGCCTCGCACGCGACGTATCCGCGCCGCGGGACGCACGACCGCCCGTGGCCCGACCCCGACGACGAGGCGCGCGGCGACGGGCGGCGGGTCCGGCCGGCGGTGCAGGTGATCTCCGACGATCGCCCGCGCTGGGTCGCAAAGCGCACACCCTGGGGCGCGAGCCGCGCGGCGTGGTGGAGCCCGGCCGAGCAGTCCAGCCCGGTCGGCCCGCGCTTTCAGGACGACGGCCGGTGGCGCGCTCCCGCGGCGTGGCACGCCGGCGCACGCGCGTGCGCTGACGGCCCGCCGGGCCATCCGTGGTGGGCGTTCGCCGGCCTGGCGGGGCTCGTGGCGCTGTCGATCGCTGAGATCCTGCGCAGGCGGGCATCCCGCGCCTGATAGAAAGAACAGGACCCACCACCCCCCAGGAGGCACGATGGCCGGCATGTCCGGACGGATGTCCACCGTCATCAAGGCGAAGATCTCCAAGCTGCTCGACAAGGCAGAGGACCCGGGAGAGACGCTCGACTACAGCTACACGAAGCAGCTCGAGTCCTTGCAGCAGGTCAAGAAGGGCATCGCGGACGTCGTGACGGCGAAGAAGCGCCTGGGCATGCAGGCCCAGAAGCTCGAGCAGTCCGTGGTCAAGCTCGACACGCAGGCCCGCCAGGCGCTGGCAGCCGGCAACGAGGAGCTGGCCCGCACCGCGCTCGAGCGCAAGACGCTCGCGCAGACCGAGCTGCAGTCGCTCGACCAGCAGGTCGCCGAGCTGCAGTCTCAGCAGGACAAGCTGACGGAGTCCGAGAAGCGCCTGCGCACGAAGATCGAGGCGTTCCGGACCAAGAAGGAGGTCATCAAGGCCCAGTACTCCGCCGCCGAGGCGCAGGTGCGCATCTCCGAGGCGGCCACCGGCGTGGGCGAGGAGATGGCCGACGTGGGCCTGGCGATGCAGCGCGCGGTCGACAAGACCGAGGACATGAAGGCGCGCGCCTCCGCGGTCGAGGAGCTCGAGGCGGCCGGCACGTTCGAGGACCTCACGCAGCTCGGCTCCGGCCAGGACGACATCGACCGCGAGCTCGCCGCCCTGGGGACCGGCAGCATGGTCGACGACGAGCTGGCCAAGATGAAGGCCGAGCTGGGCCAGGGCAGCACGCCGCCGCCCGCCGAGCTGGAGTCCGGCGAGGAGACCAAGCCATGATCGTGCGGATCATGGGCGAGGGCCAGTACCGGCTCTCGCAGGAGGTCCTCGAGCGCGTCAACGAGCTCGACAACGCGGTCGTCGCGGCGGTCGACGCCGATGACGAGGACGGCTTCCACGAGTCCTTCGAGGAGATGCTCGACGTCATCCGCAGCGAGGGCGAGCACCTCGGCGACGAGGAGATCGAGACCTCCGACGTCATCGTCCCGCCGCCGGACACCTCCTTCGAGGAGGCGGCGGCCGAGTTCACGGGCGACGGTCTGATCCCGGACTGAACGCTGCGCCTACCGGCTGCGCTTCGCGTCGCGCTGTCGGCGCGATCGCGTAGTGAAGCGGCATCGCTGAGGGTGTGACGCGCTGCGGCGGGAGCGTTCGCGCCGGGGCGGCGGTTGGTGCGGTGCTGCGATTTGACGGGTGGTCAAGTGACGGATGGATCGGCGGCGGTCGCTGCGCCGTCAGTTGTGCACGCATGGCGTGCACTATCGACGGATAGGTTGCCGCGGTTCGTCGATCCGTCAGTTGTGCACGCCCGTCGACGACGGTGTGTCGAATACGTCGCGCTCGGCGCGAACGACCCCCCGCGGGCCGGCTCACGCGCTAGCCCAGCCCGCTGGCCTTGAGCTGACGCGTCTCCCACTCGGAGATCTCGAACTTCTGGTCCGGCGCGGCGCCGACGACGAGCACCGCGGTGTCGGGCTGCGTCGCGAACGCCTCGCGCAGGGTGCCGGGCGCGACGTGCACCACGCTGCCGGCGGGCACCACGTGCTCGCCGTCGTCGAGGACGAAGCGGGCCGCTCCCCGGACGACGACATAGAGCTCCTCGTGGCCGCCCTCCTCCGTGTGGCGCTCGACGACGCGGTCGCCGGGCCGCGCGCCGAGGAAGGCATTGACGCCGAAGGACCGGATGCCGAGGTGGCCGCGCACCGGGCGCCAGTCCAGCGACGGGTCGCACGGGTCCGACGCGCGCGGGATCTCGTCGAGCGCGACGATCATCGCCGCACCTGCGCGGCGCGCAGCCCGAGCAGCTCGAGCAGCCCGCTCGTGGGGACGAACGGGTCGGCGACGGCGTCGCCGCTGCGGACGTCGAGCGCGGCGACGATGCGGCCCCCGAGTTCGCCGATGAGGCGCTCGCCGCGCGGCAGCTCGTGCTCGTCGAGCGCGCTCAGGCGGGCGATCGCGGGCTCGTCGGCGGGCGCGGCGGGGCGGATCACGAGTGCGGTCGCGTCGTCGGCCGCCGGGTGGCGCGGTGCGACGCGCGCCTCCGAGAGGCCGGCGAACCGGGTGAACGTGGATGGATGCAACATGCGAGCCCCCTGACAGGACAGCGTCGGTCGGTGTAACTGGCTACATAGTATAGCCGGTTAGCTAACCTGTCAAGCCGCTACACTGGTGTCAATGTCCAACCCGGCCCCCGGCACGCTCGAGACCGTCCGCGCCTTCGTCAACACGCGCGACGTCGACGACGACATCGACCTGCTGAGCGGACCCGCCGAGCTGGCGAGCTGGCTGGCGGACGCGGGCCTGGCTGCCGCCGCCGGCGAGAACGCGCGGGAGCTGCGCGCCACCGGCGCCGACCTGCGCCGCGCGATCGAGCTGCGCGAGGCGCTGCGCGCGCACCTGCTCGCCCACCACGACCAGCCGCTGGACCCGCAGGCCGCCGCCACGCTCGACGCGACCGCGCGGCGAGCGCGCCTGACCGTGCGCTTCACCGGCCGCGACGAGACCGCGCTGGAGCCCGAGGCCGGCGGCGTCGACGGTGCGCTGGGTCGCCTGCTGGCGATCGTCGCGCGCGCGATCGAGGACGGCACGTGGCAGCGCCTGAAGGTCTGCCCGGCGGACACGTGCCAGTGGGCGTTCTACGACGCCTCCCGCAACCGCTCGGCGGTGTGGTGTGACATGCGCGTCTGCGGCAACCGCGCGAAGGTGCGCGGCTTTCGCGAGCGGACGCGCTCAGGCGACCCCGGCGGCCAGGACGCGACGCACGGCCACGGCCACGGCGACTAGATCGGGATGCCCCAGAGCGGAAACCAGCGCTCGAGCTCGGGCTCGATCGGCATCTCGCTGCCGATCATCGCCTTGACCTGCAGCTCGCGCTCGCCGTCGCGGGCCTGCTGGCCGGCCGCCGGCACGAACGGATACCAGTAGCCGCGCTTGTAGTTGTAGATGAAGTACACGCGCTTGCCCTTGGAGTCCTTGAAGGCGAACACCGCGGCGAGCACGCGGTCGCCGTAGCCGCCGACCATGAGCGCGTCGCTGACCGCGTTGACGCCGACGACGAGATCCTCGATGTCGTCGTCGCGCAGCTCGATCCAGCGGTAGCCGTGGGAGTCCTCGCTCGTGGAGATCGTCGTCCCCGTGTCGGCGCCGGTGCCGTGCAGCAGCTCCTCCATCTCGGCCACGATGGCCTCGAAGTCGGCGGTCGCCAGCGGCTGGAAGACGATCGCGGCCACGCCCTTCGTCTCGATCCCGTGCCCGGTCGACAGCGTCACGTACGCCGTCGACATCGCGAACAGGCGGTCGGCCGCCGGCGGCGCCTTGAGCTTCTTCTTGCCGCCGAGGATCGCGTCGAGGAAGCCCACCGGCTACGCCGCGGCCAGCGTGCCGGACTGCAGCTCGGCCTCGAGGCGCATGAGCTGCTCGATGCGCTTCTCCATCGGCGGGTGCGTCATGAACAGGCCGCTGATCGCCTTCTTCGGCGAGGCGATGAAGAACGCGCTGAGCTCGTTGGCGACGCGCAGGTCCTGCTGGGGCAGGCGGTCCATCCCCGAGGAGATCTTGCGCAGCGCCGACGCCAGCGCGCTCGGCCGGCCGGTCGTGAGCGCCGCGCCGCGGTCGGCGCTGAACTCGCGGTAGCGCGACAGCGCCATCATGAGCAGGAACGACAGGACGTAGACGACGAGCGACGCCAGCAGGATGACGAGGAATCCGGGGCCGTCGTCGTCGTCGCTGTGGCCGCCGCCGCCGAAGAGGAAGCCGAACTGCAGGATCATCGCGGCGACCGAGGCGAAGAACGACGCGATCGTCATGATCATCACGTCGCGGTTCTTGACGTGCGCGAGCTCGTGCGCCATGACGCCCTCGAGCTCGGCGGGGGAGAGCATCTTCATGATCCCGGTCGTCGCGCACACGGTCGCGCTCTTCTGCGACTTGCCGATCGCGAAGGCGTTGGGCATCTCGGTGTAGGCGACGGCGATCTTCGGCTTGGGCAGGTCGGCCTGGATGCAGAGGCGCTCGATCATCGCGTGCAGCTCCGGCGCCTCCTGCGGGCTGACCTCACGAGCGCCCATCGCGTGCAGGGCGAGCTTGTCGGAGGCGAAGAACTGCACCGCCGCGAACCCGCCGGCGATGAGCAGGATCATGAAGCCTTGGACTCCGGCCGCGAAGAGCACGCCGACGAACGCGACGTACAGCGCACCGAGCAGGAACATCGTGAGCAGCATCCGCGACTGCAGCCCGGCGTCGCGTGTGAATGTCGTCTTCGTGGCAGCCATGGATCCATTCTGGCAAACCCCGCGCGCCGGCTTGCGCCATTTCATCCTCCGCTAAGGTCCTTCGTCGATTTCCCCGTAGGGCCGGGGAACGCGGGCGCCCATCGCGACCGCGCAAGCTCGCTCGCAAGGCTCCATAACCCGAGGTGCCGGTTTGGTCCGCTGTGCAGGACAAACCTAGACTCGGCGTTCGCATGCGCGTTCGCCTTCTCCTGACAGCCCTCGCGCTGCCGCTGCTGCTGTGGGCCGTGCTGCCGATGCCGTCGTCGGGCAAGTCCAAGCAGCAGGAGCTCCAGGAGCTGCAGTCCAAGATCTCCGACGCCCGCGAGAAGATCGGCCGCAAGAAGGGGACCGAGCGCGCGCTGCGCCAGCAGATCGCCGGCTACGACCGTCGCATCCGCCGCCTGCAGGGCAAGATCGCGGTCCTGCAGACGCGCCAGCAGCGCGTGCAGGCCGACCTCGACGCCAAGCGCGCCGAGCTCGAGAGCCTGCGCCGTGAGCTGCGCGGCGAGCGCGCGCGGCTCGTGCGCCTGCGCAAGCGCCTCGACGAGACGCGCACCCAGCTGCGCGTGCGCCTCGTCGAGATCTACAAGGCCGAGCCGCCCGACATGGTCACGGTGGTCCTCAACTCCGATGGGTTCACCGACCTGCTCGAGCGCGGCGAGTTCATCAAGCGCATCTCCGAGCAGGACCAGCGGATCGTCACGATCGTGCGCGACGCCAAGACCGACTCGGTCCGCAGCGAGAAGCTCCTGCGCCGGCTCGAGGCCCGCCAGCGCAAGGTGACCGCGATCGTGCAGCAGCGCCGCGACGAGATCTCCGAGGTGCGGATGGAGCTGGTCGGCACGCGCGTCGGCTACACCCGCACGAAGGACGGCAAGGCGGCCGCGCTGAGCAACGTGCGCGCGGACCGCGCGAACCTCGAGGACCACGTGGAAGGTCTCGAGGCGGCGTCGCAGAAGATCGCCGGCCAGCTCAACGCGGCCCAGGGCCAGTACGCGGGCGACCTGCCGATCCGGCGCGGCAGCGGCAGCATGATCTGGCCGATCAACGGCCCCATGAGCTCGCCGTTCGGCCCGCGCTGGGGCCGGCTGCACGCCGGCATCGACATCAGCGCCGGCGAGGGCACCCCGATCCACGCCGCCGACTCCGGCCGCGTCGCGCTCATGCAGGGCACGGGGTCCTCGGGCGGCTACGGCAACTACACCTGCGTCCAGCACACCAAGACGATGTCGACGTGCTACGCGCACCAGTCGCGCTTCGGCACGGGCGTCGGGGCGAGCGTCGGGCAGGGCCAGGTCATCGGCTACGTCGGCAACACCGGCAACTCGTTCGGCGCGCACCTGCACTTCGAGGTGCGCATCAACGGCTCGCCGGTGAACCCACTGGGCTACCTGTAGCCCTCCGCTGCGCGCCCACTAACCTCCTGCCCCGATGCAGCCCGAGATCGAATTCCTCGGCCTGTCCCTGAAGACGTTCGGGATGTGCTTCGGCCTGGCGTTCGTCGTCTCGGGCGCGGTCGTCGGGCGCCGGCTCGTCGAGCTCGGCCGGCCGCCGGACTGGGCCTACGAGATGGTCTTCGCGGCGCTCGTCGGCGGCCTGATCGGCGCGCGGCTGTACTGGATCGTCACGAACCTCGACGAGGTCGGCGACGACGTCATCGGCGGCATCTTCGGCGGCTCGGGGCTCGTCTGGTTCGGCGGGCTGCTGGGCGGCGCGGCGGGCGTCCTGCTGTGGGCGCGGCGGCGCGGGATGTTCAACGTCGGGCTGCTCGACGCGTGCTCGCCCGCGCTGGCGATCGGCTACGCGGTCGGCCGGGTCGGCTGTCAGGTGTCGGGCGACGGCGACTACGGCAGCCCGACCGACCTGCCGTGGGGGATGGCCTATCCCGACGGCGTCGTCCCGACGACCGAGATCGTGCACCCGACGCCGATCTACGAGACGCTCGCGATGTGCCTCGTCGCATGGGCGCTGTGGCGCGGACGCGACGCGCTGCGGCCCGGCCTGCTGTTTGCCTGCTACCTCGTGCTGGCCGGCACCGAGCGCTTCCTCGTCGAGTTCGTGCGCCGCAACGCGTCTGTGGTCGCCGGGCTGACGGAGGCGCAGCTGCTGAGCCTCGCGATGATCATCGCGGGCGGTGTCTGGCTGTGGCGCGCCTCGCGCGCGGGTGGCATCCGCCGCGCGGGCGGCGACCCGGCGGCCGCCGCCGCGCCGTCAACCGCCTAGCGTCTGCACCAGCGACCGGCGGGCAGCGCCCGACGTGTCGCCGCTGCCGGGCGCCAGCAGCGCCGCGAGCACCCACAGCGCGACCGCGGCGAGCGCCACCGACGCGCCGGCCGCGAGGTCGAGCTCGGCGCTTGCGACGAGCCCGAGCAGTCCGGCCAGCGCACCGAGCCCGGCGGCCAGCGCGATCTGCCGGCCGACGGTGCGCCCGAGGCGGATCGCCGCCGCCGCGGGCGCGACGATGAGCGCGAGCACGAGCAGGTTGCCGAGGCCCTGGACGGCGGCCACCACGGCCAGCGCCAGCAGCGCCAGCAGCGCGAGCTCGACGCGCGCCGGCCGCACGCCCAGCGACGGCGCCGCCAGCGGGTCGAAGACCGCCGCCGCGAGCGGGCGGTGGCCGGCGCAGAGCGCCAGGCCGACGCCGCCGGCCAGCACGCAGGCGGCGACGAGGTCGGACGTGCTCGTGCCGAGCAGGTCGCCGAACAGCAGCTCGCCGAGCCGGGCCGGGACGTCGGGCGCCAGCGCGAGGACGGCGCCGAGGCCGAACGCCGTCGTGACCACGACGCCGACGGCGACCTCCGGCCCGACGCGGGTGTCGCGCGCGGCGAAGGCGATGAGCGCGGCGGCGGCGAGCACGCCGCCGGCGGCGCCGAGCAGCAGCGGCGCGCCGACGAGCGCGGCGAGCACGAGCCCCGGCAGCATGGCGTGGGCCAGCGACTCCGCCGCGTACGTGTGGCGCAGGTGCAGCAGCCAGACGCCGAGCGCGCCGCAGGTGGCGCCGAGGATCACGACCTCGAGGAGCGCGCGCTGCAGCAGGCCGGAGGAGAGGACGTCCATCTAGTGGCTGTGCGAGTGATGCTGGATGGCGACCGCGCGGTGGCCGCAGTCGAGCAGCACGATCTCCTCGCCGTACGTGCCCTCGAGAACGGCGTTCGTCAGCGTCTCGGGCGGCGGGCCGTACGCGATCTGCGCGCCGGCCAGGCACAGCACGCGGTCCCAGTGGCGCGCCTGCTCGACGTCGTGGGTGGCGATCAGCAGCACGCGGCCCTCGGCGCGCAGCTCGTCGAGGATGCGCACGATCGCCTCCTCGCTCGTGCGGTCGACGCCGGCGAACGGCTCGTCGAGCAGCAGCACGCCGGCGTCCTGGACGAGCGCGCGGGCGATGAGCACGCGCTGGCGCTGGCCGCCCGAGAGCGCGCCGAAGCGCGCGCCGGCGCGGTCGGCCAGGCCGACGCGCTCCAGCGCGGCGCGCGCGGCCGCGCGGTCGCGGGCGGCGATCCGGCGAAACCACGGGGTGCGTGCGTAGGCGCCCATGAGCGCGACGTCGAGCGCGCTGACCGGGAAGTCCAGGCGCGAGCGCTCGGTCTGCGGGACGTAGGCGACGGTCCCGTGCACGGTGGTCCGGCCGGTGGCGGCGGGGAGCTCGCCGAGCAGCGCCCGAAAGAGCGTCGTCTTGCCGCCGCCGTTGGGGCCCAGGACCGCGACGGCCTGCCCGGCCGTGGCGGTGAACGTCACGTCGCGCAGCGCGGGGGGTCCGGCGTCGTAGGACGCGGACAGACCGCTGACCTCGATGCCGGCCGCGGCCACCGCGCTCATGCGGCGGCCGCCTTCGTCCGCAGCGAGCCGGCCAGCGCGACGAGCGCGAACCCGCCGCCGCCGATGACCGCGATGGCCGGGCCCGGGGGCAGGTCGAGGTGGTAGGCCAGCAGCAGGCCGCCGACGCCCTCGACGGCGGCGATGGCGACCGCCGCGCCGAGCAGGCCGCGCAGCGAGCCCGTCAGCAGGCGGGCCGTCGCCGCCGGCACGACGAGCAGCGTGGAGACGAGCAGCGCGCCGACGGCCGGCAGCACCGCCACGACGGTGAGCGCCAGCAGCGCGAGCAGGAGGCGGTCGCCGTGCGCGGCGCGGACGCCGAGCGCGGGTGCGCCGCCCGGGTCGAAGCCGGTGGCCAGCCACGTGCGGCCGAGCGCGGCCGTCGCGAGCAGCGCGGCCAGGGCGGCGGCGCCGGCGAGCGCGATGTCCCCGTCGCCGAGCCCGAGCAGCGTGCCGAACAGCAGCCGGTCGACGTTCGCGGCGGACGCGTAGACGTCGCTGGCGAGGATCACACCGAGCGCCAGCGCGCCGGTCAGCAGCAGCCCGGTGGCGGCGTCGGCGCTCGTCGCTCCGCGGCGGGTCATGCGCGACAGCAGGCCGGCGAAGCCCAGCCCGGCGCCGAGCGCGGCGAGCGGCGCCGCGATGCCCCAGGGCGCCGCCACGACGAGGCCGGGAAAGGTCGCGGTGCCGGCCGCGTGGGCGAAGAACGCCAGGCGCCGCAGGACGATCCACGTGCCGAGCAGGCCGGCGGCCACCGCCAGCAGGAGCGTCGCGACCAGCGCGCGCTGCATGAACGGGATCGCGAGCGGGTCGGTCAGCCAGCGCACGACGGCGAGCTTATCGAAAACAGTTCTCATCTACGGGATGCGAGATCCTCGCGCTGTGAAGAAATCGCGCTAGGCTCGATGTAGCTGCGCCTTCGGCTCACGAGACGTATCTCTCCCCCTTTCTCGTGAGCGGCGCCATATCCCTCGGGGGGCGAGATCGGAGCCGGCCACATGCCGGACAGCCCCGTAGCATCAGCCGCACCCGACGCCAAGCACAGCGGAACGCTCTCAGCAGCGATCTCCAACGCGGTCGTCGGGCTCCTGCACGACTACACCGGCCGCGGGCCGACCCGCGCGCGCACCACGATCGGCGCCGACACGATCGTCGTCACGCTGCGCGACAGCCTCACGAAGGCCGAGCGCACACTCGCCGACCGCGGACAGGCGACCGAGGTGCTGGCGATGCGCCGCGCCTTCCAGGACACGATGCGCAACGACCTCGTCGCCGCGGTCGAGAGCCTCACCGGCCGGACCGTGGAGGCGTTTCTCAGCGACAACCTGCACGAGCCCGACGTCGCCGTCGAGATCTTCCTGATGGCGCCGCACGACGGCAACGGGCGCCGCGAGCGCGCGATGGGCGACGGGCAGACCCAGCCCGCCGACTGAGCCGGGCGGCGCGGGGCGCGCTGCCGGCGCGCCGCAGGCGGACTTGCATACTCTGCGATCCGCATGCCCGCCACGCGCGCACAGCTGTCCCAGGCCTTTCCGATCGGCAGCCGGATCGACGAGGACGGCCGCCTGCAGCTCGGGGGCTGCGACGCCGTCGAGCTCGCCCGCGAGTTCGGCACGCCCGCCTACATCGTCTCCGAGGACGACCTGCGCGCCCGCGCGCAGACGTTCGTCGAGGCCTTCAAGGCCCGCACGAAGGACTTCGACGTGCTGTTCGCCTCCAAGGCGTTTCCGTGCACCGCGATCTACCGCGTGCTCGCCTCTGAGGGGATCGCGTGCGACGTCGCGTCCGGCGGCGAGCTCGCGCTGGCGCTGCGCGGCGGCTTCGA
>JAUXSD010000146.1 GCA_030681525.1 Solirubrobacteraceae bacterium
ACGTGGACGCCAGCGCGCCACGCAACCGCAGCGAGGTGTCTGGGACGACCAGCCACCCGCCCCGGCACATGTCGGTCTGCCAGTAGCGCTGCGCCACAGCGAGATCCTGTGTGATCGTGCGAGCTGCGGCCGTGGCGGGCAGGACGGCGCCCGCGAGCAGCAGCGCAATGAGTAAGCGGTGCACGAAAACCAGTGTTACACCACATGAGTATGAAGACTAAGTTACACAGAGGTGTAGACGCGACGCATATAGTGGCAACTGTGGGAGTCACACATACAGCGGCCAGAGCGGCTACCGAATCCGCCACGGCCGCGCGACAGCGCGGTGGCTTCAGCGATCACGTAGCCGCACCAGCGTGGTGATCGGCCGTCGCTGCGGCCTGCGCTCTCAGCGAGCCGAAGCGCGCGAGAACGACTCGTCGCGAGCCCGCGCCGCGCCGTGGGCGACCACGCCCGGGGGCACGACCGTCCCGACTGCGAGGCGACGTCCCGGCACGATCCAGTTCGAGCGTCCGGCGAGCTCGACCGCACGGCGAAACCTCGAGTACGTCCAGCCGAGCCGGTCCTGCAGCACGTTGCGCGCGACAGTGCCGCCGAGCCGGACCTCGGTCGCGATGCGCAGGGCGTCGTCCTCGGTGCTCGGTCCCCGCTCCGCGGGCGGGACGGCGTGCGCGCGGGCGGTGCCGTCAGCCGTGAAGTGCGCGCTGCGCAGCTCCGCCAGGGCGGCGGCGTGCTCGGCGCAGAAGGTGCCGAAACGCCCGTGTCCTGCGGGCTGCTGGCATCCGGCGCTGGATCGGCAGTTCCTCATCTTCGGGCGTACTCCCCGTTCGGAGCCCAAGAGATCATGAGAAAACGCCGGCGTCTTCTCATAATCCCGAAAACCGTTGCGCTGCGCGGGGGGCCCCCGGCAGGTCAGGCGGCTGCGAGCGCGCTGCGTCCCTCGTCGGTGATCGACCAGCGGTCGCTGGCGTAGGCGGTCTCTGCGAGCAGGCCCTGGTTGCGCAGCTTGACGGTCAGACGGCAGACGTCGTTCTCGGTCCAGCCGGCCTGCACCTGGGGCGCGATGACGTCGTCGCTCACCGAGCGCTGGTCGAGCACGATCTCCAGGATGCGCTTCTGCGTCGGGTCGATCAACGCGTCAGCCGCCGCGGGCGCGTTCGTACGCGCGGCGCTCGGCAGCGGCCAGCAGCTCGGCCTTCTTGCGCTTCTCCTTGGCGACCTTGTGGGCGGCGAGGTTGCGCTGCGCCGTCGCCTCCAGTGCCGCTTTGTGCGCCGCTTTCACGGGTCCTGATTGATCGCTGGGCATCGTGCTCTCCTCGCGGTGGGACACACAGTCTGGCAGCCGCGCCAGCGGTGGGGGAGGCGGGCCCGCGCGGGGCGCGGGCCCGACCGCCTCAATCGTCGTCGTCGTCGCGGCCTCCGCCACCCCGGATCTGCCCGCGGATCTCACCGCTCGGGAACAGCGAGCTGTGGACGTTGGCGTACGTGACGCCGGCGCGGATGGCGCGCATGAGCTCGGCCATCTCGCCGGGCGCGACGCCTTGCGCCGCGGGACCGATCACATCCGCCGGCGCGATCGTTCCCGTGACCGTCGCGGGTGACGGCGGGCAGGCCTGCGTGCCGGCCGGGCCGTTGCCGAGGTTCGAGCAGAAGAACACGCTGATGCCTCCGTTGACCGAGGGCTGGCCGAGGTGGATGTGGGCCTGCGTGACGTTGCCCTCCAGCCCGGAGTAGCTCAGCCGGTAGGCGAATCCGTCGCCCGACGGCGTGACGGTGGCGCGAAACGTGCCGCTGCCCGTGGACGAGACCACGGGCACCTCCTCATAGCCATGCAGCGACGCCCGCAGCTGCTTGCTGCCGCCGCCCGCGACTGCGGCTGTACCGGCCACCGCCATTGCTGCGGTGACGGCGACCGCCACTGCCAACTTGACCCTGACGTGCACGACACACCTCCCTCTCGATGGGTGATGTGCAGAACCTACGCCGGAACCGGTGAGCCGTGGGTTAAGTCACTACGCGGCGTCGGAGCGCAGCAGTTCCTTCTCGGGCACGACGTAGTAGCGCTTGCCCTTCGGCTTGGGGACCGCGGTCACGCCGCGGCGCGTGGCGACCACCGGCAGCGTCCGGTCCAGATCGCCGCCGTGGGCCTCGACCCAGGCCGCGACGGCCTCGGGATCGGCCTCGGCCTCCACGACCTTCTCCTCCATGATGATGACCGTACCCGGCGCAGACCAGATGAACGGCGCCGTGGGCAGTTCTGACAGCAGCTTGCGGATCTCGTCGTCGCTCATGCCCGCGAGCATAGACAGTCGACCGATCAGAACTGCGTGAGCGACAGCGTGTTGCCGTCCGGGTCCTGAAACCACGCGACCCGCGCGCCACCCGGTGAGAGCCAGACACCGAGCTTGTCCTGCTCGACGCCCTCGATGCGCTCGAAGGCCACGCCGTTGGCGGTCAGCCCGGCGACCGTCGTCGCGATGTCGTGCACGCTCCAGCCGAGCACGGTGAAGGGATACGGCGCGAGCTGCTCGACGGCGATGAGGCGCAGCAGCACGCCGTTGGCGCGAAACGCGCACGCGACCGGGCTCGAGCCCTCGAGCTCGAGGCCGAGCGTCCTCTCGTAGAACGGGCGCGCCCGGCTCATGTCCTTCGTCGGCACGAACGCGATGAGGTCGGCATCGGCGAGCGAGACGGCCGGCGTCCGCGCGCTTTCGAGCTCGCGCTCCGGGACGATGAAGAACATGAGGTCAAGCTCCGTGGCGTCGGGCGCGGCGAACACCGGCGGGATCCGCTTGGGCCAGCCCTTCACCGCGCGCACCCATTTCTCGATCAGGTCCGGATCGCCCCCGGCCGCGACGACCGCGGCGGTCGGGATCGCGCGCATGTTCGGCGGGACGGGAATCGCGAGGTCCGCGGGCGGCGGGATCGCCGCCAGCATCGAGCGGATCTCCTCGCTCTCCATCAGCCCTGCGAGCTTCCCGGCTCCCACAGCGGCTCGTCGCCGTCGTTGGCCCCGCGGCTGAGGATGAACAGCAGGTCCGAGAGGCGGTTGAGGTAGCGCACGACCTCGGGATTGGCGTCGTCGACGAGCAGCGCGCGGCGCTCGGCGCGCCGGCAGACCGTGCGGCAGACGTGCAGCTGGGCCGCCGCGGCGGTCCCGCCCGGCAGCACGAACGAACGCAGCGGCTTGAGCGTGGCGTTGACCTCGTCGCAGGCCTCTTCGAGCCAGGTGATCTGGCTCGCCTGTACGCGCAGGCGCTCGCGCGCGGCGTCCGGATCGCTCGGCACCGACAGGTCCGCGCCGACATCGAACAGGTCGTTCTGGATGCGCCGCAGCCAGGCGCCGTACGCGTCGGGCATCCCGGTGATCGTGAGCGCGACGCCGATGTGCGAGTTGAGCTCGTCGACGTCGCCGTAGGCCTCGATCCGCGCGTGCGTCTTGGGCACGCGGCTCATGTCACCGAGGTGCGTCTCGCCGCCGTCGCCGAGCTTGGTGTAGATGCGTGTGAGGTTGACGGTCATGGCAGCACCCAACGCTACAGTGGCGCGCCCGATGCCGCCGAAGCCCGCCCGCACCCTCGCGCTCGCTCTCGGCGCCGTGCTCGCGGCCGCGGCGCTGGCGGGCTGCGGGGGTGGCGCGGACAGCGGTCCGGAGGAGATGGCGCTCACGGTCACGCGCGACTTCGGCGCCACGAGCGTCGTCGAGCTCACGGGCGAGCGCATCCCGCCGCCGCCCGGTTTAAGCCGGATCCTGCAGCGCTACCCGCAGCAGCGCGCCCGCGCGAGCCTGTTTCTCAACGGGATCCTCGCCGACGAGCCGCCGTCGGAGGTCCGGGTGCACGGCGGGGACCGCGTCTGGCTCGACCAGCACGGGCCGACCGTCGCGCCCGCGATCGGCGCTGTCGTGGGGTCCTTCCCGGAGCCGTTTCTGCACGGCGCCGGTGGCAAGCGCCTGCCGGTCCGCGTCGAGTGCGACGACCCGCGCAGCGGCCCCTGCGCGGCGGTCGCCGAGAAGCTCGTGGCGCTCGGCGTCGTGGCGGGGCGCAGCGCGCTGAGCCGCAGCGCCGCCGACGACACGCTGCGGGTCCTCGTCGGGCCGTGGAAGCGCCTGCGCGGCAACGACTTCGAGGCCGATCGCGTCGACGCCGGCCCCCGCGAGAGCGGCGTGTTCGCCCGCTTCGACGCCTCGGCCGAGCGGCTCGACGTGCTCGACGTCTCGGGCCGGCCGGTGCGCACGCTCGGCGCCGGGACCGGCTTGGTCGCCGCGCTCGCCCTACCCGAGCGCCGCCCGGTGTGGTTCGTCACCGGCACCGACGCGGCCGGCGTCCAGGCCGCGGCCCGCGCGTTCGACGAGTCGGTGCTCGCCGATCGCTTCGCGCTGGCGATCTCCGACGACCTCCCGGTCGCCGTCCCGCTGCCGCGGCGCCAGGGTTGACTGGCCAATCAGGTACCGTCCTCGCCCGATGAAGGTCGGGGTGCCCAAGGAGACTGCCGCTGGCGAGACGCGCGTTGCGCTCGTGCCGGAGATCGTGCGCAAGCTCACGGCCAAGGAATTCGAGGTCGTCGTCGAGGCGGGCGCCGGCGAGGGCTCGAAGCTCGCCGACGCCGTCTACGAGGAGGCGGGCGCGACGATCTCCGACGAGGTCTGGGACGCCGACGTCGTCGTGAAGGTCGCCGCGCCGTCGGACGCGGAGATCGGCAAGCTCGGCCAGGACACCGTCCTCATCGGCTTCCTCGGGCCGCTGTCGAACCCGAAGACGACGCAGGCGCTGGCCGACGCGGGCGCGACCGCCTTCGCGATGGAGGCGATCCCCCGCATCTCGCGCGCGCAGGCCATGGACGCGCTGTCCTCGCAGTCCAACGTCGCCGGCTACAAGTCGGTCCTCCTCGCCACGAACCACCTCGGCCGCTTCCTGCCGATGATGATGACCGCCGCCGGCACCGTCCCGCCCGCCAAGGTGCTCGTGCTCGGCGCGGGCGTCGCGGGCCTGCAGGCGATCGCCACGGCGCGGCGCCTCGGCGCCCAGGTGACCGGCTACGACGTGCGCGCGGCCGTCGCCGAGCAGGTCCGGTCGCTCGGCGCGCAGTTTCTCGAGCTCGAGGCAGGCCAGGGGGCCGAGGGCGAGGGCGGCTACGCGCGCGAGCTGACCGACGAGGAGAAGCGGGCCCAGCAGCAGGAGCTGGCCGACAAGATCTCCACCTTCGACGTCGTCATCACGACCGCGCTCGTGCCCGGGCGGCCGGCGCCGCGCCTGGTCACCGCGGAGAGCGTGGAGAACATGAAGGCCGGCAGCGTCATCGTCGACCTCGCGGGGGAGACCGGCGGCAACTGCGAGCTGACCGAGCCCGGTGAGACCGTCGTCAAGCACGACGTCACGATCGCCTCGCCGCTGAACCTGCCGGCCTCGATGGCCGAGCACTCGTCGATGCTCTACGCCCGCAACGTGGCGTCGCTGCTGGAGCTGCTCGTCGACGACGAGGGTGCGCTGAACCTGAACTTCGACGACGAGATCATCGCCGGCGCCTGCATCACGCGCGACGGCGAGATCGTCCACCCCGGCGCGAAGAAGACCGTCGAGGGGGAGAAGCCGACGGTCGCCGAGGCGGCGCCGAAGGCCGAGGACCCGCCTGCGCCGGAGCCCGAGGACGACGACGAGGACGAGGAGGACGACGCATGACGAGCACGGTCCTCACGAACATCGCGATCCTGGTGCTGGCCGCGTTCGTCGGCTTTCAGGTCATCTCGAAGGTGCCCAACACGCTGCACACGCCGCTCATGTCGGGCACGAACGCGATCCACGGGATCGTGCTGCTCGGCGGCCTCGTCGCGATCGCCCACGCCGACGGCTTTCTCAGCCGCTTCCTGCTCGTCATCGCGATCGCCTTCGGCACGATCAACGTCGTCGGCGGCTTTCTCGTCACGGACCGCATGCTGAGCATGTTCAAGAAGAAGCCCGAGCCGGCCGCCCCGGCCTCGTCCTCGGAGGACGCGGACACGTGACCGCCGCCGGCACCGCCTTCTTTCAGGAGGTCGACTTCATCACCGCGGCGTACATCGTCGCGTTCGGGATGTTCATCACGGGCCTGGCGAAGCTCACGAGCCCGACGACCGCCGTCCAGGGCAACAAGATCGCCGCCCTCGGCATGGCCATCGCCGTCGTCGCGACGCTGCTGAACCCCGAGCTCGACGGCGCGGACTTCGCCCTCATCGCGGTCGGCCTGGCCATCGGCACGATCATCGGCGTCCCGAGCGCGCGCAACGTGAAGATGACCGCGATGCCGCAGATGGTGGCGCTGTTCAACGGCGTCGGCGGCGGCGCGGTCGCGCTCATCGCCTGGGCCGAGTTCCGCGGCGTCGGCGGCGACCTCAGCGCCGAGCTCGAGGTCGGCATCCCGCTCATCTTCGCGGCGATCGTGGGCTCGATCTCCTTCTGGGGGTCGAACATCGCATTCGCCAAGCTGCAGGCGCTGATCTCCGGAAGCCCGGTGAAGATCCCCGGCGGCCTGTTCGTCAACCTCGCCCTGCTGGCCGTCGCGATCGGCGCGGGCGTCGCGATCCTGCTCGGCTCGGAGAGCGAGGGCCTGTTCATCCTCATCCTCGTCGCGTCGGCGATCCTCGGCAACCTCGCGGTGCTGCCGATCGGCGGCGCCGACATGCCGGTCGTCATCTCGACGCTGAACGCCTTCACGGGTCTGAGTGCGGCGGCCGCCGGCATCGCGCTGAATAACTACGCGCTGATCGTCGCCGGCATGATCGTCGGGGCCTCCGGCACGATCCTCACCGACCAGATGGCCAAGGCCATGAACCGCTCGATCGGCTCCGTGCTGCTCGGCGGCTTCGGCGGCGAGGCGCCGGCCGTCGAGGGTGGGAGCAGCGAGACCGGCGGGACGGTGCGCTCGACGAGCGCCGCCGACGTCGCGATCCTGCTCGCCTACGCGCGCCAGGTCGTCGTCGTGCCGGGCTACGGCATGGCGGTGGCGCAGGCCCAGCACGCCGTGCGCGAGATGGCCAAGGCGCTGGAGAAGAAGGGCATCGAGGTCAAGTACGCGATCCATCCGGTCGCCGGGCGCATGCCGGGCCACATGAACGTGCTGCTCGCCGAGGCCGACGTGCCCTACGAGCAGCTGCGCGAGATGGACGACATCAACCCGGAGTTCGGCCGCACGGACGTGTCGCTCGTCATCGGCGCCAACGACGTGACGAACCCGGACGCGCGCATGAAGGCCGACTCGCCGATCTACGGCATGCCGATCCTCAACGTCGACGAGTCCAAGCAGGTCATCGTGCTCAAGCGGTCGATGGCCTCGGGCTTCGCGGGCATCGAGAACCCGCTCTTCTACAACGAGAAGACGCAGATGCTCTTCGGTGACGCGAAGGCCAGCGTCGCGGAGATCACCTCCGAGCTCGGCCAGCTGTAGCACCCGCCGCCACTCCGGTTTTTTGCCCTAGACCCTGATCCGGAGCGCGGGTTAGGGTGGCGAAACAGCAACCGGAGCGAGCCAGGGGGTAGGGACATGAGGTTGGTAGGGGTGGCGCTGCGCCGTATGCGCGCGGCGCGAGTGATGTCGGCGGCGGCGGTGCTGCTCGTGGCCGGCGGGGTGGCAGTGGCGACGGGAGCGATCCCGAACTCGGTCAACGGCAAGATCGTCCTGTGCTATGACCGCGGCGACGCGCGCAGCGAGGAGGGCGGCGCGGACCTGCAGATCATCGACGACCAGCTCAACACGAAGGGCTGCGACGACGACGAGACCAGGTTCTCGATCAACGCCGCGGGGACGCCGGGCCCGCAGGGGCCGGCCGGGCCCACCGGTCCGGCGGGTCCGCAGGGCGACGATGGTCCGGCCGGTCAGACCGGTCCGGCGGGCCCGCAGGGTGCGACGGGACCGCAGGGTGAGGACGGGCCGGCGGGTCCGGCGGGGCCGCAGGGTGAGGACGGGCCGACGGGTCCGGCGGGGCCCGCGGGTCCGCAGGGTGATACGGGTCCGGCCGGCCCGTCCGGCGGCGACGCCGTGCTGATGTCCGGCGGCCCGGCGGTGCTGACGACGGTCGCCGGCGGTCTGGTCGGCACCGCCAACCTCCTGCCGATCTCCGGGCAGCTGCAGGACGCGAACGGCTCACCGCTCGCCGGCGGCCTGCCGTCAGACCAGGCCGCGCGATGGAACGTGACCCAGGTCGTGCCGCGGGCGATGACCCTGACGCGGCTCACCGGGTGGTTCGTCCTGCGCAACGCCATGGCGCTCATCGGTACCACGATCTCCGTGGATGCGCAGCTGTATCTGGCGCCGTCGTCGAGTGACACACCGACGGCGGTCCCCGGTGCGGTGTGCACGGCGGCGCCTGCCCTGAGCGGCATCATCGCCGCCGGGACGACGATGAGCTGCAACGTCACCGGGCTGTCGATCCCGGTCACGGCGGAGTCGACGGGCTACATCGTGGTGAGCGCCTCGGCCGCCGGCCTCAGCCTGGTCAACGCCGTGTCGCTGCAGACCGCGGTCAGCATGACCGGCGCCTGAGCCGCCACACCCAGAACGGCCGCCGGCCACCTAGCTCGCGCATCGCCTGTTCGGCCGTGCGTGGCAGGTGGCCGGATCGCCGTCCTGATAGCTACGGTCAGCGCTTGAGCTTGAGCTTCGTGTTGTCGGAATCCTGGTTCTTGTAGACGTCGACGGCGATCGTGCCGACCGACATGCGCGCGTCCTTGACCTTGCCGAGGGTGCGCTGCGCGGCGCGCGAGACGCGGACGGTGACCGTGAGCTTGCCGGCCTTGCGATAGCCGAGCACGATCTGCGGGATCTTGATGAGCTTCTTGGAGACCTTGACGCGCTTCTGACCCTTCTTGGCCTTGATCGCGGCGCCGGGGCGGATGTTGCTCTTGATGGCGACGATGCCCGGCTCGTTGGTCTTGATCTCGATCTTCATCTTGCCGGTCTTGCCGACCTGCTTGAGCTTGGTGAGGGCCGTGACCGTCGACCGCGGCGCGCTGGCGTCGAGCAGGATCACGCCGCCGGGGCCGACCTGGCCGCCGGACAGGACGATCGAGTTGGGCGCGCCGGGTGCGGTGCTGCTGTTGGCCAGCAGCGTCCCGAGCAGGGAGTCGAGCACGCCGTCGGGCAGCAGGCCGCCGCCGCCGCCGATGACGCCGCCGAGGGTCTGGTCGACGACGCCGGTCACGCTGTCCTGGACGCCGCCGATGACGCCGCCGACGGTCCCGGTCACGCCGGTGATAACGCCGCCGGTGCCGGGCAGGACGCCGTTGACCACGCCGCCGAGCGTGGCGCCCGTGCCGGTGACGAGCGATCCGACATTGGGCAGGAGACCGTCGAGCAGGCCGGCCTGGGCGGGAGCAGCCGCCACGGCCGTGCCGGCGCTGAGGGCACCGATGGTGAGAAGCGCGCTGACGCGGCGCGAGCGAAGGGTGGGCATGCGTGCCCATCGGCACAAGCGCGGCCTTGCTTGACCCCCTGCCAGACTGGCGGTCGCATGATCGACCGCGCCGACGCCCTGTCCGCCCTCTCCGAGGAGCAGTTCGACGTCGTCGTCGTCGGCGGCGGGATCACCGGCGCCGGCGTCGCGCTCGACGCCTCCACCCGCGGCTACAGCGTCGCGCTCGTCGAGCGCGCGGACTTCGCCGCCGGCACCTCGAGCCGCTCGTCCAAGCTCGTCCACGGCGGGCTGCGCTACCTGCAGAACTTCGATCTCGGGCTCGTTCGCGAGGCGTTGCTCGAGCGCCAGCTCATGGTCATGCTGGCGCCGCACCTCGTCCATCCGCTGCCGCTCGTCGTCGCCGCGTTCGACGGCGCCTCGCCGAGCCGCAAGATCGGCGTCGGGCTGAACCTCTACGACGTGATGTCGGTCGAGCGGCGGGGGCGATCGCGGCCGCGCCCGCGGCCGCGCCGCGGGCGCAGCGCCGAGCCGGGCGACGAGCTCGCCGGCGACTTCGCGGCGTGGAGCCCGGAGCGCCACCGCGTGATCTCCGGCGAGGAGGTGCTCGAGCTCATCCCCGCGCTGGCCGCCCGCGAGCCGACGTCGGGCTATCTCTTCTACGACTGCCAGACCGACGACGTGCGCCTCGTCCTGACCGTGCTCGGGGAGGCCGAGCGCTTCGGCACGGTCTGCGCCAACCGGCTGGACGTCCGCGAGCTCGTGCGCGACGAGGCCGGCCGGGCCGCCGGCGTGCGGGTACGCGACGCGCTCGGCGGCGAGGAGTTCGTCGTGCGCGCCTCCAACGTCGTCAACGCGACCGGCGTCTGGGCCGACCGCCTGCGACCCGGCGAGCTGCACGACGAGGCCGAGGTGCCGCGCATCCGGCCCAGCCGCGGGACGCACATCACGCTGCGCCACGACGACCTGCCGCTCGCCGGCGGTGGCGCGATCGTGCCGGCCGGCGGCGGGCGCTCGATCTTCGCGCTGCCCTGGCTCGGGCGCACGTTGCTGGGCACGACCGACAACGACTACGAGGGCGACCTGGACGGCAACCACCACGTGCCGCCCTCCGGCGAGGACGTCGAGTACCTGCTGGCCGCGGCGAACGAGTACTTCGACGCGGCGCTCGAGCCGGGTGACCTGACCGGCGCGTACGCCGGCGTGCGGCCGCTCATCACCTCGGGCGACCCCAAGAAGTCCGTCGACATCTCGCGCAAGGCCGAGCTGTACGAGACGTCGAGCGGCATGGTCACGATCACCGGCGGCAAGCTCACGACGTGGCGGCGGATGGCGAAGATGACCGTCGACCGGCTCGTCGACCGCGAGGCGCGCGACGCGCCGTGCCGCACGCACGAGATCCCGCTCGGCGCGACGGTCGCCCCGCGCGATCTTCCCCGGGTCGACGGCGTGCCGGACGCGGCCTACGCCGCGCTCGCGGGGCGCTACGGCCACGCTGCGCACGACGTGCTCGCGGTCGCGCGCGAGCGGCCGGAGCTCGCGCAGCCGGTCGTCGCCGGCCTGCCCGACCTGCTCGCCGAGGTCGTCTACGCGGCGCGCCACGAGCAGGCGCGGACGCTCGGCGACGTCCTGCTGCGGCGCACGCGGCTTGCGCTGCTGGCGGGTCGCGACGTGGCCGCGGGTGGCCCTGCCGCGACGCGCGTGGCGCAGGCGCTCGCACCCGAGCTCGGGTGGGACGGGAGCGCCGTCGCGGAGCAGGCGCAGGCGTGGGGCGCCGAGGCGACTGCCGAAGGCGTCACCGGCAGTGCGTAACCTTGCGCGCCGTCGCGGGTTCAAGCGTCCGTCCGCGCCCGACCAAGGAGCCCGCCCGA
>JAUXSD010000220.1 GCA_030681525.1 Solirubrobacteraceae bacterium
GTCCTCTACTCGAAGTACGGCGGCACCGAAATCAAGGTCGACGGCGAGGAGCTCCTCGTGCTCCGCGAGTCCGACGTTCTCGCCAAGATCCTCTAAGAAGGAGAACCAGAACTTATGCCTCATAAGGAACTGCTGTACGACGTCGAAGCCCGCAACGCGCTGCAGTACGGCGTCGACGCCGTCGCCAACGCGGTCAAGGTCACGCTCGGCCCCAAGGGCCGCTACGTCGTCCTCGACAAGAAGTTCGGCGCCCCCACGATCACGAACGACGGCGTCACCATCGCTCGTGAGATCGAGGTCGAGGACGTCTTCCAGAACCAGGGCGCGCAGCTCGTCCGCGAGGTCGCCACGGCGACCAACGACGTGGCCGGCGACGGCACGACGACCGCGACCGTGCTCGCCCAGCAGATCGTCCGCTCGGGCCTGAAGAACGTCACGGCCGGCGCCAACCCGCTCGCGCTCAAGCGCGGCATCGAGCGTGCCGTCGAGGACGTCGTCGCGAACATCGCGCGTCAGGCCAAGGACGTCTCCGGCAAGGACCAGATCGCCCGCGTGGCGACGATCTCCGCCGGTGACGAGGAGATCGGCGACGTCATCGCCGACGCCATCGAGAAGGTCGGCAAGGACGGCGTCGTCAACGTCGAGGAGGGTCAGACCTTCGGCATGGACCTCGAGTTCACCGAGGGCATGCTCTTCGACAAGGGCTACATCTCCCCGTACATGGTCACCGACCAGGAGCGCATGGAGGCCGTCCTCGACGACCCCTACATCCTGATCGCCAACCAGAAGATCACGTCGGTCCGCGACGTGCTGCCGGTCCTCGAGGCCGTCATCCAGTCGGGCAAGTCGCTGCTGATCATCGCCGAGGACGTCGAGGGCGAGTCGCTCGCCACGCTCGTCGTCAACCGGCTGCGCGGCACGTTCACGAGCGTCGCCGTCAAGGCGCCGGGCTTCGGCGATCGCCGCAAGCGCATGCTCGAGGACATCGCGATCCTGACGAACGGTGAGGTCATCACCGAGGAGATGGGTCTGAAGCTCGAGAACACCACGATCTCGCAGCTCGGGCGCGCCCGCCGCGTCGTCGTCGGCAAGGACACGACGACGATCGTCGACGGCGCCGGCGATCCCGCCGCCATCAAGGGCCGGATCAACCAGCTCAAGGCCGAGATCGAGACGACCGACTCCGACTTCGACCGCGAGAAGCTCCAGGAGCGCCTCGCCAAGCTGTCGGGCGGCGTCGCCGTCGTCAAGGTCG
>JAUXSD010000222.1 GCA_030681525.1 Solirubrobacteraceae bacterium
GAGCCTGATTGAAAACCCGAGTCAGCCCGCTACCGTTTATTTAATTCCATGTGCCTGACTCGCTTAGAGGCTGCATCAACTGTTAGGCAATTGTTTCTCATTGACCGCAGCCATGCCGTGCGGTGACGCACATAAACAGTAATTTGTTACCCGCCGTGAGTGTGCTGCCACCGATGGCCGCTCAAATGCGGCTCCCTGAGTTTTTCAAGAAATTTTTTTTGTGCACTGGCGCACAGAATGCTTTGAATGAAAGTGGGATAAATACAACCAGTGCGGCAAATTATCCTGACTCCGGTTGATCTGATTTTGAATTGGAGCAAGTCTGACTAAGGCTCGTATATAACTAAGTGCTAGTAGTTTCACCGGCCGCGGAACATGCCAACAGCGAATATTGACGGCGCACGCCATGATTATGTAACAGCAGGGGATGGGTCGATTGCATCGATGTTTTTTAGGAATCAGATAAAAGTTAAGGAGAGAAAAATGAACAAATTCGAGTATGTTGCTAGTGGAGCTGCTAGCTATTCCACCAGATTGTCGAATGACGGCAATCAAGTGGCTGGCTATAAACCCCTGAAATGGCTCATGTCGTTCCTGCTGGCCGCCTTGGTGACGGGATGCGGCGGTGGCGACGGTAGTGGCGCAGGCCCAGCAGACACCACCGCACCCACCATAAGCTCCACCGCTATTGTTCCTGCGGATGCGGCAACCGCTATCGCGCTTAACGCGAACATCACCGCCAGCTTTAGCGAGGCGATGGATGCTGCAACGATCACCACCGTGACCTTTACCTTGACACAAGGGGGCGCGCCGGTCGCAGGTACGGTGACCTACGTGGGTACAACTGCGATTTTCAATCCGACCAGCGACCTTGCAGCCAGCACCGTCTACACGGCTACGGTTACCACCGGGGTCAAGGATGTCGCCGGCAATGCACTGGCTGCCGCCAGAACATGGAGCTTTACAACTGGCACCACGGCGGACGCCACTGCACCCACCGTGAATTCCACCGTTCCTGCAGATATTGCTACAGGCATAGCGGCCAACGCGAACATCACCGCCACTTTTAGCGAAGTCATGGACCCTTCAACGATCACCACCACTACCCTCACATTGGCGCAAGGGATCACGCCAATTGCCGGTGCGGTGACCTACGTGGGTACAACTGCGATTTTTAATCCGACCAGCGACCTTGCAGTTAGCACCACCTATACCGCCACGGTTACCACGGGGGTCAAGGACCTGGCTGGCAATGCACTGGTTGCCGCCAAAACATGGAGCTTTACAACGGGCACAGCGGTAGCGGCAGGCCCAGCGCCGGTAGTCCTTGG
>JAUXSD010000156.1 GCA_030681525.1 Solirubrobacteraceae bacterium
GCGTGCGTGCAGCGCACGTCGTTGGCGAGGATCTCCAGGCCGGGGATCGAGTCGGCGTGCGCGGTCTTCGTCAGCAGCAGGTTGCGCGACTCCTGGAAGGCGTCGATCTGCTGCGCGCCGGGGTCGACCTTGATCATGCCCGACCAGACCGTGCTCGAGCGCCCGTCGAGGATCCCGCGGAAGGCGAGGTCCGACGTCGTGTTCGGCGCCGCGTGCTCCTGCGTGGTCGCGTAGTCGAGGTGCTGGCGGCCGTGGGTGGCGTACGCGCCGGTGACCTTCGCGTCCGAGCCGGGACCCGCGAGCTGCGTGTCCATCGCGACGCGCCCGTTGCCGGCGCCGAAGCCCAGCGCGATCCAGTCCAGCGCGCCGTCGCGCTCGACGACCGCGCGCTGCGCGCCGAAGATCCAGGACTTCTCGCTCAGGCCCTGGGCGCAGACGTAGCGCAGCCGGGCGTTCTGGCCCACCGACAGCTCGCTGACCGTGCTGAAGAGGGCTTGGTCGTCGTCCGTCGAGACGTACTGCTCCCAGACCTCGGCCTCGGCGCCCTCCTCGAGCACGACGAGCGTGCGCCAGTGCAGTGCGGTCTGCGCTTGGGACTGCACGACGGTGACGACGACCGGCACCGACAGATGCACGCCGCGCGGGACGTAGACGAACGCGCCGCCCTGCCAGCCGGCCTCGTTGCGCGCGACGAAGGGGTCCTCGCCCGAGACGATCGAGCCGAAGTGCCGCTCGACGAGCTCGGGGTACTGCGCCACCGCTGCGGCGAGCGACATGACGATCGCGCCGTCGGGCGCGGGCTCGAGCGGATCGGCGAAGACGTGGTCAACCTGCTCGAGCAGCAGCGCGCCATCGGGCGGCTCGATGAGCCCGAGCCCGGCGGCGTCGACGTCGGTCGCCTCGGGGCGACCGAAGCTGTCGAGGTCGACGTTCTTCAGCGACGTGAACTCCCAGCCGGGGTTGCCGCGAAACGACGGCAGCGGCAGGGACTCGGCCAGCGCGGCGGCGCGCTCGCGGCGCGCCGCCAGCCACGCCGGCTCGGTCACGGATGCCGTGGTGGGACTAGCCAATTGAGCCCTCCATCTGAAGCTCGATGAGGCGGTTCATCTCGACCGCGTACTCCATCGGAAGCTCCTTGACGATCGGCTCGATGAAGCCGTTGACGATGAGCTTGGACGCCTCTTCCTCGTTGAGGCCGTGCGACGTGAGGTAG
>JAUXSD010000160.1 GCA_030681525.1 Solirubrobacteraceae bacterium
AGCTGTACGCCCGATCGGCTGCGGTCATGTTGCATCTATATCGCATCCTTCAGACGAATGACATAGACTTCTCATAGATGCACCAGGAAACCTCGATCGTCGCGGCGTTGCGCCAGGCCGGGCTCGGCGAGCGCGTCCTCACCGACCGGGCGCAGCTCGCCGCGTTCGGATCCGACGCGCTGACCGCGTTCCACGCGAAGGCCGCCGCGATCGTGGTGGTCGAGTCGGCCGACGAGGTCGTCGCGACCGTCAAGGTCTGCCACCGCCTCGGCGTGCCGTTCGTGGCCCGCGGCAGCGGGACCTCGCTGTCGGGCGGCTCGCTGCCGATCGAGGGCGGCGTCGTGATCGCGCTGAACCGCCTCGACCGCGTGCTGCACGTCGATCCCGAGGCCCGGATCGCCGTCGTGCAGCCCGGCGTCATCAACGCGCACGTGAGCAGGGCCGCGGCGCCGCACGGCCTCGCCTACGCGCCCGACCCGTCGAGCCAGTCGGTCTGCACGATCGGCGGCAACCTCGCCTTCAACGCCGGCGGCGCGCATTGCCTCAAGCACGGGATGACGAGCAACCACGTCCTCGGCGTGGACGTCGTCCTGCCCGACGGGGAGCGCGCGACGCTCGGCGGCATGTCGACCGAAGGCGCCGGGCCGGACTGGACCGGCATGTTCTGCGGCTCCGAGGGGCTGCTGGGCATCGCCGTCCAGGTGACCCTGCGGCTCGTCGCGGTCCCCGAGGCGACGCGGACCTCGCTGGCGGTCTACGACTCGCTTGCCGCGGCGGGCGACGCGGTCGCCGGCATCGTCGCGGCCGGATTGCTGCCCGTCGCGATGGAGATCATGGATGCCCTCGCGATCGAGGCGGCCGAGGCGTCGGTGAAGCCGAACTACCCGAAGGGCGCGGCGCTGCTCATCGTCGAGCTCGAGGGCGAGCGCGAGGTCGTCGCCGACGACGCGGAGCGCCTCGACGCGCTGCTCGCCGCCTCCGGAGCGGGCGAGGTCCGGACGACCGAGGATGCCGCGGAGCGCGCGCTCATCTGGAAGGGCCGCAAGAGCGCGTTCTCGGCGGTCGGCTGGCTGTCGCCCGACTACCTCGTGCGGGACGGCGTCGTGCCCCGCACGCGACTCGGCGAGGCGCTCGCGCGGATCGACGCCTTCAGCGCGGAGTCCGGCATCCGCGTGGCGAACGTCTTCCACGCCGGCGACGGCAACCTGCACCCGCTGATCCTGTTCGACGGCCGTGAGCCAGGCGGCGTCGAGCGCGCCGAGCAGCTCGCGGGGCGGATCCTGACGATGTGCGTCGAGCTCGGCGGGTCGATCACGGGCGAGCACGGCATCGGGGTGGAGAAGCGCCAGTACCTGTCGCTGATGTTCTCCGAGGACGACCTCGCGCTGATGCACGACGTGCGGCGCGCGGTGGACCCGGCCGAGCTCGCCAACCGCGGCAAGCTGCTCGAGCTCGCGCCATGACCGCGCTGGCCGCGCGCGACGTCGCCGACGTGCAGGACGCCGTGCGCGCCGGCCGGGTCCTCCCGGTGGCGGGCGCGACGAAGCCGGCGCTGTCGGGCTTCGCCGACGGCGTCGGCCGGCTCGACGTGTCGGGCCTGTGCGGCATCGTCGACTACGACCCCGGGGAGCTGACGCTCACCGCGCGTGCCGGCTCGCCGGTGGCGGACATCGCAGCGGCGCTCGCCGACCACGGGCAGCACCTGCCGTTCGATCCTCCCTTGGCCGCGGCGGGCGCGACGGTGGGCGGCGTCGTCGCGTCGGGCGCCGCGGGCCCCGGGGCGCTGCGTCACGGCGGCGTCCGGGACTTCGTCATCGGCGTGCGCTGCGTCGATGGGACGGGGCGGCTCGTGGCCGGCGGCGGGAAGGTCGTCAAGAACGCGGCGGGGTTCGATCTCCCGAAGCTCATGGTCGGCTCGCTCGGGCGCCTCGGCGTGCTCGTCGAGGTGTCGTTCAAGGTCTTCCCGGCGCCGCAGGCCACGCTGACCGTCGCGGCCGACGTCGACCCGGCGGACTGGCGGCAGGCCGTCGAGGTCCTGCGCACCGCCCAGCGGACGCCGGTCGAGCTCGACGCGCTCGACGTCGCCGGCGGGCAGGTTCTGCTTCGCCTTGCCGGCGCGGCGCAACCCCTGGCCGCACGAGCCGAGCGCCTCATCGCGGCGCTCCCGGTCCCGGCAACCGTGCTCGACGACGACGCCGACGTCTGGCGCGCCGCGTCGGAGCTGACCTGGGCCGCGCGCGAACAGCCGCTCATACGGATTCCGACGACGGTGCACACCGTGCCGGAGGTGGCGGCGGCCGGCACGCGGGCGGGCGCCGCGGTGCGCGTGAGCCTCGGCGGGAACCTGACCTGGGTGGCGCTGCCCGACGGCGACGCGCTGGCGACTTTCGGCGACGAGCTGCGCGCGATCGGCCTGCGCGGCGTCGCGCTGCGCGGCACCGATCCGCGCGCGGCGTTGCTCGGCAGCGACGCCGGCGGCGGCGCGTTCGGCGCGCGCGTGCGCGCGGCCCTCGACCCCGACGACCGCTTCCTGGAGATCTGACGTGCAGCACGCGATCGACGTCGATGCGCTCGGGCCGATGGGCAAGCCGATGGCCGAGGCGATCAGCTCCTGCGTACACTGCGGCTTCTGCCTGCCGAGCTGCCCCACGTACGTGGAGCTGGGCGAGGAGATGGACTCGCCGCGCGGGCGGATCTTCCTCATGAAGGAGGTGCTCGAGGGCAAGCTCGAGGTCGAGCTCGCGCTGCCCTACGTCGACAACTGCCTCGGCTGCCAGGCCTGCGAGACGTCGTGCCCGTCGGGCGTGCCGTATGGCGAGCTCATCACGCCGTTTCGCATGTACGCCGAGGAGCGGCGGGAGCGCGCTCCGCTCGACCGCCTCCAGCGGGCGCTCGTCCTGCAGACGCTGCCCTACCCGCGGCGCCTGCGCATCGCCGCCCGCGCCGGGCGCCTCGCCAAGCCGCTCGCGCGCGTGCTGCCCAAGCCGATGCGGTCGATGCTCGACCTGCTCCCGTCTCGGCTTCCCGCCGGCCGACCGTTGCCGCCGCTCGTGCCGGCGCAGGGCCCGCGCCGCGCGCGCGTCGCGCTCCTGGCCGGC
>JAUXSD010000171.1 GCA_030681525.1 Solirubrobacteraceae bacterium
CGAGCCATGTGCCCAGGATCGTCGCATCCGGCGGGCACAGGGTGGTGCTTCGGCGCGCAGATCGGGGGTGAACCCCACGCGCGGCGTGGGGTTCACCGGAGGGTCGGCATCGCCGTTGTACCGCGGGTCCGCACGCGGGCCGCCAAGCCCGTCCATCCGGTCCATATGCGCGTCCGGGACCCGGCGCAACCATCCATGCGAGCCCACGGACCCCGGTCCACGAAGACAAGGAGCAGCACATGGCGGTAGAGCCCAAGCTCAGCGATGCGGAGATCGCGAGCCTGATGGAGATCCCGCATCCCTCGAAGGGGATCGGCGAGTCGATCTACGGGGCGACGAAGGTCTTCCCGGACTACCAGGCCGAGCCCGGCGAGACGTATCTCGGGATGGTCCACGGGATCGTCCACGAGTCGTCGGTGAGCTTCGTCGCGGTCCTGCTGGCGATCCGCGCACAGCGCAAGGGCTTCGACTCCGCCCTGTACTTCTTCGGGATCGGGTCGCTGAACTGCCTGGCGACGCGCGGCTTTCCCGACATCGGCTCGGAGATCTTCCCGGGCATGCGCAACGAGAACAACCAGCTCGCGAAGTTCCTCGAGGAGGGCGGCAAGGTCTTCGCCTGCCGGCTCGGCCTGGCGCTGCACGGCGCGCGCGAGGAGGACCTCATGGAGGGCGTCATCCCGTGCCACCCGCTCGACATGCAGGACGCGATGATCGAGTACGCGCGCAAGGGCGCGATCATCAACACGACCTGGATGTTCTAGACCGTGGAGCTCCCGCTCCGCACCGAGCTCGCCGTGCGCGGGCTGCGCGGCGCTCCGCCGCTGCGCCGGCGTGCCGGCGCGGGACCGAGTGACGACGGCCATTGGCAGCTGCGCGGCGGCTGCGCCGCGACGCTGCCGATGGCCCAGGACTCGCCGTTCGAGCTCGACGCCGGCGGGCGCCTGACGCGCGACGGCGTCGTCGTCGAGGACGCGCTGCTCGAGCCGATCGAGCGCCCGCGCTTCTACGATCTGCAGACCGCCGACGGCCTGGCCTACGAGCAGCTCGCGCGCCTGCACGGCTCCGACGTGCTCGCCACGACGGTCGTGCAGACGTGCATCCGCTACGCGACGGAGGCGACGCGCTGTCGCTTCTGCACGATCGAGGAGTCGCTGCGCTCTCGGGCCACGACGCAGGTCAAGCGCCCCGAGCAGCTCGCCGAGGTCGCCGAGGCGGCGGTGCGCCTGGACGGCGTGCGCCAGATGGTCATGACGACCGGCACGT
>JAUXSD010000177.1 GCA_030681525.1 Solirubrobacteraceae bacterium
GACCGGCTCGTCGTTGCGGTCGAACTCGCCGGCCGCCGCCCACGCCGCCCGCTCGGTCCCGAAGGCCGTCGCCTGCCCGGCGCGGAACGCCGCGATCGGCCCGGCGTTCGCGGCCAGGAACGTCTCGTGCTCGGCGAGGTCGAAGCCGCCGGGCTCGATGCGCGGCGCCCACGCGCCCGCGTCGCTCGCGTCGCGCAGGGCGGTCAGCTCGGGCTCCGTGACCGGCTCGAAGCGCAGCTCGTCGAAGTGGCGCAGGCGCCACGGCGGGTCGTCCGCGCCGTGCCAGATCGGGACGGTCCGGCCGACGAGCTGGTAGCCGCCGGGGCCCTCCATGCCGTAGACGCAGAGAAACGCGCCGCCGTTGCCGACGGCGTTCGGCGGCGTCCACGTGCGGGCGGGGTTGTACTTCGTCGTCACGAGCCGGTGGCGCGGGTCGACCGGGACCGCGACGGGGGCGCCCATGTAGACGTCGCCGAGGCCGAGGACGAGGTACGACGCGCCGAAGACGATGGCCCTGACCGCGTCCTCGTCCTCGAGGCCGTTGATCCGGCGGATGAACTCGATGTTGTCGGGGCACCACGGCGCGTCGGGGCGGATGGACGCCTGGTACCTGCCGATCGCGCTCATCGCCTGCGACTCGCGCCAGGCGAGCGGGAGGTGGACGACGCGCCCCGGGACCGTCGTCGCGTCCGGGTCGGGGAGCTCGCGCTCGATCGCGACGAGCGCCCGCAGGAGCCGCGCCGTCGGCAGCTGGTCGGGGTCGTGGTGGATGTGCAGCGAGCGCACGCCCGGCGTGACGTCGACGACCCCGTCGAGGCATTCGTCCTCGAAGGCGGTCTGCAGGAGATGGGCGCGCACGCGCGAGCGCAGGTCGAGCACGGGCTCGCCGAACTCGACGAGCAGCCCGCGCTCGCCGGCGCGGCGGAACGTGAGGGGCCCGCCGGAGCCGTCGCGGGGGGCGTCGAGGATCGTGGTGGAGGAGGGGGATGGAGTCGTCTGATGTCGCGTGGCGACACCGGAGGGATCCACCCCCTCGCGGATCTCGGTGGCGAACGTCGCGTGGAGGGCCTGCGCGTGCCCCGGTTCGACCGGCCGCAGGGTCACCGCGTCGCCCGCGCGGACCTGGCCGAGCTTCCAGAGGTCGGCGCGGATGACCTGGGCGATCGCCGCGAAGCCGCCGAGGCTCGGGCCGTCGGGGCCGACGACGACGGCCATGTCGCCCGCGAGCATGACCGTGCCCACGCCGTAGGCGCTGTCGAGGATGTTCGAGGGGTGCAGGCCGGCCTCGCCGCCGTCGCCGCGCGCCCACTCCGGGGAGGGGCCGGTGAGGCGCACGCCGGTGCGGTCGGAGTGATGGTGGACCGTCCAGGTGGCGCCGAAGAGCTGCTCGAGGCCGGCGGGCGTGAGGAAGTCGGGCGCGCCGTGCGGGCCGCGGACGACGCGGAGGGTCGTGGCGTTCGTGAGGTCGACGGCGGGCGCGGGGGCGGCGCGTGCGGAGGCGAGCCGCAGCCGCGGGCGGGCCACCGCCAGGCGGTCGCCCTTGCGCAGCGGCGCGCCGCCCAGGCGGGCGGCGGCGAACGTCGAGCGACTCCCCATGACCGGCTCGGCCTCCAGGCCGCCGTGCACGAGCACGTACGCGCGCAGGCCGACGTTGCGGATCGCGCCGAGCTTGAGCACGCCCCCGGCCGGGACGTCGAGCGCCGACCACTGCGCGACCGGCTCACCTTCGAGCTCGACCGCCAGCG
>JAUXSD010000179.1 GCA_030681525.1 Solirubrobacteraceae bacterium
GCCGGCACGTCGCCGGGCGGCACGGGTTGTGGCGCCGGCACGGCCGGCGGCGCGGGCAACGCCGTGGCGGGCACCGAGCTCGAGCGCGCGGCCGGCGTGACGCGGGTCGCCACCGACACGCCGTTCGTGCGCGGCGCGACCGAGCTGGACATCTCCGCGATCCAGAAGGGTGGTGGCAACCTGCGCGTGCTGGTGTGCTGGGAGAAGATCACGCCGGGCACGCCCGCGGACCTCCAGAACGCGGCGCTCGACCCACCGGCGGTCGCCGACACCCGCGATCTGGCCGAGCCCGGGTCGTGTCGCAGCTTCGAGTTCGACGGCCCGACATCGGGCGCCGACGGCTACACCCGCCGCGTGACGATCGACAACCTCGGCAACGGCGCCTACGGCTTCTACGCGTTCGCGGCCAGGCCGCCCGCGACGCAGCCCGGCGCGCCGACCGCCACCTGCCTCACCGAGGTGCCGCTGAACTGCGACTACCAGCCCTCGCCGCCGCGCCGCTCGACGGTGCGCCTGTTCTCCGACGTCTCGGCGCCGCAGATCACGGAGCACTCGGCGGCCGTCGGGCGGGAGGGCTGCCCGAACGGCGCGCTGTGCCTGCCCAACGCCGACGCCTCGGCCGACATCGAGGTCAGCGAGGGCGGCAGCGGGCTGCACGCCGTGCGCTGCTCGCTCGACGGCGGGCCGTTCGACATCGCCTGCGGCCCCGGCCGCGGCGTCCCGATCGACCTCGGCGACGACGAGGGCGCGCACACCGTCCGGGTGCGGGCATACGACCGCGCCGGCAACGAGGCGACCCAGACCGTCGCCACCTGGTTCGTGGACTCCACGCCGCCGCAGAAGCCGACGGTGACGCTGACGAACGTCGGCAGCGGCGTCAACGGCTGGTTCCGCGACAAGCCGCAGGTCAGCGTGTCCGCCGAGGACGAGACGCCCGCCTCGGGCTTCGGCAGCGACCCGATCACGCTGTTCACCGACACGGCCGCCAACGCCTGCGGCAGCGCGGCGGGCGCGACCGCCTCGTGCAGCGCGGCGCAGACCGAGCCGTTCGTGCCCGCCGACGGCGTACACACGTTCACCGCCGAGGCCAATGACCTCGTCGGCAACCGCTCCGAGCGCTCCGACGGCGTGCAGATGAAGATCGACACGACGCCGCCGGCGACGCGCATGTTCCTCGGCCCCAAGTCGCCCGACGGCGACGGCGGCTGGTACCGCACCCGCCCGTTCTTCGCGTTCGCCGCCAGCGACACGCCGAACGGCTCGGGCGTCGACCTCACCCGCGCGCCCTCGAAGATCCGCTACCAGATCGACGGCGGCGCGTTCGTGACGTGGGACCCGGAGGACGACGCCGGCAACCAGATCCCCGAGGGCGTGCACGAGATCTGCTTCTACGCGGTCGACCTGGCGGGCAACCAGGAGGCCGGCGGCGACCCGAAGGCCAACGCGCCGCAGACGAACTGCCGCGCGTCGATCAAGGTCGACTCGCAGGCGCCCACCGCGGTCGCGCCGATCGCGCCCGCCGAGCCGGACGGCGCCAACGGCTTCTACACCGCCGCCCCGGAGGTCGACCCGTCGGCGACGGACGCGGCCGGCGGATCCGGAGTGGACCGCACGCAGTACCAGCTCGACGGCGGCGCCTGGCTGACGGCGCAGAGCTTCAGCGTGCCCGCGGGCGATCACGAGGTTCGCGTGCGGGCGTTCGACGTCGCCGGCAACCCGTCGCCGGTCGTCGAGCGCAGCGTGCGCGTAGACACGACGAAGCCGAGCGCGCAGATCGTCGCGGTGGCGCCGCAGGCCAACGACCAGGGCTGGCTGCGGCGCCCGCGGATCGACACGATCAGCGCCGCCGACGGCCGCGACGGCTCCGGTCCGGCCGGCGCCTCGCAGGTGATCGACGGCGGCCCGCCGACCGCATTCACGCAGCCGTTCGAGATCGGCGAGGGGATCCACGACGTCCGCGCGCGGGTGACCGACCGCGCCGGCCTCCTGAGCGATGCCGCCGAGCAGTCGTCGAAGATCGACCTCACCGACCCGGTCGCGACGCCGACGAACTCGATCAACCTCATCTCGATCCTCGGCGGCAACGTCACGCTGCGCTTCCGCGTGACCGACCTGCTGGCCCCGCGCGTGAAGGTGCGCGTGCAGGTCTACGACACGCTCGGCAAGATCGTGCGCCGAATCGACGCGGGCGGGCCGTATCCCGGCGGATTCCGGGCCACGGGCGACGGCTCGGTCGTCTGGAACGGCCGCGACGACCGCGGCAACCGCGTCCTGCTGGGCAGCTACGTCTACCGCGTGCAGGCGATCGACCAGGCGGGCAACTCGGTCCTGTCGACGGAGTCGCACCCGCTGCTGCTGCGGCTGCTCTGACCGCGCCGCGCGGCGACCGCCGAACGCCGGGTGCTACCCGAGCGCGGCGATGAGCTGCGCGAGCGCCTCCGGCGTGCGCGCGGCGACGACGCGCGAGTGCGGCTCGATGTCCAGCGGCGCGCCGAGCGGGTCGTCGAAGCCGGGGAAGGCGACGACGGCGCCGGTCTCGCGCACGATGAGCTGGGCGGCCGCGACGTCGACCGAGCGGGTCGGCCGCAGCGTGAACATCCCGTCCACGCGGGTCGGCGCGAGCTGGCACAGCGAGATCGCGATCGACCCCAGCGCGCGCAGCCGGTTGACGAGCTCGCTGAGCGCCTCGATCTTCGGCGCCAGCAGACGCGGGTCGGCGGACTCGAAGGTGACGATCTCCAGGCGGCCGTCGCAGTCGCGGCGCTCGTCGGGCGCCGACCCGAGGCGCCGGCCGTTGAGCCAGGCGCCCTCGCCGCGACGGGCGTACCACTCCTCGCGCGGGCCGAAGTCGTAGACGAAGCCGAAGTGCACGTCGGCCATCGTCGGCCCGTCGGCGACCGCGATCGACAGCGCGAAGTGCGTCATGCCGCGCTTGGCGTTCAGCGAGCCGTCGAGCGGGTCGATGACGACGCGCACGTCGCCGCCGCCGTACTCGATCACCCCGCGCTCCTCGCTGATCGCCGTGAAGCGCGCGCCGGCCGCGTGCAGCGCGTCGAGCTCGGCGAAGACGGCGTCCTCGGCCTCGCTGTCGATGACCAGCGTCTGGTCGCCGCCCTCGCCGGTGTCGCCGGTCTCGACGATCCGCTCGGCGCTCGTCGGATGCTCGGTGAACACCTCGCGCAGGCCCTCGACGGCGCGCCGGCAGGCCGCGAGCCAGTCGGGACCGGCGGCGGCGGAGGGCGATGACATCGACGGCATACTAGGCAGGTGCCGGACCTGCCCGACCTGACCCCCGACCAGAGGCGCGCCGTCACCCACGACGGCGGCCCGCTGCTCGTGCTGGGCGGCGCCGGCAGCGGCAAGACGACGATCCTCGCGCGGCGCTTCGCCTGGCTCGTCGCACACGAGCGCGCGGCGCCCGAGTCGATCCTCGTGCTGACCCCGTCGGCGGCGGGCGCCTCGGCGCTGCGGCGCGCCGTCGAGGACACGCTGGACCGACCCTACGAGGAGCTCGCCATCCACACCGTGCGCGAGCTGTGCGCCCGCCTGCTGCGCGAGGAGACCGCCGAGGCGGGGGTTGATCCGTTCTTCGCGCCGGTGACGCGCGCCGACCGGCTCGCGCTGCTGCTGGACCGGATGGACGACCTGCACCTGCGCCGCCACGACATCGGCGGCCGCCCCGCGGTGCTGCTGGCCGACGTCATCGACCGCATCGACCGCCTCAAGGACGGGCTCGTGACGGCGGCGGACTACGCCGCCTGGGCCGACGCGCTGCCGGAGGGCGACGACGCCGAGCGCGCCCGGGCGGCGCGCGAGGTCGAGTTCGCCCGGCTGTACCTCGACCACGACCGCCTGCTCGACGAGGTCGGCGCGCTCGACGCCGGCGAGCTCGTGCTGCGCGCCGTCGCGCTGCTGCGCGAGCGCCCCCACGTGCGCACGCGGGTCGCCGAGCGCTACCGCCACGTGCTCGTCGACGAGTACGCCGACCTCGGCTTCGCGGCGGCGCTGCTCGTCGAGCTGCTCGGCGCCGAGCACGAGCGGCTCACCGTCTGCGCCGACGACGACAGCGCCGCACATCGCATGCGGGCGGCCGCCACGAAGAACGTGCGCGACTTCCAGCAGGCCCATCCCGGCGCGGAGGTCGTGCGGCTCGAGCGATCCGTGCGTTGCCCGGCGGAGGTGCTCGAGGCGGCGGGCGCCGTCGTCGCGCCGATCGCCGACCGGCTCGGCACGACGCTGGCCGGCGCGCCCGGCGGGAGCGTCCGCTTCTGGCGCGCCGAGGACGAGCGCGCCCAGGCGCAGGCGGTCGCGGCCGAGGTGCAGCGGCTCGTCCGCGGCGGCGTCGCGCCCGAGCGGATCGGCGTCATCGTGCGCTCACTGCGCGACGAGGGGCGCCAGGTGACGCTGGCCTTCGAGGAGCGCGCGCTCGCGCTGCGGGCCGTCGGCGAGGGCGACTTCTTCGCCCAGGCGGAGGTGCGCGACGTGCTCGCGTGGCTGCGGCTGCTGGCCGACCCGTCCGACGCCGGCGCGGTGGTGCGCGCGCTGGCGCGGCCCCCGGTCGCGCTGCGCTCGGTCGACATCGCCCGCTGCGTGCAGATCGCCCGCCGGCGCAAGCTCGACATGGTGTCGGCGCTGCGCGCGGCGACCGAGTCGCCGCAGCTTCCGCCCGAGGCGCGCGAGCACATCCACGCGTTCCTGCGCCTGTACCGCGAGGCGGCCGGATCGCTCGACAGCGCGCGGCCGGACCTGTTCGTGCATCGCCTCGTCGACCGGCTCGGACTGCGCCGCCAGCAGGTCTTCTCGGCCCAGGCCGACGTCGTCGAGCGGCTCGTCAACCTCGCCCGGCTCGGCGAGCTGGCCAGCTCCTACGCGCAGCGCGCGCCGCACGCCACGCCGCGTGACTTCGCCCGCTACGCCGCCGCCGTCGCCGACGCGGGCCTGCGCGAGGAGGACGGCGCGGGGCCTCCGCCGCCCACCGGCGCGGTGCAGCTCATGGCACTCGACGCCACCGCCGGGCGCGAGCTGGACTGGGTCTTCGTGCTCGGGCTGACCGCCGCGCGGATGCCCGGCCCGCGCCTGCGCGCCGGCGAGAGCGTGCCCGACGCGCTGCTGAAGGAGACGCTGGGCCCCGACGACCGCGGCGCCCACGTCGCGGCGATGCGGCGGCTGCTGCATCTGGCGATGACGCGCGCCGCGCGCGGCCTCGTCCTGGCCTACCCGGCGCTGTCGTCGGCCGGCGTCGTCCAGCCGCCCTCGCCGTTCGCCGAGGAGGCGCGGGCCACGCTCGGCGCCGAGTGGGAGGTGCTCGAGGAGGAGCTGTTCGGTCCCGAGGAGGCCCTGCACGCCACGTTTCAGGCGCTGCGCGACGAGCTGCTCAGCGACGTCGCACGGGTCGGCAAGGGGCTTGGCGAGCTGCGCTTCGACACCGACCTGGACGTCACGCACGCCGTCGCGCGCTACCTCGAGCTCGTCAAGCTCGCGGCGCTCATCGAGCGCCCGGAGGGGCAGTCGGTGGCCGATGCGCTGGGACCGGTCAACCAGCGCCTGGCCACCGAGCTCTCTCCGCTGCAGCGCGAGGTCCTCGCGACGTCGCCGCTGGACGAGCTGCTGCTCGACGCCGAGCGCGACGACCGCGCCCGTGCCGCGGCGCGGGCCGCGCGCACCGAGCCGTCGCTGGAGTCGTTCCTGCCGCGCCGGGGAGATGGACTGGCCCTGTCGGCCTCGGACATCGAGACCTACCGCTCGTGCCCGCTGCGCTACAAGTTCGCCCGCGTGCTGCGGGTGCCGCAGGAGCCGACGCTCAACCAGCGCTTCGGGATCCTCGTCCACCAGGTCCTCGAGCGCTACCACCAGTCGGCGGTCGACTCGCTCGACGAGCTGCTGGGCCTGCTCGACTGGGGCTGGCGGCGCGGCGGCTTCGGCGACTCCGACGAGGAGCGCCAGCTGCGGGGCAAGGCCGCCGCCGCCCTGCGCCGCTACTTCCAGCGCGTGGTCGAGGAGCCGGTGGAGCCGGTGTGGTTCGAGCGGGCATTCTCCTTCCGGATGGGCGCCCACACGCTGCGCGGCCGCGTCGACCGCGTCGACCGGCTGGCCGACGGCGGCTACGAGCTCATCGACTACAAGACCGGCCGGCCGCGCTCGGCGGCGGCGCTGCGCGAGGACGTGCAGCTGTCGCTGTACGCCGTCGGCGCGCGCGAGGCCTGGCAGCTCGATGCGACGCAGCAGGCCTATCTCTACGTGCTCGACGACGAGAAGGTGCGCGTGCCCAGCTCGGAGATCGACGCGGGCTGGATCGCCGACACCGTCGACGAGGTGGCGGGCGGCATCCTCGCGCAGGACTTCGAGCCGACCCCCGCGTATACGGTCTGCTCGATGTGCGACTACCGGATCGCCTGCCCGGCGGCGGAGCGATGACCGGCATCCGCCGCGCGATGCCGGTCGTCTTCACCGACGATCCGCAGGGCAGCCGCGCCTTCTACGTGGACTTCCTCGGCTTGCGCGTCGCGATGGAGCAGGACGGCTTTCTCATGCTGCAGTCGCCGACCGTGCCGACGACGCAGGTCATCCTCGCGTGGGCGCACCCGACCGTCATGGACCCGCAGGTGCACCGCCTCGACATCTCCACCGAGGTCGCCGACGTCGACGCCGCCCACGCCGATGCGCTCGCCCGCGGGCTGGAGATCGTCTATCCGCTGACCGACGAGCCGTGGGGCATCCGGCGCTTCTTCGTGCGCGAACCGAGCGGGACGGTCGTCAACGTCACGACCCACATCGCCGATCTCGACGGCGCCTAGACCTTCTGCATCGCGACGTGCGGCGCGGGCGGAAGCTCGACGCCGATCGGGTCGCCGGGGCGAACCTCGCCGCCGGCCAGCACGACGCCCATGATCCCGGACTTCATGATCACGTTGCCGTCGTCGTCGCGGTCGAGCGTCGCCTTCATGAGGCCGGGCCGGATGCCGTCGAGCTGCGCGCACGGGTTGCGCAGGCCGGTGACCTGGACGACCGCCTCGTCGCCGAGACGCAGCTTCGTCCCGACCGGCAGCCCGAGCAGGTCGACGCCGGACGTCGTGACGTTCTCGCCCATCTGACCGGGCCGCAGGCCGGGGAAGCCCCGGCCGGCGAGCTCGTCGTGCAGCTCGGCATGGATGAGGTGCACCTGGCGCAGGTTGGGCTTCGTCGGGTCGCGGCGCACGTGCGAGCGGTGCTTGACGGTCCTGCCGTTGTGCGCGTCGCCCTCCACGCCGAGACCCTCGAGCAGGCGGATCGCGCCGGCGTTGGGCTTGGTCATCGTGTGCCCCGGGCTGACGCTGACCGCCCTGACGACGCCGCCGGCGCCGGCGGCGGGCTGCTCGGTCATCGCCGCGACAGCCCTCAGCGGTCGGGCGGGCCCTGCTGGCGCAGGAAGCGCTGAAACTCGCTGGCGATCGTGTCGCCGGAGGGCAGGTCGCCCGGCCCGAGCGGCGTCGTGTCGCGCTCGGCGGCCTGCTCGAGGCGCTCGACGAACGCCTGCACGTCGGGGTCGGACTGGACCGCCAGGCCGACCTGGCGCTCGTACTCCTCGGTCGCGTTCTCGAGGTCGGTGGCATCGACGGCGATCGCGACGAGGCCCTCGATCTTGCGCACGAGCGCGAGCGCGGCCTTCGGGTTGGGCGCCGCCGCGACGTAGTGCGGCACGGCGGCCCACAGGCTGGCGGCGGGCAGCTCGGCCTCCATGCACGCCGTGTGCAGGACGCCGACGATGCCGGTCGGGCCCTCGTACGTCGTCTCCTTGAGGGCGAGCTTGTCGACGAGCGCCGCGTCGGAGGCCAGGCCCGTGATCGAGACCGCGTGGGTGTGCGGGACGTCGGCGAGCAGCGCGCCCATCGTCACGACGAGCTGCGTGCCGAGCGCCTCGGCGAGGTCGATGACGTTGCGGCAGAAGGTCTTCCAGCGCATCGAGGGCTCGGGGCCCTGGACGAGGATGAGGTCGCGCTGGGCGCGCGGCACGCGCGCGGCGAAGATCTCGACGCCCGGCCAGGTGATCTCGCGCTTGCGCTCGTCGGTGAAGCCGATCTGCGGCCGGGTGGACTGAAAGTCGTAGAACTCCTCGGGATCCAGCCGCGCGAAGCGCTCGGCGCCGAGCGACTCGCCGATGAACGTCAGGGCCGCTGACGCGGCATCGCCGGCGTCGTTCCAACCGCTGAACGCGACAAGCATCGCGGGCGCTCGCAGACCGTCGGGACGGCTCTCCCAGATCAGGGGCTGCATCCGATTGAAGGTACATCATGGCCCGATGACGATTGCCACCTTGCGCGCCGGCCAGGAGGTCGACGGCGTCTTTGCGTGCACGCGCAAGGACCGCCTGCTGTCGCGCTCGGGCACCCCGTACCTCGCCGTCGAGCTGCGCGACCGGACGGGCGCCGTGCAGGGCCGCGCGTTCCGCGACGCCGACGTGCTGGCCGGACGCTTCGAGCGCGGCGACCTCGTGCGGGTGGCGGGCCGCGTCGAGCGCTTCCGCGACGAGCTGCAGGTCGAGCTGCGCTCGATCGGCCGCGCGCCGGAGGGCTCGGCCGACCCCGCGTCCTTCCTGCCGACCGCCTACCGCGACCTCGACGAGCTCGACGGCTTCCTCGAGCACCTCGCGCGGGAGGTCCACGACCCGGGCCTCAAGGCGCTGCTCGTCGTGCTGCTCGGCGACGGCGCGCTGCGCGCGGAATGGCGCCGCGCGCCGTGCACCCGCAACGGCCACCACGCCTACCTCGGCGGCCTGCTCGAGCACACGGTCGCCGTCGGCACGCTCGTGCAGGAGACCTGCATCCTGCACCCGCGCCTGGACAGCGACCTGCTCATGACCGCCGCGCTGGTCCACGACCTCGGCCGCACCCGCGAGTTCACCTACGCCGCCGAGATCGGGCTGACCGAGGCCGGCCGCCTGCTCGGCCACATCGAGCTCGGCCTGGCGCTGCTGCGCGAGCGCGCGGCCCGCGTCCCCGCGCTGGCCGAGGACCGCCGCCTGGCGCTCGAGCACTGCGTGCTCTGCCACCACGGGCCCGATCCCGCCCCGGGCCGGCGCTTCGGCTCGCCCGAGGCGCTCGCGCTGGCCCGCCTCAACGCGCTCGACGCGTCGATCAAGGGCGCGCTGGAGCACGGCCTGCCGTAGCCAGAGGGGTCACCGCGAAACCGTCCCCCATGAGGACGAAAACGGGCAGACCCCCCACGTCGACCTCCGAACGAACGCGGACACACCAACAACTGAGTCCCTCAGTGATGCCGTTGACCCACGTCGGCCCCGGCCGATCCGCCAACACTCAAACCCGCGCCCGAATCGCCGTGACCCGAACCCACCGCCCGCCTCACCAACCGCCACACCACGAACAACAAGAACAGCCCGAACCCGATCTCCAGCCCGCGCTCCGGCACGATGTTGGCGATCACCACCCCCACGACGGCCCCCGCCACCGCGACGATCCCCAGCGCCACGCCGGTCCGCACGTCGACGTTGCCGTGGGCGCGCTGGCGCACCGCGCCCACGAGCGCCACCGGGACGATCGCCAGCAGCGACGTCGCCTCGGCATCGAGCTGGCTCAAGCCGAGCCCGATCGTCAGCGCCGGCACGAACAGCGCGCCGCCGCCGACCCCGAGCAGCCCGGCGACGACGCCCGCGACCAGCCCGATCAGCACCGCCTCGATCATCAGAAGCCCGCGAGCAACGACACCGCGACCGCCCCCAGCAGCGCCGCGAACAGCAGCGAGATCGCCCGCGCGGAGATCCGCTGCTGCAGCTCGGTCCCGATCAGCACGCCGGCCACGGCCGGCACCCCGACGAGCAGCCCCTCGCGCAGGTGCACGTTGCCGTAGACGCCGTGCACGAGCGCCGCCACCGCGGCGATGATCACGATCGCGGCGAGCGAGGTGCCGGCCGCCAGACGCTCGCCGAAGCCGCACCACAGCACGAGCAGCGGCACGATGAGAACGCCGCCACCGACGCCGAAGAGCCCGCTGAACAGCCCCGCCAGGGTGCCGATCGCCGCCAGCCTGAGCGTTCGGCGTCCTGCCATGCGCGCCATACTAGGGGCCATGTCAGCCGCCGCCACGCTTGCCGAGGCGCTCGCCCCCCTGCGCGCCGACCCGGCCCGCGCGGCGATCCTGCTCGACATCGACGGGACGCTCGCGCCGATCGTGCGCCATGCCGACGACGCCGCCGTTCCCGAGGCCACGCGCGCGCAGCTCATCGCCGTCGCCCGCCGCTACGCGGTCGTCGGCTGCATCAGCGGCCGCCGCTCGGCAACCGCGCGGCAGATGGTCTCGCTCGGCTCGATCGCCTACGTCGGCAACCACGGCGCGGAGCTGCTGGAGCCCGGTGGCACGCAGCCCGAGATCGACCCGGAGGTCGCGCGCCACGAACAGCGCGTGCGGGACTTCGCCGACGCCGCCTACACGACCGGCGTCCAGCGGCTGCGCGTCCGCAGCGAGGACAAGGGCTCGATCGTCGCCCTGCACTGGCGCGGCGCCCCCGACGAGGGCGCCGCCGAGAGCGCTGTGCGCGAGATCGCCGAACGGGCCGAGGCCGAGGGGCTGTGGATCCACTGGGGACGCAAGGTGCTCGAGCTGCGCCCGCCCGTCGAGCTCAACAAGGGCCGCGGGGCGCGGCGCCTGCTCGACGGCCGCGACCTCGCGGCCGCCCTGTACGTCGGCGACGACATGACCGACCTCGACGCGTTCGCCGGCCTGCGCGCGCTTGTCGAGGAGGGCGGGCTCGGCACCGCGGTGTGCGTCGGCGTGCGCTCCGACGAGACGCCGGCGCCGCTCGAGGAGGGCGCCGACCTGCTCGTCGACGGACCCGCCGGCGTGGTCGAGCTGCTGCGGGCGCTGGCGACGCAATAGGCCAATCGCTTGCGCTTCGTCGACTTCCTTCGCGCGGCGGTCCTGCTCTGTGGCGGCTCGGCGACCGCGCTGGCGACGATCACCGTCCTCGGCGCCGGCTCCGAGGACGACTCGCTGCTCGCCGGGTTCGTCATCGGCTGGTGGATCGCGGCGTCGATGATCGGCATGTGGCTGGGCCGGCGCGCCGAGACCAACTCGCCGATCGCGCGGCTGCTGGCCGCGGCGAAGTCGACGAACTCGCTGCCCGAGCAGCGCCCCAGCAGCCTGCTGCTCAACCGGATGTGGCCGCTGCTCGCGTCGACCGTCCTGGCGCTCGGGCTCGGGCTCGTCGCGCCGCAGATCCCGGCCATCGCGTGCGGCTTCGCGATCATGGGCGCGCTCGCCTGGCGCCGCCAGGAGGCCGCGGTCACGGCGATCGAGGAGCGTGACGGCGTCGCCTTCTACGTCGAGCCGACCTCGCCGCTGAAGCCGATCAAGCTCATCCGGGCGCCCGGCTTCCGGCGCGACATGGTGTCGGTCAACGGCGCGACGCGCTGACGCCGCGCGGGGAGCGCGCGTGACCTCCGACCACGCTCACATGACGCCTGACGAGTTTCGCCGCCACGGCCACGAGGTCGTCGAGTGGGTGGCGGCGTACATGGAGCGCGTCGGGGACCTGCCGATCGTCTCGACGGTCGCGCCGGGCGACATCCGCGCGCGGCTGCCGGACGCCGCGCCCGAGGCGCCCGAGCCCTTCGACGCGCTGCTGCGCGACCTCGACGAGATCGTCCTGCCCGGCATCACGCACTGGCAGGCGCCGGGCTGGTTCGCCTACTTCCCCGCCAACGCGTCGCCGCCGTCGATCCTCGCCGAGCTGGTCGCCGCCGGCCTCGGCGCGCAGGGGATGCTGTGGGCCACGAGCCCCGCCCTGACGGAGATCGAGGCGCACGTGCTCGACTGGCTCGTCGACCTGCTCGGGCTGCCGGCGCATTTCAAGACGGCCGGCGGGCCGGGCGGCGGCGTCATCCAGATGAGCGCCTCGGACTCGACGCATCTCGTGCACGTCGTCGCCCGCGACCGGGCCGTCCGCGCCGGCGCGGCGATCGGCGACCTCGTCGCCTACGGCTCGTCGCAGGCGCACTCGTCCGTCGAGCGCGGCGCCCGCGTCGCGGGGTTCGCCCACGTGCGCCTGGTCGACGTCGATGCGGTCTTCGCCCTGCGCACCGAGGCGCTGCGCGACGCGATCGAGCAGGATCTCGCCGCGGGACTCGTGCCGGCGATCGTGACGAGCGCCGTCGGCACCACCGCGACCGGCGCGGTGGACCCGATCGCCGAGATCGCCGCCATCGCCCGGCAGCATGGCCTCTGGCACCACGTCGATGCCGCCTGGGCGGGCTCGGCGATGCTCTGCGAGGAGCAGCGCCCGCGCCAGGCGGGCGCCGAGCACTCCGACAGCTACACGTTCAATCCGCACAAGTGGCTGTTCACGAACTTCGACTGCAACGTGCTGTGGGTGGCCGACCGCGCCCCGCTGATCGCGGCGCTGTCGACCCTGCCGCCGTACCTGCGCAACGCCGCCAGCGAGTCCGGCGAGGTCATCGACTACCGCGACTGGCACGTGCCGCTGGGGCGGCGATTCCGGGCGCTGAAGCTGTGGTGGGTGCTGCGCAGCTACGGCGCGGCCGGCCTGCGCGCGCACCTGCGCGAGCACATGGCGCTGGCTCAGGAGCTCGGCCGCCGCGTCGACGCCCACCCCCGGCTGGAGCGCGTCGCGCCGGTCGCGTTCGCGCTCGTCTGCCTGCGGCACGCCGACGGCAACGACGCCACGGACGCGCTGGCGACCGCGATCAACGCACACCCCGACCTGTTCGTCACGCCGTCGGAGATCGCCGGCACGCGCTTCGTCCGCGTCGCGATCGGCCAGACCCGTACGACGGCCGCCGACGTCGAGCGCCTATGGACGGCGATCCTCGGCGGCGCGGACGGCGCCGCATGACACCGGTCGACGTCCTCGTCGTCTCGCTCGGCGCGACGGCGGGGCTGCGCGCGGCCGATGCCGCCCTGGCCGGCGCGCTGCGCCGTGCGGGCGCGCACGTCGAGATCGCGGCGGCGCGCGCGCCGCGCGAGCTGCGCACCTACGCGCTGACCGACCTGGCCTGGGCGCGCGCCGCGCGCGGGGCGGCGCGGGCCGCGATCGCCGCCCACGACCCGCGCGCCATCGTCTACTCGACGACCACCGCCGCGCTGCTGTGGCCGCGCCCCGGCGCCATCCGCTTCGACGCCCCGTCGGCGGCCAACCGTCCCGGCCGTCACGGGGTCTGGCAGCGCCCGCTGGAGCACCGGCGCCTGCAGGCCGCCCCGCTGCTCGTGCCGTGGGATGCCGGCTCGCTGGCCGAGGCGCCGCGCCCGCACGCCGACGCGATCGTCGTGCCGATCGCCGTCGCGCCCTCCCCGGACAGCGGCGCGCCGCGCGACATCGCGGCGATCACCTACGCGGCCAACCCGCAGAAGAAGGGGCTGGACCGCGTGCTCGCCGCGTGGGCGCAGGCACGGACGGGCGACGAGCAGCTCGTCGTCGCGGGCGCCGACCTGCGCCTGGGCGACGTCCCCGGCGTGACCGTCGCCGGGCGCCTGGCGCCCGCCGACTACCGCGCGCTCCTGCGCCGCGCCCGCGTCTTCGTCACGGCGCCGCGCCGCGAGGACTACGGCATCGCCCAGCTCGAGGCGCTCGCCGACGGCTGCCGGCTCGTGACGACGGCGGCGCCCGGCCCGTACGCCGCGCTCCCGATGGCCCGCGCGCTGGACCCGCGGCTCGTGCCCGCCGAAGCGGCCGGCCTGGCGGCGGCGCTGCGCACGGCCCTCGACGAGCCATTTCCCGACTATGCCCGGCGCGCCGCGGCCGCGCTCGCGCCGTTCGGCCCCGACGCCGTCGACGCCGTCGTCCGCGACGAGCTGCTGCCGCGGCTGCTGCGCTAGGAACCGCCGGCGGCGCCGGCGCCGGCCGCGGACGACGCGTCCTCCGCGAGCGCTCGCACGACGAACGCCGCGAAGAGCAGCAGCCCGGCATCGATCGTGGTGTCGTCGACGTCGACGCGCACCGGGCGCTTGCCCCAGCCCTTGCCCTCGAGCAGGGCCAGCCGGCGGTCGCCGTCGAGCAGCGCGTAGCGCTCGCGCCACATGCTGTCGGGCTTGAGCACGTACTCGTGCCCGTTCCAGTTCAGCACGCCGCCGCGCTTGAGCGAGCGACCCTGAAACCGACCGACCACGCTGCCCGCGGGGTCGGTGGCCTGGATGACGGACCGGAAGATCCCGCGCCGCGCGAAGCCCCAGCGCTGGTCGCCGGCCTCGGCGGTCGCCCAGCGCGACGCCCAGCCGCCGAGGCGCAGCGTCCCGAAGCCCGCCAGCTCGTAGCGGCGGCGATCGCCGGAGCTGCGGGTCAGCGCGTACTCGGTCATGCCCGCGAGCGTGCCCGCTTGCGCAGCTGCGCGAACTGCGCCCACGGCCGGGTGTTGGCGATGTGGTCGGCCGTCAGCCACGCCCGCCGCGCGGTGGCGATGCCCCAGCGCACGTGCTCGAGGCGGTCGGCGCCGTGCGCGTCGGAGTCGACGAGCAGCAGCACCCCGTTCTCGGCGGCGGCCCGCGCGTTGACGTCGTCGAGGTCGCGCCGGTCGGGGGCGGAGTTGATCTCGAGCATCGTGCCGGTGCGCGCGGCGGCGGCGATGACGTCGTCGAGGTGCAGCGCGTAGGGCTGGCGCGAGGAGATCTTGCGTCCGGTGGGATGGCCGATCGCGTCGATCCAGGGGTGCTCGATGGCCGCCACCATCCGCTTGGTCATGTCGGCGGCCGGCATGCCGAACGACGTGTGCACCGAGCCGACCACCCAGTCCAGGCGCGCGAGCAGCTCGTCGTCGTAGTCCGGCGAGCCGTCGGGCAGGATGTTCGTCTCCGTGCCGACGAGGATCGTGATGCCGTCGACGCTCTCGTTGACGGCCGCCACGCGCTCGATCTGACGCTCGAGCTCGTCGGGCGTGACGTGGTTGCCGAAGCCGTGCGTGGCCGAGTGGTCGGTGATCGCCAGGTACTCGTAGCCGCGGGCGAGCCCGGCGCGCGCCATCTCCTCGATCGTGTCGCGCCCGTCGGAGGCGATCGTGTGCATGTGCAGGTCGCCGCGCAGGTCCGCGACCGTGACGAGCTGCGGCGCGACGAAGTCCGCCGACAGCTCGCCGCGGTTCTCGCGCAGCTCGGGCTCCGGATACGCGAGGCCGAGGCGCTCGTAGACCTCCTCCTCGGTCGCGCAGCGCAGCGTCTCGCCGGTCTCGTCGTCGAGGATCCCGTACTCGCTGACGTGCAGCCCGCGCCGCACCGCCGCCTCGCGCAGCGCGACGTTGTGCGCCGCCGAGCCGGTGAAGTGCTGCAGGAGGTTGCCGAAGTTGTCGGGCGAGACGACCCGCAGGTCGACCGGCAGGCCGGTGTGCGTGCGCCCGCGCGCGGCGTTGTCGTTGGGCGCCGACGCCGACTCGATGAGCTCGAGCTCGCCGAGCGCGCGGGCCAGCGCGCCGGGGTCGCTGGCCGTGGCGATGATGTCCAGGTCCTTGACCGAGTCGGCCTGGCGGCGCGCCGAGCCGGCCAGCTCCACGCGCTCGGCGGCGGGGTGCTCGCGCAGCGCCGCGACGATCTGCTCGCCCGTCGTCAGCGCGCGGTGCAGCAGGACGCGCTGGACGGGCCGCTCGCCGATCCCCGCCTCGAGCGACGACAGCACCGACGCCTCGAACTTCGGCCCGAAGCCCTTGACGCCGCGCAGCCGCCGACTCTCGACCGCCGCCCGCAGCGCGTCGAGCGAGTCGATGCCCAGCTCGTCGAAGAGCTTGCGCGCCCGCTTCGGACCGAGGCCCGGCAGGCGCGTCATGTCCAGCAGGCCGGCCGGGTACTTCGCGCGCAGCTTCAGCGCCGACGGGATGTCGCCGGTCTGCATGAGCGCGACGATCTTCTCCTCGAGCGTCTTGCCGATCCCCGGCAGCGACGTGACCCGGCCCTGGCGCGCCAGGCCCGCCACGGAGACCGTCGCCTCGCGCGCCGCCTTGGCCGCCGAGCGGTAGGCGAGCACGCGATGGACGATCGCGCCGTCGAGCTCGTAGAGGTCGGCCAGCTCGTCGAACGCGGCCGCAATCTGGAGGTTCGAGGGGTCCGAGGCCATCGGGCACGTAGGGTACGCGCCCCGATGCCCGCCGCCGCCTGGCTCATCCTGCCCACGTACGACGAGGCCGAGAACATCGCGGCGATCGTCGCGGCCGCCCGCGAGGTGCTCGAGCGGGCGCGGCCCGGCGACCACCGGATCGTCGTCGTCGACGACGGCTCGCCCGACGGGACCGGCGACATCGCCGACCGGCTCGCCTCCGAGCACGCCGACGTCGAGGTTCTGCACCGCACGACCCGCGAGGGCCTCGGCCCGGCGTACCTCGCCGGCTTCGCCCGCGCGCTGGAGGGCGGCGCGCGGTTCGTCCTGGAGATGGACTCCGACTTCTCGCACGACCCGGCGGACCTCGCGCGCCTGCTCGCCGCGATCGAGGACGCCGACCTTGCGCTCGGCTCGCGCTACGTGGCCGGCGGCGGCGTGACGGACTGGGGCCGCGTGCGCCGCCTCGTCAGCCGCGGTGGCTCGTGGTACGCCCGCAAGGTCCTCGGCCTGCAGGTGCGCGACCTGACCGGCGGCTTCAAGTGCTTTCGCCGCGAGGTGCTCGAGGCGATCGACCTGCCGACGGTGCGCTCGCGCGGCTACGCCTTCCAGGTCGAGCTCACGCACCGCGCGATCCACGCCGGCTTTCGCGTCGTCGAGCTGCCGATCGTCTTTCGCGACCGCCAGCTCGGGCACTCGAAGATGTCGTGGCGGATCGCGGGCGAGGCGGCCTGGCTCGTGCCGCAGCTGCGTTTTGCTCGCACATCCGGCCAACGCCGCCGCGGCTGATCGCCCACCGTGGCCGTGCGCGCCGATGCGGGGTCGGTGCAGACCTCGGACCTCGCGCTCGTACGTGGCATCGCCGACACGCGGGCGACGCTGGACGAATGGAACGACCGCCCCGGGCCGGTCGTCGGGCGCTGGCTCGCCGGCGCCTTCGCGATCACGATCGCGCTGCTGTCCGCCGTCTGGCTCATCGCGACGGTGTCGGTCCCGGACCCGGGGGCGTCGTTTCTCGGGCTCAGCGAGCGGCCTCACGTCGGGCAGGTCCTGCATGTCCTGGGCCGCAACGCGCTCGTGCTCGCGCTGCATGCGATGGCCTGCGTCGCGGGCTTCATCGCGGGCAGCTCGCTGCCGCTGGAGGCCCAGCGCCAGAGCGGCGCCTGGCGCTGGATCCACGAGAAGGCCGGACCGCTGGCGATCGCGTTCGTCGTCGCCGCCACGGCCTTCTCGCTCGTGACGCAGGCCTTCGTGCTGGGCGCGGGCACCGCGTCGCTCGCCGCGAAGCTCGACATCGGGCCGGGGCTGCTCCTGCTCGGCCTGCTGCCGCACGCGCTGCCCGAGCTCGTCGCGCTGTTTCTCCCGCTCGCGGCCTGGATGATCGCCAGCCGCCAGAAGGACTGGCACGAGCTGCTGGCCGCCACCGTCGTCACCGTGCTGCTGGCCGTGCCAGTGCTCGTCGCCTCGGCGTTCGTGGAGGTCTACGTCAGCCCGGGTCTACTGCGCTGGCTCGCCGGGTAGGCCTGCTCTCCCACGCGAGCTTCATCGCTTCATTTTGTATAGTGGGTCGCAGCTTACGACTCAAGGAGACCACCGAATGGCCGGTTCGATCATCGAAGTCACCGACGACAGCTTCCAGGCGGAGGTCATGGAGTCCGAGACGCCGATCCTCGTCGACTTCTGGGCCCCCTGGTGCGGCCCGTGCCGCGCGATCGCTCCCCTGCTCGAGGAGATCGCCGAAGGCCGTGACGACGTGCGCATCGTCAAGCTCAACGTCGACGAGAACATGCAGACGGCCGCGCAGTACGGGATCCTCTCGATCCCCACGCTGATCCTCTTCAACAACGGCGCGGAGGCCAAGCGCCTGCGCCCGACGCGCAGCAAGAGCCAGCTCGAGCAGCAGCTCGAGCTCGAGCCCGCCGCCTGAGCCCCCCGGCGCCGCCGACGGCGCCCATGACGTTCCGAAGGCCGGCCGCCCCTGGGCGGCCGGCCTTCGTCGTTCGGCTCAAACCGGCGGGCGCGGCGTCACTAGTCTGTGGCGGTGCCCCGCCGTCGAGAGCGCATCCTCGGGTTCGACCGGCTCAACGGCATCGAGATCGCCGACCTCGCCGATCGCCTCATGGAGGTCTGGCCGAGTGATCGCGGCGACCGCGACGCGATCGCGCAGGCGCGCGCACACGTCGACGCGCTCGAGCGCAGCGGCGAGCAGATCGCGCGCATCGTCGTCGACCTGCGGGCCGAGCTGGACCGCCTCGCCGGTCCGTGAGCCGCGGCGACGGCCCGGCCGCGGCGCGCTGGCGGCGCCTGGTCACCGACCGGCTCGCCGAGCTCGAGCGGCTGTCGCCCGCCGCGGGCTCGGTCAGCGGCAGCTTCTGGGACAGCCGCGCCGGCCGCTACGCCGCCGCCGTGCGGCGCGCAAACACCGAGCGCGATCCGTTTCTGCGCCGGCTGCGGCGCCTGACGGACGCGTCGAGCACGGTGATCGACGTCGGCGCCGGCACCGGTCGCTTCGCGCTCGTGCTCGCGGACGAGGTCGATCACGTCACGGCCGTCGAGCCGAGCGCCGCGATGCTCGCCATCCTGCGGCGCGACGCGCAGGAGCTCGGCGCTGCCAACGTCACCGCGCTGCAGGCCACCTGGGACGAGGCGCGCGTGGAGCCCGCCGACGTGGCGTTCTCGGCCTTCGTGCTCACGCTCGTGCCCGATGCGGTCTCCTTTCTCGCCAAGCTCGACGCGACGGCCCGCCACCACGCGCTGCTGTACCTCGGCGCCTACAGCGGCGACGCCGTCCTGGACCCGCTGTGGCGCCACTTCCACGGCGCGCCGCGCGCGCCGGGCCCGAGCTATCTCGATGCCGTCGCCGTCCTGCGCGAGCTCGGGATCGAGCATCGGATCAGGATCGTCGAGATCCCCGATCACCGGCGCTGGGCGACGATCGACGATGCCGTCGAGTCCTACCGCGATGCCCTGCTGCTCGACGACACGGCACAGGTGCGAGCCGAGCTCGCCGGCCTGCTGGCGAGCTGGCTGCCCGGGCGTCGCGGGGCCTACCGGTCGCCGTTGCGGGTGATGCCGGCGGCGATCGTCGAGTGGAGGGGCGGCCGGCTCACCGGCCGTTGATCGGCGTGCGCCGTCCGCGCTCAGGCGGCGCGGGCCACCGAGATGCGCAGCTCGCGGCCCTCGATGCTGGCGGTCTCGCCGGTGCCGTTGGCGGCGTAGGCCACGCTCACGGCGAGCACCTCGCCGACGAGGTAGCTCTCGTGGTGGCGCGCGGCCTCGAGCAGGGTCGCGTCGCCGTCGAGCGCGAGGTCGATGCGGTCGGAGATGTCCAGGCCGGCGTCGCGCCGCGCGAGCTGGACGGCGTGCACGATCTCGCGCGCGAGGCCCTCGCGGCGCAGGTCCTCGTCGATCGACAGCTCCAGCGCGACGGCGTGCGAGCCCTCGCGCTCGAGCTGGTAGTCCTGCAGCGGCGCGAGCGCGACGAGCAGGTCGTCGGGCCCCAGCGTGTGGTCGTGGCCGTCGATGAAGACGCCGACGTCGCGACCCTCGCGCAGCGACACCGCGACGTGGTCGGGGTCGAGCGCGGCGACCGCCTCCGCGACCTGCGGCATCGCCTTGCCGAAGCGCGGCCCGAGCGTGCGGTAGTTGGGCTTCAGCGTGTACGAGCCGAGCTCGTCGGCCTGCTCGACGAAGCGCAGCACCTTGACGTTGAGCTCCTCGCGGACGATGTCGGCGAGCCGCTCGATCGCCTCGCGCTCGCGGCCGGCGGCCACGACGACGACCTCGTGCAGCGGCTGGCGGACCTTGATCTTGGCGGCGCCGCGGGCGGCGAGGCCGAGGCGGACGGTCTCGCGCGCGATCGCCATCGCCGACTCGAGCGGCTCGTCGCGCGGGTGGGCGGGACCCGGTTCGGGCCAGTCGGTGAGGTGGACGCTCGGCTCGGTCCCGTCGAGGTTGTCGTAGATCTCGTCGGCGACGAACGGGGTGAACGGCGCGAGCAGCTGCGTCACCGTGACGAGGCACGAGCGCAGCGTCTCCAGCGCGACGGCGTCGCCCTCCCAGAAGCGCGGCCGCGAGCGGCGCACGTACCAGTTGGAGAGGTCGTCGACGAAGTCGGCGACCGCGCGGCCGCCGGTCGTCGCGTCGTAGTTCTCCAGGCGGTCGGTGACGACCTCGACGGTCGCGCTCAGGCGTGAGCGGATCCAGCGGTCGAGATCGGTCTCCTCGCCCCCGCCTGCGGCGTCCGATACCTCGTACATCGTGGCGACGCGGTAGGTGTTCCACAGCTGGCGCAGGAACAGGCGCACGCCCTCGCCGATCGCCTCGAGCGAGAAGAGGTAGCCGTCCCACGGCTGCTTGGACGTGAAGAAGTACCAGCGCAGCGCGTCGGCGCCGAAGCGGTCGATGACGTCCCACGGCCCGACGACGTTGCCCTTGGACTTCGACATCTTCTGGCCCTCGCCGTCGAGGATCAGGCCCAGGCACACGACGTTGCGATACGGGACCTCGGCACCGCGCAGCAGCGTCGAGACGCCGAGCAGCGAGTAGAACCAGCCGCGCGTCTGATCGAGCGCCTCGCAGATGAAGTCGGCTGGGTAGAGCTCGTCGTGTCCGGCCTCCCCGTCGACCAGGACGTGGCGCTGGGCGAACGGCATCGCGCCCGAGTCGAACCACACGTCGATGACCTCGGGCACGCGCGTCGCGGTCTCGCCGCAGTCGTCGCAGGGGAACTCGACCTCGTCGCAGAAGGGACGGTGCGGGTCCTCGAGGCGTACGCCGGAGCGTCGCTCGAGCTCGTCGAAGGAGCCGATCACCGTGAGGTGGTCGTTCGGGCAGCGCCAGACGGGCAGCGGCGTGCCCCAGTAGCGCTCGCGCGACAGCGCCCAGTCGACGTTGTTCTCCAGCCAGCGCCCGAAGCGCCCGTGCTTGATGTGCTCCGGATGCCAGACGATCTGCTCGTTGGCGGCGAGCAGCTGCTCGCGGATGCGCGACGTCGCGATGTACCACGACGGCTTGGCGTAGTACAGCAGCGGCGTCGAGCAGCGCCAGCAGTGCGGATAGGAGTGCTCGTAGCGCTCCGAGCGCAGCAACCGCCCGCGCGACGCGAGGTCGGCGACGAGGTCCTCGTCGGCGTCCTTGACGAAGCGTCCGGCGTAGCGGCCGATGCGCTCGTCGTACGTGCCGTCGCCCAGCACCGGGTTGACGACGTTGAGGCCGTACTGCTGGCCCAGGCGGAAGTCGTCCTCGCCGAACGCGATCGCGGTGTGGACGAGGCCGGTGCCGTCGTCGGCGGTGACGAAGTCGGCGAGCAGGACGGTGTGGCCACGCTCCCCGTAGACCTCGGCGCCAAGGTAGTGAAACGGCGGCTCGTAGCGGACCCCGTCGATCGCGGCCCCCGGAAAGCGCTCGAGGATCTGGACGTTCGCGGGGTCGCCCAGCACCTTCTCGATGAGCGCCTCGGCGAGCACGACCGGCGCCTCGAGCGTGCCGGTCTTCGCGCGCACGTAGGTCAGCTCGGGGTCGACCGCCACGGCAGCGTTGGAGACGAGCGTCCACGGCGTCGTCGTCCAGATCAGCAGCTCGTCGCCGGCCTGCAGCGGGCCGCCGTCCTGCCCGACCTTGAAGCGCACGTAGACCGACGGGTCTTCGACGTCCTGGTAGCCCTGCGCGACCTCGTGGCTGGAGAGGGCGGTGCCGCAGCGCGGGCAGTAGGGGACGACCTTGTGCCCCTCGTAGAGCATGCCGTCGTCGGCGATCTGCTTCAGCGACGACCAGACCGACTCGACGTACGTCGCGTCGAGCGTGCGGTACGCGTTGTCGAGGTCCAGCCAGAAGCCGATCCGCTCGGTCAGCGCGTTCCAGTCCTCCAGGAACGCAAAGACCGACTCGCGGCACTTCTGGTTGAACTCGGCGATGCCGTACGCCTCGATCTCCTCCTTGCGGGTGATCCCGAGCTGCTTCTCGACGGCGATCTCGACCGGCAGGCCGTGGCAGTCCCAGCCACCGCGGCGCTCGACGAGCCGCCCGCGCATCGTGCGGTAGCGCGGGAAGATGTCCTTGAAGACGCGGCTGAGGACGTGGTGCACGCCCGGGGGCCCGTTCGCGGTCGGCGGACCCTCCCAGAAGACCCACGGCTCGCCGCCCGCGCGACGGCGGACGGACTCGGCGAAGACGTCGCGCTCGCGCCAGCGCTCGAGCACCTGCTGCTCGAGGTCGGGGAAGGACACCTGCGCGTCGACGGGCCGCTTTGCCATGAAGCGGTCAGTGTAGGTCGAAGCGGCGCCGCGCCCGGCGCTCGGCGGACGCGCGGCTCCGGGGCGTCCGCAGGCCCCGGGAGCCGTCGACCGTGCGCTGCTCGTGGGTCGCGCGGGAACGTTGTGCGTGAAACGCCGGGATGCCGGCGCCGCCAGGCCAGGACGCAGGACCGAAGGTGTGCCCGAGGCACATCGAGCGTCCGAGGACGCCGCCTGGCGGTGATCGGCGCCCGACGTTTCGCGTGCAACGTTTGCGCGCGGCCCACTAGGGAAGCATGCCGGGAGGACCGAGGATCTCGATCTCGTGCTCGGCGGCGACGCCGGCCAGGACCGCCGGGTCGAGCTCCTCCAGCGCGGCGACGCCGGCGACGAAGCGCTCGAAGCCGGCCGGGCTGCTCATGACCAGCCAGCGCGCCGGCCGGTCGCCGACGCGGTAGGCGTGCGGGATCCCGCGCGGGGCGAACACGCAGTCACCCGGGCCGGCGTGGATCTCGCGGCCCGGCAGGTACAGCGTGACCTCGCCGTCGACGACGTAGAAGATCTCGTCCTGGGCGTGGTGGACGTGCAGCGGCGGCATCTGGCCGGCGGGGACCTCCACGAAGTCGATCAGGCTGAAGCGACCATCGGTCTGGTCGGCGTCGACAAGCAGACGGGTGCGGCTGCCGAGGAACTCGAACTCGTCGGCGGCGGGGCGGGTGGCGGGGACGGTGGACATGGCGATCCTCTCTGCGCGTTGACGTTGGAGGCGATCCTGCCGCGGACGTCCCATCGGCGCAAACGAACTTGTGCAAGCTAGTATCGGGATCGCCGATGCTCGATCTCCGCCGCCTGCGCACGTTTCGCGAAGTGATCGGCCGCAGCTCGTTCTCGGCGGCCGCCCAGGCGCTGGACTACACGCAGTCCAGCGTCTCGCAGCAGATCACGACGCTCGAGCGCGACCTCGGGGTGACGCTGGTCGATCGCACGAGCCGGCCGGTCAAGCCGACCGCCGCGGGCGCCGCGGTGCTCGCCCACGCCGACGGACTGCTGGCGCAGGCCGACGCCGTCGAGCGCGAACTCGACGCCCTGACGAAGGGCGAGTCGGGGACGCTGCGGATGGGCGGGTTCTTCACGGCGTGGGCGACGTTCCTGCCGGCCGCGGTGGCAGCGTTCTCGCGCGCGCATCCCGGTGTCGCGCTCGAGCTGCACCAGCTCGAGCCGGCGCCCGCCCTGCGCGGCGTGCGGGCCGGCGAGCTCGACATCGCGGTCGTCTACGGCTTCGACCCGCCCGACGACGAGCTGGTGCAGCGCACCCATCTGCTCGACGATCCGTACGCCGTCGCGCTGCCCAGCCGCCACCGCCTGGCCGGGCGCAGGCGGGTCGCCCTCGCCGACCTCGCCGGCGAGCGGTGGGTCAGCCCGCCGGCCGACCACGACTACACGCAGGTCCTGCGCCGCCTGTGTCGGGAGTACGGCGACTTCGAGCCCGACGTCGCCTACGAGACGGGCGACATCGCGATGGCCCAGCCGATCGTCGCCGCCGGGCTGGCGGTCGCGCTGCTACCGGCGCTGGGCCTCGTGCCGACCCACGCCGGCGTGACCGTGATCCGCCTGCCCTCGACGCCGCCGGCGCGCTCGGTGTGGACGGTCCGGCCGCGCGGTCGGCGGGCGCCGGTCGCGGCGGCGATGGACGACGCGCTCGCGCACGCCGCGCGCCGGCCGGGCCTGACGCCGGGAGCCTGAGTCAGGCGGCGCGCGCCGGCAGGACGAGCGCCGGGCGCTCACGCAGCTCGCGCGAGGGGAGACGCACGACGTTGGCCAGGTCGCGGACGCCGATGAAGGTGTCGCGGCCGACCGGCTCGAGCGCCCGGGGAATCTCGGTGACGATCGGGGTGAGCATGGGGTCAGTCTGCTCCCGCGGCGGGCCGGCGGCCATGGGGCAGCCTCGCGTCTGCAGGTACGGATAACCGCCCGTCAGGCGGCGAGCTTGCGGCAGATCGAGGCGAGGCTGCGCTTCTCGGCCTCGTCGAGCACCGCGAACGCCTGCGCCACGCGCTCGCTGTGCTCGGGAAACAGCCGGTCGACGATCTCGGCCCCGGCACCGGTGATCGCGACGCTGGCCGCGCGGCGGTCGCTGGCCAGGCGGCGACGGTGCACGAGCCCGCGGCTCTCGAGCGTCGTGACGACCTCGGTCGCGTTGGCCTTCGACGTGCGCAGCCGCGCGCGCAGCACGCGCAACTCGAGCTCCCCGCCCGCGGTGGTGAGGATCACCAGGACCGAGAAGCCGGTCGCCGACAGCCCCTCGCGCTCGAGGTCGGCGCTCAGCCGGCGGCGCACGGACGCCTCGGCGCGCAGCAGCGAATCGAGGGCGCGATGCGCGAGCGGGTCGCCGGGCACGAGGGTCATCCTGGCGCCGGACCGTACCGGTCGCGGCGGACGCTGCCGGTGCGGGGTTATGACACCTGGGCGAGACGCTGGCGCCGCGCCCGGGCGGTCTGCTCGGCGGCATTCAGGCGCGCCAGCAGCAGGTCGCGCGCGCCGACCGCGCTCATCCCGAGGCGCGGGACCGATGCGGGCGCGGCCTCGCCGAGGGCGGCGCGGAAGTCGAGCACCTCGACGAGCTCGACCGCGCCGCGGGTCTGGTAGGCGATCCGGTTCAGAGCGTCGCGCCATGCGCGGCGGCCGGTCAGCACGACCAGCCGCGGGTCGACCGCCTGCAGGACGTGCGCCAGGCGGCTGGCATCGAGCTCGGCGGTCAGCAGCAGCGTGCGGATGCCGGCGCGGCGCAGGCACAGCTCGAGCGCCTGCGCGTGGAGCGCGTCGATGTCGTACGGGCCGCTGGCATCGAAGATCAGGATGCCCTCCGGCCGCGTGGGCCCCGGCGCGACGCGCTTGGCGGCGGCCAGCCAGCCCGTCGACCAGCGCAGCGCGAAGCCGAGCTCCGCCGACGGTGACTCGCCGGCGGCCGCCCCCATGGCGTCGACGGCGGGCAGCAGCACCTCCTCGACGGTGCGCTCGACCGACCGCACGGCGAGGCTCTCCTCGAGGATCCGGTCGGCCTCGACCTCGTCGAAGCGCCGCAGGGCGGAGCGCAGCCGCGTCGGCGACGACGGGCCGCTGCCGCGCTCGCGCGCGATCGAGATCGCCGACGAGACGTTGTGGGTCTCCTCGAAGGCCTGGCGCAGCGCCTCGATCTCCGCGAGGTCGAACTGGCGATGGCCGCCGGCCGTGCGCTGCGGCATCGGGTAGCCGAAGCGGCGCTCCCAGGATCGCAACGTGTTCGGGCTCACGCCCAACATGGCCGCTGCGGCATGGGTGCGTAGGACGCTCATCGGGAGCTCGATCGAGGCTCGCCTTCCGGTCCGGGCGGGTGATGCCTTGAGCCGGGATCGAGCCCTACAGACTAGGGAACGGGCAGCGGAAATCCTACGAGAGCACGAGCAACGCGGCGCGCGGCGACCCGCACGGGCCGATTCGCGCCCAGAAGCGAACGCCGTATTCCTGCCGGGGGCGCACCACGGTCGTGCAGGCCTCGCGCGAGCCCGCGGCGACATCGACGAGCAAGGTCAGCAGGTTCTCGGCGCTCGGAGCGTTGGCGTCGGCCGGCACGAGGAAGTCGGCGATGTGCTTGTTGACCGCGTCCGTCTCGTCGATCGCGAAGAGGGTCTCGGCCGCCGCCGACATCGCACAGACCGACAACGACGTGTCGATGATGAGAAACGGCTCGTCGGGCCGGGGGGCGAGATCGGCGCCGGCCTGCAGGACCAGCCCCAGGCCGCACTGGCCGCAGACGCGCGAGGCCGGCGTCGCGTCGAGCGGGTGGCGCCGCACGCCGCAGTGCCCGCAGAACGAGACGAGCTCCTGACCGCGCTCGTCGACCGCAGCGGGCCGTAGTGCGCGCAGGCGCCTCATGCCTGCGCCTCGCGGCGGTCGCGCGCGGTGGCGGGCAGGCCCACCGGCGCGTCGTGCGCGGACTGCCGATCCTCGATCAGCGCGAGCACCTGGCGGTGCGCGGCGAACGGCTCGGGCGGCAGGACCCGCGTGCCCGTGGTGCGCACCGGCGCCGTCAGGTGCGTGCCGCGAAACAGCGCCGTCGGCAGCGCGCCGGCGCTGGCCCGCACGCGGTAGGCCCACAGCGCGATGGCGTCGTCGGACGGGTCGCTGCCGGCGATGACGACGCCATCGGGCGCGAACGACGCGACGACCTCGGACAGGCCGGACACCCCGGCGACCGGCAGCGCCATGACCCGCACGCCGGAGCGCCCGCAGAACAGCTCGAAGGCACGCAGCGCGAGCGCGTCGGGATCGAGTTCGTTGCGCGTCGCATCGCCGACGAGGATCGCCAGGCGGCGCACGGGCGGCGGCGCGAGGCGCTGGGCGCGCCGCAGCCAGCCGTCGGCCCAGCGCGCGGCGAACGCCCACGGCGCGCTGTCGATGCCGAAGCGCTCGCCCAGCTCGTCGAGCGAGGGCAGCAGCACCTCCTCGACCGCGCGCTCCACGGAGCGCAGCGCCAGCGCCGACTCCATCGCGCCGTCGGCACGGTCGAGCTCGAAGCCGCTCAGCGCGCCGACCAGCGTGTGCGTGTCGGTGCTGAGCGCCTCGCGCGCGCGGCTGACCGCCGACGAGATCGACAGGCCCTGCTGCAGCGCGTCGCGCAGGGCGGCGACCTCGCCGTGGGTGTACAGGCGGTGCTGTCCGGCCGATCGCTGGGGCTTGGGATAGCCGAAGCGGCGCTCCCAGGCGCGGAGCGTGTTCGGGCTGACGTTCAGCAGCGCCGCCGCCTCACTGGTCTTCAGGGTCCGCATGAGGACATCATGCGCGGTGACCCGAGCCGATGCAAACGCCTCCGCAGGGAAACTGCACACGTTCCGAGGCCAGATCTCGCCTTTTCGCGCGCTTGGCGGATCCCGGGCCATGCCGCGATCATCTCGACGCGGACGCCTGCCACAACGACGCTCGCCGATCAAGGCCGGACGCCGTGCCGGGGCCGATTGCGCGGGCTCCGAGCGACGAAGCGATGCACTATGTCCAGCGGCGGCGGCGGGGGGTTGACGGATCGTCCACGCGGACTTCTCCGCCTCCGATCCCTGGGCTACGTTAGGCGGCGTCTACCACCTACCCCGGAGGTTCTCATGTCCCAGCTCAAGTGGCGCGCATACCCCGTCCTCGTCTCCGTCATCACGGTGCTCGCATCGACCGGCGCCGCCTTCCGCGTGAACTGACAGACGGTTCTTCCCCGACGTGGCCGGCGGTACGGTTCGTCCGTGAAGGATGTTCCGGCCGTCCCACGTCCCAGGGCCGCCGTCACGGCGGCCCTGGTGCTTCTGCTGGCCGGGTCGCCCGTTCTGCTGCTGGTCGCGGCGGACGAGCTGTACGACCCGTTGACGCTCGCGCTCGCCGTGGGCGCGACGGTCAGCGTGCTGTTCGCCTCCGCGTGGGAGGGCCCGATCGACATATCGGCGGCATTCGTGTGCTTCATGCTCGCCGTCGCGTTCGTCGGGCCGGCCGCGGCGTTCGCGATCCCGATCGTGGCCGAGGTGGTGACGTTCGTCGTGCGCCGCTACCGGCGCTCGCAGCGGCCCTATCGCCTGCCGGCGCTGCCGCTCAACCTGGCGGCGACCGCGATCCCCAACCTGCTGGCGGCGCTGCTGTACGGCGAGCTCGTCGGCACGCTGAGCGACGGCCATCCCGCCGACCTCGCGGTGCTCGCGCTCGTCGCCGTCGGCTTTCTCGTCCTCAACTACGTCACGCTCGGCACGCTCGTCGTGCTGCTCGACGGCGGCTCCATCCGCGCCTCGCTGCGACCCCCGCGCGAGCTGCTGCCGTCGCTGGCGCTCACGGTGGCGCTGACCGTCTCGATCGCCGGCGTGTTCGCGCAGCTCGGCCTCGCGGCCGGCGTCTTTCTCGTGCTCATCATCGTCGCGTTCACGTACATGTCGCGTCTCGTCGTGATCGCCCGCGAGCGCACCGAGCAGTACGCCGCGATGTCCTGGGGCGTGCTGTCCTCGCTCGTGCGGGCGCTCGACCGCCGCGACGGGCGCACCGCTCGCCACAGCGCCGCGGTGGCCGCGTTCTCGCGCGACATCGCGCTCGAGTGCGGGATGAGCAAGCGCGACGCCGAGCTGGCGCACACCGCCGGCCTGCTGCACGACATCGGCCGCTTCGCCCTGCCCGACCGCGTCATGGAGCGCCACGGCACCCTGACGCAGGACGACTGGGAGGCGATCCACCAGCACCCCGAGCTCGGCGCCGACCTGCTGCGCGACCTCGGCGTCTACGGGCCGGTCGCCGAGATCGTGCGCGCCCACCACGAGCGGATCGACGGCCGCGGCTACCCGCGCCGCCTGGCGGGCGACGAGATCCCGGAGATCGCGCGCATCGTCGCCGTCGCGGAGGTCTACGACACGCTGACGACGCAGGACACCTACCGCGACCGGATGACCTCCTTTCAGGCGATGACCGAGCTGCGCCGCGTCGCGGGTCGCCAGCTCGACGAGCGCTACGTCGAGGCGCTCGCCTCGCTGCTGGCCGGGCGGGGCATGGACTACCGCCACGCGGACACCGCGGACTTCGACTCCGAGCTGGCGATCGAGGGGCGGATCGCCGACTCGGTCGCACTCGACACGTCCTGATCAGCGCCGCGCACGCGCCACCGCCGCGCCCGTGATCGCCCAGCGCTCGCCGGCGAAGCGCCAGCCGAGCGTCACGAGCCGAACGCCGACGAGCGCCAGCAGCCCCGCCCAGACGCCGGTCATCCCCCAGTCCAGCGCCAGCGCCAGCAGCGCGATCGGGACGTAGACGCAAACGCCCGCGAGCAGCATCGAGCCGGCCAGGTAGCGCGTGTCGCCGGCGCCGATGAGGATCCCGTCGAGCGCGAAGACGACCGCCGCGGCGGGCTGCAGGAGCGCGAGCATCGTCCAGATCGCGCGGGCGCGCTCGACGACCGCCGGGTCGTCGGTGAACGCCTGCGGCAGCACGCGCGCGAGCGCGAGCAGGACGCCGCCGAACAGGCAGCCCGCGACGAGTCCCCAGGCGATGGCGCGGATGCCCACGGTCCGCGCGGCGATCGCGTCGCCCCGGCCGAGCGCACGGCCGACGAGCACCTGCGCGGCGATCGCGATCGCGTCGAGGACGAGCGCGAGGAAGACGAAGAGACCCATCGCGATCTGGTGGGCGGCCAGCGAGGGCTCGCCGATGCGGGCGATCACGGCGCTGGCGGTGGCGAAGGCGACGAGCAGCGCCGCCGAGCGCACGAAGAGCTCACCGGAGATCCGCACCAGCGGCGCCAGCAGCGCACGTCGCGGGCGCCGCGATCGCGTCGCGCTGCTCGCGGACGGCGTGCGCAGCAGCAGCCAGGCGAACGCCGCGCCCATGCCCGCCTGCGCGATGACGGTCCCGAGCGCCGAGCCGTCGAGCCCGAGGTCCAGGCCGTAGACGAACCACACCTCGAGGATCGCGTTGACGACCTGCGCGATCACGACGATGACCAGCGGCGTGCGCAGGTCCCCGATCCCGCGCAGGTAGCCCTGGCCGGCCAGCGCGATGAGCGCGAACGGCAGGCCGAGCGCGCTGATGCGCAGGTAGCGCTCGGCCAGCCGGGCCGTCTCGGCGCCGCCGCCGAACAGCGCGACGAGCGGGTCCGCCAGCGCGGCGCACACGAGCGCGAGGACGACGCCGATCGCGGTCGCCAGCCACAGCGACTGCGCGGCGAGCTCGCCGGCGCGGGCGGCGTCGCCGGCTCCGTGCAGCCGGGCCACCTGCGCGGTCGTCCCGTACGTCAGGAAGACGCACAGCGAGACGAGCGTGGTGAGCACGGTCGCGGCGATCGCAAGCGCGGCGAGCTGGGTCGTCCCGAGGTGCCCGACGATCGCAGTGTCGACGAGCAGGTACAGCGGCTCGGCCGCCAGCGCGCCGAGGGCGGGGATCGCGAGCCGGCGGATCTCGCGATCGTGAGGCGAGCGCAGCACGCGCCGGACTCTACGATCCGCTCGTGAGAGCTCTGCGCATCGCGGCACCGGCGCTGGCGGCGACCCTGCTGCTCGCGCTGACCGGCTGCAGCAAGCAGGAGCGCGAGGTCGTGCCGGTCAGCTGCTTCGGTCAGCCGCGGGAGCTCATGACGGCGCTGCGGCAGGCGCCGGGCGCGGTGGTGCTCGAGGACGGCACGCACCTGTCGGGCTGCGTCAGCCGCGCGCGCAGCGACGGCGACCTGCAGTCGCTGGGGGTCTCCTTCGGGCGGCTCGCCGACGCGCTGCGCGCGCGGGCGCAGTCCGATGCGAGCGCTGCGCTGCAGCTCGGCTACCTCGCCGGTGCGGTGCAGGCCGGAGCGCGCGGCGCGCCCGGCGGGCTGGCCGACCAGTTCGCGCGGCGGATGCAGCAGCTCGCGGTGCTCAGGCCGGGCGCGACGCCCGCGGCGGCGAGCGAGCTGGCGCGGGGGATGCGCGCCGGCGAGGGCGGCGGATGAAGCTGCGCCTGTATCACCACCGCGACGGCGCGCGGATCGCCTACCGCGAGGCGGGCGTCGGGCCGGGCCTGTGCCTCATCCACAGCGCCGCCCTGTCGCACCGCGAGTTCGTGCCGCTCGTCGAGCACCTGGCCGACCGCTTCCGGCTCGTCCTGCCCGATCTGCCGCTGCACGGCGACTCCGAGGACCGCCCGCGCCATCCGTACACGCTGGACTGGCTGGCCGAGGTGATGGCGGCGTTCTGCCGCGAGACGTGCGGCACGCATCCGCTCGTCGGCGGCCACGGCGCGGGGGCGGAGATCCTGCTGCGCGCGGTGTCCACCGGCCAGCTGCTGGCGCCCGCGAGCCTGGTGCTCATGCCCAACCGGCTGCACTGCCGGCCGGCGCGGTCGCGGCTGCCGGTGCCGCTGCGCGCGGTGGCGCCCGCGGCGTCGCTGCCCGGCCTGGACCGCGCGGCCTCGCGGGCGGTCCGGCTGGCCTACCGGCCCGAGCACGGCATGAAGCTCACCGCGCGAGGCAACCCCGCCGCGCGCGACCTCGTGCGCCACGCGACGGCGGACGTCGCGGGCAACGCGAACCTCGCGCGTTCGTGGTCGCGCTGGGTGCGGCGCTGGCCGGCCGGCGCGCAGACCGCGCTGCTCGACGCCTACCCGCGCATCGACTCGCCGGTCCTGCTGCTGTGGGCCGACCGCGACCGCTATCACCCGCTGGTCGGCGCCGAGCAGGCGCTGGACCTGCTGCCCGACGGGCAGCTGCGGGTCCTGCCGGGGACCGGTTTTCTCATCGCCTACGACGACCCGGTCGGGGTCGCGCGCGAGCTGACCGCGTTCTGCCTGTAGGGGCTGCTCGCGGCCCTCGACGGAGCGCCGCGGTCGTCGCCCACGAGGAAGGGGTGGCCGGGCCGTTCGGCGGGGGCGTTCGCCGAACGTGGCGTCAGCCGCTGCGGCCGCGGCCGGCGGCCGCGCTCAGCCGGCGCTGCCGCGCGCCATCTTGCGCAGGTCCATCGCCTCGTCGAACGTGGCCTCGTCGACGCCGTGCTCGAGCGCGACCTCGCGCAGCAGGCGGCCCGAGACGGCGGCCTCCTTGACGATCGCGCCGGCCTTGTCGTAGCCGATGAACGGGTTGAGCGCGGTCGCCGCGGCGAGCGTGGACTCCGACGAGCGCCGGCAGCCGTCGAGGTTCGCCTCGATGCCCGCGACGCACTTGTCGGCGAACAGGCGGCCGGTCGTCGACAGCAGGTGGATCGAGCCCAGCAGGTTGCGCGCGATGAGCGGGATGCGGACATTGAGCTCGAAGTTGCCCTGCAGCCCGCCGACGGTGATCGCCACGTCGTTGCCGATGACCTGGGCGCCCACCTGCATGACGACCTCCGGGATCACCGGGTTGACCTTGCCCGGCATGATCGAGGAGCCCTTCTGCAGCTCGGGCAGGAGGATCTCGCCGATCCCGGCGCGCGGGCCCGAGCCCATCAGCGCGAGGTCCTGGGCGATCTTCGTCAGCGACACGGCGACGACCTTCAGCGCGCCCGACAGCTCGACGAGCGCGTCGCGATTGGCCTGCGCCTCGAAGGGGTCCTCCGGCGCCGAGATCGTCAGGCCGCTGGACTCGGCCAGCCGCGCGCGGATGCGCTCGGCGAACTCCGGGTGGGTGTTCAGGCCGTTGCCCACGGCGGTGCCGCCGAGCGGGATCTGCGCGACCTGCGCCAGCGCGTTGCGCACGCGGCGCGCGCCGAGGCGCATCTGCGCGGCGTAGCCGGTGAACTCCTGGCCGAGCGTCACCGGCACCGCGTCCATGAGGTGGGTGCGGCCGGACTTCACGACGTCCTCGAACTCCGCGGCCTTCGCGGCGAAGGCGGCCTCGAGGTGCTCGAGCGCGGGCAGCAGCGTGTTCGTGGCCTGGTCGAGAGCGGCGAGATGCACGGCGCTCGGAAACACGTCGTTGGAGGACTGGCCCATGTTGACGTGGTCGTTGGGATGGGCGCCCTCGCCGGCGAGGTTGGCGATGACCTCGTTGGCGTTCATGTTCGTCGACGTCCCCGAGCCGGTCTGGAAGACGTCGATCGGGAACTGGTCGTCGTGCCGCCCGGCGGCGATGTCGTCGGCGGCGGCGCCGATCCGCTCGGCGAGGTCGGCATCGAGCTTGCCGAGGTCGGCGTTGACGCGCGCCGCCGCACCCTTGATCGCGGCGAGCCAGCGCACGACGCTGACCGGCACGCGCTCACCGGAGACGGGGAAGTTCTCGACCGCCTTGGCCGTCTCTGCACCCCACAGCTCCTGGTCAGCCACGCTCATCCCATGCCCTTCGCGTCGTCGGTCACCGTGGGGGCAACGCTAGTGGATCCGGCCGGAAGTTCGGCGAGGGTTTCCGGGATGACCGGCCGTGATCTGACGGGTGACGGTGTCCCGCCTTCGTGCTGGTGGCACGGGGGCGGGCGCCGGCACCCGTCAGGCACGGATCGGTCGCCCGGAAAACCCGTCGAGCTTTCGGACGGGTCCACTGGCGAGCCGGGCTGCGGCGGTGTGGCTTTGGCGCGGTGGCTCAGCCGCCCCCGGCCGCGGCCTGCGCCCGGAAACGGCCGCCGACGGCCTCGACGGAGGGCTTGGCCTTGTTGCGCACGTCGAACAGCCCCTTCTGGTTCAGGCCGCGCACGAGCTTGATGTCCGGCACCTCGCGGCGGATCGAGCCGCCGTAGAACGACGGGTTGACCGCGAAGTCGCGCAGGTTCCAGACGAGCGCCCCGGCGAGGTTGGGGATCCGTGCGTACGTCGAGAGATGCAGGTCCAGCAGGTGCGACTGAAACGCGTAGCCGCCGGGCGCGGTCGTGTCGTTGCGGCCGTTGCCCTCGGCGCCGAACTCGGTCACGGCGATGACCTTCTCCGGGAAGACCCTGCGCAATCGCTCCAGCCGCGCGCGGATGAGCCCGCGCAGCTCCGCGGCGGGGGCGTGGGTCGCCTCGTACCACCCGATGTAGTTCGTCCAGCCGATCATGTCGATGTTCTCGTAGATGCGCGAGCTGCGCTTGGGTGGATGGGCGCCCCAGATGTCCAGCGCGGTCGGCCGGCCCGGGTCGAGCCGCTTGAGCTCGGCCGCCATCGAATCGACGTACGGGATCTGCCCCTCGGGGTGACCGTTGCCGGCCACCTCGTTGGCGAGGTTCCAGGTGACGATCGACGGATGCAGCTGGCCCTGGCGAAACGACGTGCGCACGCGGTTCTTGGCGACCTTGACGCGCTCCTCGCCGCGCGAGGTCCAGGCGCCGGGCGCGTCGGTCGGGCCGACGCCCTGCCAGACCATGATCCCGGCCGCGTCGAGGCGCTCGAGCAGACCGGGGTCCAGCGGGTGCTGCGAGCGCGTGGCGTTGGCGTCGATCGCCTTGAGCTGCGCGACCATGCGGTCCTGGTCGATCGGGCGCAGGCCGTCGCCGCGGCCGAAGACGTCCTCGTGGATCGAGGCGCCGCGCAGCTTCACCGAGGTGCCGTTGAGCCGCAGGTCGGCGTTGTCGGCGCGCACCTCGCGCAGCCCCACGCGGGCGCGGTAGGTCGCCTCGCCCGGGACCTCGAGCGCGAGCTCCCACAGGTTCGGCGCGCCCGGCGACCAGAGCGCCGGGGCCTCGACCTTGATCGCCGTCTCGAGGACCTCGGTGCCCTCCTTGGCGATCGGCTCGGCCGGGAACTCGAGCGCGATCCTGCGATCGCCGCGCGTCAGCGAGCCGCGCACGCCGAGCGCGCGCGCGGCGCCGTTGTTGTGCACGTGTACGCGCAGGTTGACGTGCGCCGTGCCCCCGACCAGCGTGGTCTGCATCATCGGATAGGACAGCTCGCTGTTGCCGATGCGGCGGATGCTGACGCCGCGGTTGATGCCGCCGAAGTTGAACCAGAGCCGGTGCCAGCCGTCGCGCTTCATCGCCGTCGGGCCGCGCCAGTCCGCGCGCACGACGAGCTTGTGGCGGGTGCCCGCCTTCAGCGGCACGCGCGCCTCGAACGGCAGGTACTCGCCCTTGTGGCGGGCGACCTCCTTGCCGTCGAGGAAGACCCGCGAGCGGTGGTTGACCGACTCGAAGCGCAGGGCGTAGTTGCCGTCGACCGCCACGCTGAGGTTCGTCCGGTACCAGCCGACCGTGCCGCGGTAGATCGGGATGCCGCGCCGACCGGTGATCTTCGTCGCGTCGGGCACGAACGGGACGCGGACGAGCTCGCCGCCGAATTCGCCTGCCTGAAAGCCCTTGTCGAGACCGCTGTCGTCGCGGTCGCGGCGAAAGCGCCACAGGCCGTTGAGCTGGGCGCGGGCGCCGGGACCGGCGTAGATCGTCGGCTCGGCGCCATGCGGCGCGAGCACCACCGGCGGAGCGGGCGCGGCATCGGACTCCGCCGAGGCGACCATCAGCAGGACGCCCGCGAGCACCGCGAGGCTTGCGCACACCCCGCCGATCACCGCCCGGATCCCCACCGTCGTCACTCGTCCCCGTTCATCGTTCACTCAAGCTCCTGCGGCGGCGGTGCGCGCGACGAGCGCGTGCAGGCGCGACCATCCGTGCCGCTCCGTACACGACCACCGGCAGAATGTACCGTCCCGCAACCCGGCGCACGCTACCGGTCTTCTCCGCCTGGTATGTGCGTGGATCACACATGGCACGTGAATTCGACACCATCGACGGGCATCTCGCCACCTGGATCGCGCAACGCGAGCTGTTCTTCGTCGCAACAGCACCGTTGTCCACCGACGGGCACGTCAACGTCTCGCCGAAGGGCCCGATCGGCTCGTTTCGCGTGCTCGGGCCGACGACCGTGGCCTACCTGGACATCTACGGCAGCGGGGCGGAGACGATCGCGCATCTTCGTGAGAACGGGCGAATCGTCGTGATGTTGTGCGCGTTCTCCGGGCCGCCGCGGATCGTGCGGCTGCACGGCCGCGGCGAGATCCTGCGAGCGGGCGACGAGGGCTTTGCCCGGGTGCTCGCGCAGGCCGACTTCGAGGAGCCGTCGATCCCCGAGGCGCATCGCTCGATCGTGCGCGTCGAGATCACGCGGATCGCCGACTCCTGCGGCTACGGGGTGCCGCTCATGAGCTACGAGGGCGAGCGCCCGCACAACACGCTGTCGGCGCGCAAGCGGCTGCGCACCGGCGGCGCGGCGGCGATCGCGGACTACATCGCCGAGCGCAACGCGACGAGCATCGACGGGCTTCCGGCGGTCGATCCGCCGGCCGCGGCCGAGCGCTAGCGTCGCAGGCGGATGCGGTCGCCGGGCTGCAGGGTCTTGGCGGAACGCTTGGGGTTGAGCTGCTGCAGGCGCGTCGCCGAGTGCCCGGTCTTGCGGGCGATCGACGCGTACGTCTCGCCGGTGCGGACCGTGTGCAGGCGCGGTCCGAGCGGCTTGGGCTTGGCCTTGGGCACCTTGAGGCGCAGCTTCAGCCGCTGGCCGGGACGGATCGCGCCCGGGTTCACCCGCGGGTTGAACGTCTCGAGCTCCTCGACGGTGAGACCCGTCTTGCGAGCGATCGACACGTAGGTGTCGCCGGTGTGGACCTTCCAGTAGACCGGCAGCTTGCTGAGCTTCGCGGCCCTGGCCTTCTCGGCGCTCGTCGCGGGCTCCGGCCCCGTCAGGGTCGTGGCGGCGACAACGACGATCGCCAGCAGCAGGACCACGAGCCCGACGGTGGCGAGATACACGGCGCTCCTGCGGTCCTCATGGACGCCGGACGTGCTGCGAGGTACCTCTGCGAGGGAGGGCACAGCGAGATCTCCGAACCGCGAATTCCCCTGTTCGCCGCTTCTCAGTCCTGCAAATTGCGGGCGCCAGGGGTTATACACCGGTGCGGCGCGGCCCGTTGCAGGGTCGCCGTCAGTCCAGCGCCAGCGCGACGTACTTCGTCTCGAGGTACTCCTCGATGCCCTCGGGCCCGCCCTCGCGGCCGATGCCCGACTGCTTGACGCCGCCGAACGGCGCGCCGGCGTTGGAGACGATGCCCTGGTTGACGCCGACCATCCCGGTCTCGAGGCGCTCGCTGACGCGCAGCGCGCGCTTGAGGTCGGCGGTGTAGAGGTAGGCGACGAGGCCGAACTGCGTGTCGTTGGCGGCGGCGATCGCCTCGTCCTCGGAGCCGAACGCCATGATCGGCGCGACCGGTCCGAAGATCTCCTCCCGCAGCAGGCGGGCCGCCGGCGGGACGCCGACGAGCACGGTCGGCACGTAGAAGTGGCCGGGGCCGTCCACGCGCTCGCCGCCGCAGAGCACGCGCGCGCCCTTGGCGACGGCGTCGTCGACGAGCTCGGAAACCTTGTCGAGCTGCTCGGCGTCGATCAGCGGGCCGACCTCCACGCCGTCCTCCGTGCCGGGCCCGAGCTTCATCGCGCTCATCCGCGCGGCAAGCTTGTCGGCGAACTCGCGGGCGATCGGCCGCGCGACGTGGAAGCGGTTGGCGGCGGTGCAGGCCTCGCCGATGTTGCGCATCTTGGCGAGCACGGCGCCCTCCACCGCGTCGTCGACGTCGGCATCGTCGAACACGACGAACGGGGCGTTGCCGCCGAGCTCCATCGAGACCCGCAGGACCTGCTCGGCGGACTGCTCGATCAGCCGGCGGCCGACCTCGGTCGAGCCGGTGAACGACAGCTTGCGCGTGCGCGGGTCGCGGATCACGGGCTCCATGACCGAGCCGCTGGAGCTGGCCGTGACGACGTTCAGCACCCCGCCCGGCAGGCCCGCCTCCTCCAGGATCCGGGCCAGCATGAGCATCGACAGCGGCGTCAGCCTGGCCGGCTTGACGAGCATCGTGCACCCGGCCGCCACCGCCGGGCCGATCTTGCGCGCGCCCATCGCCAGCGGGAAGTTCCACGGCGTGATGAGGACGCACGGCCCGACGGGCTGCTTCAGCGTCAGCACGCGCCCCGCCCCGGACTCGTGGGTGGCAACGCGCCCGTCGGTGCGGACGGCCTCCTCGGCGTACCAGCGCAGGAAGCTCGCGGCGTAGGCGACCTCGGCCGCGGACTCGGCGAGCGGCTTGCCCATCTCGAGCGTCATGAGCAGGGCGAGCTCGTCGGTCCGGTCGACGACCGCCTCGTAGGCGCGGCGCAGGATGTCCGAGCGCTCGCGCGGCGCGCTCACGCGCCAGTCGCCGCGCCACGCGGCGTGCGCGGCGCCGAGCGCATCGAGCGCGTCCTGCGGCGCGGCGTCGGCGACGCGGGCGATCTCCTCGCCGCTCGCCGGGTCCTCGACGCAGAGCGTCTCGCCACCGGCGCCGTCGCGCCACTCGCCCCCGATGAGGAGCTGCTTGGGGACGGCAGCGAGGACGGCGCGCTCGCCGGGCGGGCGGTTCGCGTTCACGGTCCGGTCACGGCCGCCGCGCGGCGGCTCTACGCTGGCGAGGCACGTATGCGACGTACCCACCACCAGTCCAGCCGACGCAACTCCGGGAGCCTGGGCGTGTCGGCACCAGCAATGCGCCCGACCCTCCTCTCGCTCGCGCTGGCGGCGCTGCTCGTCGCCGTCGCGGCCGCTCCTGCGCAGAGCGCCTCGCGGCTCGTCGTGCGCGGCGCCGGCTTCGGCCACGGCATCGGCATGAGCCAGTACGGGGCGTTCGGCTTCGCCGAGCGCGGCACCGATCACGGCACGATCCTGCGCCACTACTACTCGGGCACGCAGATCGGCAAGCTCGACGGCGGCGGCCAGGTCCGCGTGCTGCTGAAGACCGCCGGCCGGATCGTCTTCGGCTCGGCGACCCGCGTGGCCGGCGGGCGCAGGCTCGACCCCCGCCGCCGCTACGTCGCGGTGCGCGCGCTCAGCGGCGCGATCGGGCTGCGCAGCTCGAGCGGGCGCAACCTCGGCACCTTCGCGTCGCCGCTGGCGGTCGAGGGCGCGGCGGGCGGCATCCGGGTGTCCGGCCGCAGCGGCCACGCCGCCGTCGACGGGCGCTACCGCGGCAACATGGAGTTCCGCGCGTCCTCGCTGGGCGGCGTGTCGGCGATCAACGCGATCGGCATCGAGGACTACATCCGCGGCGTCGTCGCCGGGGAGATGCCGTCGGGCTGGCCGCAGGAGGCGCTGCGCGCGCAGGCCGTCGCGGCCCGCACCTACGCGCTGGCGACGAGCAAGAACGGCGACGGCTTCGACCAGTACGCCGACACCCGCTCGCAGGTCTACAACGGCGTCGCCGGCGAGACGGCCGCGACCGACGAGGCCGTCGCGGCCACCGCCGGCGAGATCGTCGCCTACGACGGCAAGCCGATCGTGACCTACTACTTCTCGACCTCGGGCGGGCGCACGGAGAACATCGAGAACGTCTTCCTCGGCGCCACGCCGGCGCCCTACCTGCGCTCGGTCGAGGACCCCTACGACGACGCCTCGCCGCGCCACAAGTGGGTGCGGCGGATGAGCCTGCGCTCGGCGCAGCGGCGGCTCGGGTCGCTCGTGAAGGGATCGCTGACGCGGATCCGCGTGCTGCGACGCGGGCAGTCGCCGCGCGTCGTCCGGGCGCAGCTCGTCGGCACCCGCGGGCGCACCTCGGTCAGCGGTCCGACGCTGCGCAGCAAGCTGGGCCTGTACGACACGTGGGCGCGCTTCACGGTCATCACCGCCAACGCGACGCGCGGGGACGGCAACACGCCGTCCTCCAAGGCCCCGGCGCCGTCGACCGGCCCTGCGACCGGCGGCGTCGTCCCGTCGGCGCGCGCGGCCGCGCTGAGCGAGCGGGTGGCGACGCTGCGCGGGCGCGTCGCCCCTGCGGCGCCGGGCAGCTGGGTGACCGTGCAGCGCTGGAGCGGCACGCGCTGGGTCACGCGCTTCGAGGTGCCGGTCGGCGCCGGCGGGCGCTACACGGCGCGGCTGCGGCTGGCCGGGCTGTTTCGCGTGCGGTTCGCCGGTGAGGCCGGCCCCCCGGTGCGCGTGCGCTAGAGACGCTACGGCCCCGTGTAGACGCGCGTGACCTGCTCGGCGACGCAGACCGGCTTGAGCGCGCCCTCGCCCTCGAACGTGAGCTTCATCGTGATCTGCGCGCCGCCGAGGACGTCCTCGACGCCGACGAGCGTCGCGCGCATCCGCACGCGATTGCCGACCGGCAGCGGGGCCGGGAAGCGCACCTTGTTGAGCCCGTAGTTCACGGCGAAGGCGAAGCCCTCGAAGGCGACGATCTGCTTGGCGAAGCGGGGGTGCAGCGAGAGCGTGTAGTAGCCGTGGGCGATCGTCCCGCCGAACGGCGTCTGCGTGGCGCGCTGCGGATCGGTGTGGATCCACTGGTCGTCACCGGTCACCGCCGCGAAGCGGTCGACGTCCTCCTGCGTGACGGGGTGCCAGTCGCTGATGCCGAGCTCCTCGCCCACCTTGTCGCGCATCTGCTCGAGGCCGTTTATCGTGATCATCGGGCCAGCTTAGTGCTGACACACAGCCAGGAGGGGTGCCGTGTTCACCACCATCTTCCCGATCATCTCGACGCCGGATCTCGCCGCCTCGCTGGTCTTTTACCGCGATCTGCTGGGCGCGACCGTGAGCTACGACTTCCCCGGCGCGGACGGTGAGCCGGACTACGTCGGCCTCGAGCTCGGGGGCGCCGAGCTGGGCATCGGTCGCGATCTGACCGCGAGCGCCGGGCCCAGCGAGCGCTTCGCGCTGTGGGTGTACGCCGACGACTGCGACGCGGCCGTCGAACGCCTGCGGGCCGCCGGGGTCAGGATCGTCGAGGAGCCGACCGAGCAGCCCTGGGGGGAGCGGATCGCCCGCGTCGCCGACCCCGACGGCAACCTCGTGATCATCGGTCAGCGCGCCGGCGGGGGCGACGCCTCCCACTAGCCTCCCTGCTCGTGCCCGCGCCAGCCCGTCCGCTGCTCGCCGTCGACGCCCCGTCGCTCATGTACCGCGCCTTCTTCGCGCTGCCGCAGAGCATCACCGACGAGGACGGCCAGCCGGTCAACGCGCTGCTCGGCGTGGCCAACCTCATCCTCTTCGTGATCGAGCGTCACGATCCGCGCGCGGTCGTGCTGTGCTGGGGCGCGGAGGCGGCCGACTACCGCACCGAGGCGTTCCCCGCCTACCACGCCGACCGCCCGCCGATGCCGCCCGAGCTCGAGCGCCAGTGGCGCGACGCGGCGGGCTTCTTCGGCGCGTTCGGCTGGCGCAGCGAGTCGGTCGCCGAGCTCGAGGCCGACGACCTGCTCGGGTCGCTGGCGCAGCTCGAGACCGCCGCGGGCGGCGAGACGCTGCTGTTCACCGGCGACCGCGACATGTTTCAGTGCGTCGACGACGCGGTGACGGTCCTGTTCCCGCGCGGCGGCAAGGACGGTCCCGAGGTCGTCGACGCCCCGAGCGTGCGCGAGCGCTACGGCATCGAGCCCGCGCAGGTGCCGGACTTCATCGCGCTGCGCGGCGACCCGTCGGACGGCCTGCCGGGGGCCAAGGGGATCGGCGCGAAGACCGCGCGCGACCTGCTGCGCGCGCACGGCACGCTCGAAGGCGTCATCGCCGCTGCGTCGAAGCCCGGCGTCATGACCCCGCGCCAGGCGGGCGCGCTGACGGCCGATCCCGATGCGCTGCACGCCTTCAAGGACATCGCGACCCTGCGCCGCATCGATCTCGAGCGACCGGCCGACACGCCGCTGGACCGCGCGGGGGCCGCGGCCGCCGCGCGGGCGCGCGGGATGAACCGCCTCGCCGAACGGCTCGGCGGGTGAGCGCGCCAACCGGACGTCCCGCCCCCCGATTCGGGCATCATGTGGCGGCAGTGCGACTCCTGTGCGCCCTTGTGGCGGTCGTTGCGCTGGCGCTCGTGCTGCCGCACGCAGCGTCGGCGGCCGACCCGCCCGGACCGGTCATGCTCGCGCAGGGCTGGAACTACGCCCCCGACGCGGGCGACGATGGCCTGGCCGACAACTGGCAGAGCGGCGAGCGCGGAACGGGCTGGGAGCCGGTCACCGTTCCCCACGTCACCCAGGCGAGCCCCGACCCGCAGACGTTCTGGGGCTCGGTCGGCTGGTACCGGATCCGCTTCAACGGCCCGGCGACCGACGCCGGCCTGCGCTGGGCGCTGCGCTTCGAGCAGGTGCGGCGGGTCGCGCGGGTCTGGCTGAACGGGCGCGAGCTCACCGAGGAGCCCCACCGCGACCCGTACACGCCGTTCGAGCTGGACGCCGTCGGCCTGCGCGCGGGGGCGCCCAACACGCTCGTCGTGCGCGTCGACTACCGCCGCAGCGAGGCGCTGCGCGAGGGCTGGTGGAACTGGGGCGGCATCACCCGTCAGGTCTCGCTGGTCGCGCGCGGGCCGGTGGTCATGCACGACGCCGGAATGCTGCCGCGCCGCGTCTGCGTCGAGTCGCGGTGCGTCTGGAACGTGCTGGTCGACGGCTGGCTGGAGAACCGCAGCGGCGCGGCCGAGCAGCCTGCCGTCACGGCGCGCCTGCAGGCGCCCGACGGCACGATCTCCGAGGGCACCGCCACCCCCCGCACGCTGCGCCCCGGCGAGCGCGTGCGCCTGCGCTTCGTGGTGCCGATCAAGGGCGATGCGAAGATCTGGTCGCCCGAGCACCCGGAGCTCTACGCCGCCACGATCGCCACTCGTGCCGGGCCCCAGGTCGTGCAGGTCGACCAGCGCCGCATCGGGCTGCGCACGGTCGACGTCAAGGACGGGATGCTGCGCGTCAACGAACGCGTGATGGACCTGCGCGGCGCGTCGATCCAGGAGGACATCCCGGGCCGGGGGCCGGCGATGACCGACGCCGACATCGACAACACCGTCGAGGAGCTCAAGGCGCTCGGGGTCAACGTCACGCGCGCGCACTACCTGCTCGACCCGCGGCTGCTGGACCGCTTCGACCGCGAGGGCATCCTCGTCTGGAGCCAGGCGCCGGTCTATCACCGCGACGACCTGCTCAGGACGCCGCGCCAGCGTTCGCACGAGCTCGACGTCGTGCGCAACACGATCCTCGCCGCGCGCAACCACCCGTCGGTCATCACGCACTCGGTCGCCAACGAGCTGACGACGAAGCCCGACGAGCAGCGCTACTCGCAGGTGTGGATGACGAACGCCGCCCGGCTCGCGCGCGACCTCGACCCGACGCTGCCGGTCTCGCTGGACATCCTGTCCTACCCGAACATCCCGCGCCAGGCGACCTACGACGTCTACGACATGCTCGGCATCAACTCCTACTACGGCTGGTACAAGGGCAAGGTCGACCAGTCCGTGGCCGACATCGACGACCTCGCGCCGTACCTGCGCGCGATGCGCGACAAGTATCCGGGCAAGGCGCTCGTGATCACGGAGTTCGGCGCCGAGGCGATCGAGCCCGGCCCGGCCGACCTCAAGCTCACCTACGCGTTCCAGACGCAGTACCTCAAGCGCAACCTCGACATCGTCGACCGGCTGGGCTTCATGGGCGGCGCGATCTACTGGACCGCCCGCGAGTTCGCGGTCAAGCCGTTCTGGGACGGCGGCGGCGACCCGCCCAAGCACAAGCGCGATTCGATCCACCACAAGGGCCTGATCTCCTACGACGGCAAGATCAAGCCGGCGTTCAACGCCGCGAAGGAGGCGTTCGAGGCGACGCCGCTGTATCGCGACGACCCGGCCGCCGTCGCCCGCGCCGAGCTGTCCGGCGGCGGCTCGTTCTTCATGCGCACGCTGCTGTTCCTCGGCGTCTTCGGCTTCGTCGCCGCGCTCATCGCGCTCGACGCCTGGTGCCTGCGCGACATCTGGCGCGCATGGCGCCCGCGCGGCGAGGGTCAGGTCGTCGAGCTGCCGACGCGTCGCGTGGCGTAGCGCGACGGCGGTCGGCGCGGGCGACCGCGCGCAATGCACCTGTCAACCCCCGTTGTCACTGCAGATCCCGGGCCGTAGTCTCCGCCGCGCACCAGGCAATTCCCGCTTCTGCGAACCAGCCTGCTCAGGGCGACGCCGGCAGCACGCCATCGGCGACCTCACGGACAGCTTCTCCCAAGCGACCTCCATAAGCCGTATTCGACGAGAGTCGCTCGGAAGGCCCCTGCCGGGCAGTCCCGGCTGCGCTCAGGACAGGGGAGCACCATGCATCAGCACTCGTATCACCGACCGCTCGGCCGGAAGCTCGGACTGATCCGGTGGGCGTCCGCCGTCGGCGCCTCGGTCGCGCTCTGCGCCACCGTCGTCCCGGCCACCCACGCCGCCGCCGTCACGCCGAGCCTCGGCACCGCCGCGGACTTCGCGGCGGTGGCCGGCACGACGATCACGAACACCGGCCCGACCGTCGTCAACGGCGACCTCGGCGTCTCGCCCGGCTCCGCCGTCGTCGGATTTCCGCCCCGCACGCTCAACGGGACGATCTACACGAACAACGCGGTCGCCGCGCAGGCCGCCGCCGACCACCACACCGCCTACACCGCCGCTGCCGGGCAGCCTTGTGACGAGACCCGCTCCGATCCCGACCTCGGCGGCGACACGGTGTCGCCGGGCGTCATCTGCTTCACGCAGACGGGAGTCGGGCTCACGGGCACGCTGACGCTCGACGCCGGCGGCGATCCGAACGCCGCGTGGATCTTCAAGACCGGCAGCACGCTGACCACGGCGAGCAACTCGGCCGTCGTCCTCGTCAACGGCGCCTCGCCCTGGCAGCAACGACAACATCACCTGGCAGGTCGGCAGCAGCGCGACCCTGGGCTCGGCCACGAGCTTCGTCGGCAACATCCTGGCCAGCGCGTCGGTGACGCTCAACACCGGCGCCACGAGCACCGGCGGGCTGTACGGCCACACCGGCGCGGTAACTCTGGACAGCAACCGGGTCTCGACCTGTGCGGGCGCCGGCGGGTTGGCCGGTCCCGCGCTGACCACGACCCCGTCGGGCTCCGTGCCGGTCGGCGGCAGCATCTCCGACTCGGCGACGGTGATCGGCGGAGCCGCCCCCACGGCCACCGTCGACTTCACGCTCTACGGCCCGGGCGACCCGAACTGCACGACGCCGCTCACCACCCTGACCGGGACGCTCGTGGCGGGCACGGCCGGGTCGGGCGACGTGACCGCGTCAGCCCCCGGCGAGTACAACTGGGTCGCGGTCTACAGCGGCGACGCGGCGAACGCGCCGGCGACGTCGCCGTGCGGCAGCGAGAAGGTGGTCGTCACGGCGCAGACGCTGACCGGTCGCGCGTACCGGTCTGTCGGCGAGCGCCCAGGCGCTCGGGCTGCCGCTCGTGAACATCGTCCCGACGCCCGATACCGGGTTCGTCTCCACGGCCGGCTCATCCACCACGGCGACACCGTGCGTGGCGAGGCTGAACGGGCTCGTCGGGGCGCGCGTGCTCTGCGCCAACGTCACGACCGACGGTCCCGCCGGCCGCTCGACGGGGAGCGCGTCGGTCGACGACACGACGGTCGCGATCGCCACGATCCCGACGGTCAGGCTGGGCGCGGTGCAGTCGACCTCGACGACGACGTGCGCCGGTTCCTCCGGGACCACGACGATCGCCTACCTGAAGGTCGGCTCGACCGTGGTGATCGCCCAGCCGACGAGCATCGCGCCGAACACGCAGGTCAACGTCGGGGTGGTGAAGCTCGTGCTCAACGAGCAGATCCCGTTCAGCACGCCGGGCGACGGGCTGACGGTCAACGCCGTGCACGTGGCCGTCAACGTCCTCGGCGTGGTCACGGCGAACGTTGTCGTCGCCTCGTCGGAGAGCGACATCGGCAACTGCCCGTAGGGATCGCCGGTCGTACGCGTCGGCGGGAGGCGGTGGATCTCGATCCACCGCCTCCCGCCGCGACGCGTGCGGTCCAGGCGTGCGGTCCAGTGGGCCGCTAGTACACCTCGCTCTTGTCGAGGTTGATCTCGTCGAGGGCGGTGATCGCGTCGCTGTAGCGGCCCTTGTGCGCGTCGACCGCCAGCGCGAGCGTGGCGATCGCGTAGCGCGCCACGTCGCGGACGTTCGCCGCACCGATGCGCGTGGCCGTCTTCGACCGCACGACGGTGCCCGCGTTGATGCGCCGCGTCGCGAGGTTGAAGTACGTCGCGAGCAGCTGGCTTCCCATGAGCCGCGGCGGGGTGCCGCGGGCGTCGAGCGCGGCCTGCGCCTCGGCCGCCGACAGCCGGCCGTCCGGGGTCGTCCCGTCGACGCCGTCGTAGCGCTGGTCGGTCGCCTGGATGCGGGCGAGGATCTCGCTCGTGCGCTGCGCGGGGTGGTTCTTCCAGTACCCCTGGCTGAGCGGGTCGCGCGTCGGCGGCGTCGTCACGATCGCCGTCGCGCCCGTCGCCGTTACCGGCGCGTACTCGCAGTCGTTGGCGTTCGTGAACGTGAGCCTGGCCGCCTGCTGCACCGTGCTGCCGGCGAACAGCAGGCTCGGCCGCGCGGTGTACTCGACGACGTGCGGGCCGGAGTCGCCCGGGACCGTGCCGATCGTCCAGCTCAGCGTCGTGGTGCCGTCGGCGTTCGGCATCACCGTGGTGGGCGCCGGGCCGGCGCCGGCGTCGAGCGCGGCGCTGTAGTACACGTCGGCGGGGAGCACCGCGGTGATCCTCACCGAGCCCGCCGCTCCCGAGCCCGCATTCTCGTACGTCAGGCGATAGGTGATCGCCTCGCCGCCCTGCACCGACGCCGTCGCGGAGGCGGCCAGCTCGAGCACCGGGGCGCGGACGGTCGTCGACAGGCTGTCGCGGTTGTTGGCCGGCGTGCGCTCGCGCTCGCCGAGCAGGTCGACGCCGCTCGTCGTCGCCGTGTCGGTCAGCACGTCGCCGTCACCGGCCGTGCACGGCACGAGATAGCTCACGCTGCGCCGCGCTCCCGCGCCGGCCTTCAGGAAGCCGATGTCGAACGAGGCGTCCGAGCCGTCGGGCTTGGCGTCGGCCAGCGTGACGTCGAAGGCCGGGCCCGCGCCCTGGTTGGTGAGCGCGAGGTCGTAGGCGATCGTGTCGCCCGCCGAGGCGGCCGCCGGGCCGGTCTTGTCGACGGCCAGGTCCGGCGCGAGCAGCTCGGACATGAAGCGGCGCGCGCGCTCGATCGACTGCGGGTCGGGCTCGTCGGCGACCGGGTCGGCGACGCCGTTGGTGAACTCCGCGATCGAGTAGAAGGGATAGAAGATGTTGTCCCAGTCGTCGTAGCCGGGCAGGTTGTCCAGCGACGAGTCGCCGTTGGCATCGGCCGAGACGTTCGCGCTGTTCGGCGCCTGGCAGTTGGAGACGCCCTCGAACATCGCACCGCCCGCCGGGAGGTTGTTGGCGTTCCAGTTCGACGGGCCGAAGCCGAAGACGCCGCCGTCGAGGCCGCGGCACTCGTCGAGCCCCGGGAAGGCGGCGGGCGTGCCGATGCGCTCCTCCAGGGCGGCCAGGGCGTCGCGCGAGTAGTCGCAGCCGCCGGGCAGCGCCGGCGAACCGGCGGGCGCAGCCGGCGGCGCCGCCGGCACGCTGCAGGACTGGAAGGAGTAGTTCATGACGCTGAGGTAGTTGGGCTTGTTGTTGAGCACGTCGCCGCCGCCGTGATCGAGTCCGAGGGCATGGCCGAACTCGTGCATGAACGTGCCGGCCTGCTCGGCGCGCGTGCCGGACGAGTGGTCGCCACCGTCCTCGTCGGTGCGCCCGTCGCCGTCGTTGTCGCGGCCGTCGACGCGATCCTCGTCGGTGCGCCCGTCGCCGTCGTCGTCGGCGCCGTTGGCGGCCGTACCGGTCCAGCACGGCCCCTCGATGTTGCCGTCGTTGTCGCGATCGGCGAGGCCGCCGAGCGTGACGATGAAGTCGTTGGCGGGCGCGTTCTCCGCCCAGCCGCTCGTGCAGTCGTTGACCGCCTTGCGGTTGTTGGTCTGATGGGCGAAGAGGGCGTAGCGGTACGCGTAGCGGCGGCGCGCGTCGAAGCTGGCGTTCTTGATCGTGTAGACGCTCGTCGCCGGGTTGCCGGTCGCGCCGTCCCAATCGACGACGAGGTTCGCCGACGCCTCCGGGATCTGCGTCCCGCCGCCGCCGAGATCGCCGTAGTTGCCGACGACGCCGGCCCCTCCGTTGATCGGGACGACCCGGCCGCCGCCGTACAGCGGTCCGGTGTCGATGTGCAGCTGGATGCCGGTCGTCCCGTCGGGGTTCGACGTGCGCGGGCCACCCGGCGCGTTGGCGAAGCCGGTCACGACGTCGGCGATCGCGCCCTCGATCGGGCAATGGGTGTGGTCGGTCTCGTCGGAGAGATCGCCGTCACCACCGCGGTCCTCGAGGCAGTCGGCCTCGACGAACAGGTCATGACGGCGCGGGTTCGCGCCCTGGCCGGGCAGGTCGACGTCGACGTTCGTGTCGCCGTCGTTGTCCAGGCCGCGCGTCTCCCAGCCGTCGAGCAGGGCATCGCCGTCGGAGTCGACGTCGATCACCTCGACCTTGAGCGTGAGCTCGGCGCGGTCGTTGGCGGTGCCCGAGGTCACGACGCTGGGGGTGCTCGTGAGGTTGACCGTGCACTCCGCGGACAGGCCGTTCGACAGCGCGCAGGGCGCGAGGTTGACGTCGAAGTGCAGGTCGCGGCCGACGCCCTGCGTCACGTCGATCGGGTCGGCGGGGCCGCGGAAGCCGCCGTCCTGGTCGCGAACCTGGACGTCGACGCCGATCTTCCCGCGCTCGAGGTCAAACGACTTCTCGGCCGACCAGTCCGCCGGGGCGATCTCCTTGTTGTCGTCGTCGACGCGGTCCTCGGTGTCCAGCACCTCGGCGCCGTCGAAGTACATCCGCGCGTAGAAGTCCGGGTCGCTGCCGCAGCCGCCGAGCACCTCGTCCTCGTCGGTGCAGTCCAGCGCCTTGATGCGCTCGATCGTCGCCTTGAGCTTCACCGGATACGCCGCCTGCGCGGCCTGCGCGCTGGCCATCGCGCCGACGAGGATCGCGAGGACGACGAGGACCACGCGCAGGGGCGCGCGCAGCAGCGGGACGAGCGGGGACGCGAGGCGCGGCATGGGTGCTCTCCTGAGACTCGGACGGACAGGGTGGCCCGAGTCTCCGCGCTCCGCGCGCCTGCGTCCTCCCCCAGCGGGGGGAGGACCCTCCCCCCTCCCCCACCCCGCGGCGGGTCCCTGACGCGGACGCCGTGCATCGCGCGCCGCCCGGCCGGGCAGACCGGGGCCATGAGCTCAGACCCCGATGACCGTACGCCCGCGCAGGCCGCGCGCGCCGCCGACGCATCCGACGACATGGAGCAGCGCCTCGAGCAGCTCGACGAGCACATCGACGACGCGTCGAAGAAGGCCGAGGAGGGCCGCCCCGCCGGCAGCCCGAAGGAGGGCGACCCGCTCGACGACGTGGCGGGCGGCGGAACCGACAACGCGCAGGAGGTCGACGACCCGGAGGGCCCGATCGTCGGCGGGTCCTGAAGCGACGCGGTGGACGGACGGCGGGTCGCGCTTCGCGAACACGCTACAGTCAGTCAGGTCAGACAGCGACGGCGACCGGAGGGCTGAGACATTCTCAGTTGGAACGTCCCCCTGCCACACAAGCCTGATCTTCTGATGGCCGAGGTCCGCGATAGCGGGCCTCCGCCTCATTAACGGGCCGTTTTCGGCGCCGTCGGCCTTGGGATGGCGGCGCGGCGCGCATCACCGCGCTCCGGCGATCAGCGGATCGTCAGCGCCTGGAACATGCCGAGCTCGGTGTGCTGCGGCCCGCCCGCGCGGTTGCGAACGAAGCACACCAGCGCATAGCGGCCCGCGGGCAGGTCGAGCTCGGTGACCTGCCGCTCGCGCCCTTCGATCACGACCGTCTCGCGGGTCCCGTCGACGTCGACCGGCGGCGGCCCGACGTAGCCCCGCCCGGAGAAGAACCTCAGCGCGTCGGCAACCGTCGCGGCGGCACGCATCGGCGCGAAGTAGGCGTGGTGCGGTTCAGCGCCCGTGTTGCGAAACTCGACCGCTTGCCGGCCGGGCCGCAGCCCGGACACGCGAAACGCGAAGTCGTACGCGTTGATGCGCGCCGCGGCGCGCGGCAGCTCGCCGGTCGTCGGCGTCCCCGTGGCGCGCAACTGGGCGACGACGCCGCGCTCGTTGCCGCTGCCGGCGACGTAATAGCGGCCCGGCGCCAGCGTCTGCACCGTAGTCCCCGTCCTGCCGGGCTCGGTCAGCGCGACGCCCCCGGCGGTGTTCAACCAGTCGGGCAGTGGCCGCCCCGTGCGCTGCGCCTGCGCGACGCTGCGGTTGCCGGAGATCCGCCACAGCTGTGCCTTGTGCGGGACCGCGCCGTCGTTGCGCAGGCGGATCTCGACGAGTCCGGCGGGCACGGAGCGAGGCGCTTCGTAGCGGAAGCGTCCGGCGGCGTTCTCGGTCACGGTGATCGTCAGCCGTCGGGCCTGCGGCGCGCGTCCGGCAAGTGGCGCATCGATCGCGGCGCGCGTCGGAGCGGGCGGGGGCGTGGGCGCCTCGACCGGATCGCCGCCGCAAGCGATACCGGCGACGGCCGCGCCGACGACAGCGAGCGCAGCGCGGGCGCCTGCCCCGACATGTGCGCGCAGGTCTCGTCGCGCAAGCATGGTCGGCGCACGCTAGTCGCCGCCGGGCCGGCACGCAACTCGATCCGTCAGGCCTGCGGCGCGTAGCGGTGGTGCAGGTCCAGCGCGTTGCCGGCCGGGTCGAGGAAGATCGCCTGGTGGCAGACGCCGCTGTCGATCATCTCGTTGACGAACGTCACGCCCTGCTCCTTGAGGTGATCGCGGGCGGCGGCGACGTCGTCGACCTGGAAGGCCAGCGGCACGCTGTGCGGGCGAAACTCCTGGCCGAACGCCGTCGGGTCCATGACGGCGATCGTCAGCGCGCCCGCCTGGAACTCCATGGCCGGCATGCTGCCCCAGCGCTTGCCCCGCGGCAGGCCGAGGACGGTGCCGTAGAACTCGACGGACGCGTCGAAGTCGTTCGTCGGGATCGTGACGAAGTCGACGCCGGTGATGAAGGACGGCTGCGTGGTGCTCATCGGGTCTCGCTTCCGGTTCGCGCGTGGAGGACGATCATGCCCCTTCGACGGCCGAGCCCGCTCGAACTCATCGCTACGGCGTGAACTTCACCGTCAGCACGTCGCCGTCGCGCATCGCGTAGTCGCGGCCCTCCAGGCGCAGCGTTCCGCGGTCGCGGGCGCCCGCGTAGCCGCCGGCCTCGACGAGTGCGTCCCAGCCGACGACCTCGGCGCGCACGAAGCCCTTCTGGATGTCGGAGTGGATCTGCCCGGCTGCATGCCACGCCGTCAGCCCGCGCCGCAGGTGCCAGGACTGGGCGGGCTTGTCCTCGCCGGCGGTGAAGAACGCGATGAGGTCCAGCAGCGAGAAGGCGCCGCCGACGACGCGCTGCAGACTCGACTCGGCGATCCCGAGGTCGGCCCGCATCGCGGCGGCGTCCTCGTCGTCGAGCTCGCGCAGCTCGGACTCGATCCGGCTGGAGACCGCGACCGCGACCGCGTCCTGGGCAGCGGCGTGCTCGGCGATCGCGGGCGGGATCGCGTCGTCGCCCTCGTCGACGTTGGCCACGAACAGGACCGGCTTGGCGGTCAGCGGGCCGAGGTCGCGCAGGGCGTGCGGCGCGTCGGCCGGTGGCGGCACCGTGCGGGCGGGCCGGCCCGCGTGCAGCGCCTCGATGAGCTCGCGCAGCCAGGCCTCCTCGGCGACGGCGGCGCGCTCGCCCCCGCGAGCGTCGCGCACGACGCGGGCGTGGCGGCGCTCGGCCTGCTCGAGGTCGGCGAAGATCAGCTCGGTCTCGATCGTCTCGATGT